>JBCBJZ010000012.1:0-42242 GCA_038522635.1 Pseudomonadota bacterium | reverse complement strand
CTAGAGCAACGGGCGCAAAGTGCGAATCACCTGCCCAAACACTGAGGCCTTGCCTTTGCGCCCAAAGTTGCTCTGCACTTTGAGATTAGATCAT
Organism: Pseudomonadota bacterium; assembly: GCA_038522635.1. Taxonomy (GTDB): domain Bacteria; phylum Pseudomonadota; class Alphaproteobacteria; order Rhizobiales; family Hyphomicrobiaceae; genus JBCBJZ01. The sequence goes on along the minus strand of JBCBJZ010000012.1, from coordinate 42,148 downwards.
CTTAGGTCGATTTCGGGTTCACCTGCGGTGATCCCGATAAATCGCCCGATGATCTAGGGCGATCCTGACATCGACTTTGCGCCCGGTGTTCTAGCCCCAAGCAAGGACTTGAACGATGACCAACGCCACCAACCGACCGCCAGCATCCCTTGCGCGCGGCGCCCTTGCCGGCATCACGGTGGTGTTCGATCTCGATGGCACGTTGGTCGACACAGCCCCTGACCTCATCAACGCGGCGAACCACGTGCTTGAGGAGGCCGGCTATCAGGCCGGGCCGACGGCGACCTTGTTGCCGACGATCTCGCACGGTGGACGCGCGATCCTGCGGGCGGGCCTTGCCGCGCAGCAGGCTGACCATGACGATGCTACCGTTGAAGCGCTGTTTGAACGGTTCATGGTGCGCTATGCCGCCCACATCGCAGATGCAAGCCGCCCGTTTCCCGGTTTGATCGACGCGATGGAAACGCTTCAAGCCGCCGGTGCCCGGTTCGCTGTCTGCACCAACAAGCGCGCGCATCTATCGCAGTTGCTGCTGGACGCGCTGGGCTTGAGCCCCCGTTTTGCTTACCTCGCCGGCCGCGACACGTTCGAGCATTATAAGCCTCATCCCGACCATCTACGCTGGTGCGTGACGCACGCGGGCGGTGACCCGAAACGCGCCATCATGATCGGCGATAGCGATACCGACATTCAAACGGCCGTGCGTGCGGAGCTTCCCGTGGTGGGCGTCACGTTTGGCTATTCCGATCCGCCCATGCGCGCGCTCAAACCTACCGTCATGATCGACCACTACGATCAGCTTGAGGCGGCCATCGCATCATGCGCTGAGGCGCTGCCGGCGGCCTGACCACGGCCGCTAGATTGCTACCAGCCGGCGCGCCGGCGCGAGCCTCAAGCGGCCGACGTCAACCCGTGGTGCGCTTGCGCTTCGGCGACATCCGCGACGAACCGGTCCACGACCTCCGGCGCTGTATCCCAGGCGCACATCAACCGGCACCCATCGTCGCCCACGAACGTGTAGAACCGCCAGCCCTTCGTACGGACCTGCGCTTGCACACGCGGATCGATCGTGGCGAAGACCGCGTTGGCTTCCACCGGGAACATCAGGCGAATGCCGCGCTCCGTCAGCCCTTGAGCCAACCGATCGGCCATTGCGTTGGCGTGCCGCGCGTTCTTCAGCCATACATCATCGTCCAGCAGACCCAGCCAGGGCGCTGAAACATAACGCATTTTGGACGCAAGCTGCCCCGCTTGTTTAACCCGCCAGGCGAAGTCCTCAGCGAGTTCCTTCTTGAAGAAAATCACAGCTTCCCCCACCGGCAGTCCATTTTTGGTGCCGCCGAACGCCAGCACATCGACGCCCGCACGCCACGTGATCTCAGAAGGGTGCACATCGAGCCGCGCGACCGCGTTGGCAAAGCGTGCGCCGTCCATGTGGATGTTGAGGCCCCGCCGCTTGGCGATGGACGCGATCGCCCGCAGCTCATCGACGTTGTACAGCGTACCGAATTCGGTCGCCTGGGTGAGCGAGACCGCGCGCGCCTTCGGGAAATGCAAGTCTGAGCGCTTGACCGCAAGGTGCTCGATGTCGTCAGCCCGCAACTTCGCCTCGGGCCCGTCCGCCGTGATCAGTTTCGCGCCGTTGGAAAAGAACTCCGGCGCGCCGCACTCATCGACCTCGATGTGGCTGGACGCATGGCAGATGATGGCGTTGTAGGACTGGCCCAGGGTGGCCAAAGCGAGCGCGTTTGCCGCGGTGCCGTTGAAGACGAAAAAGACTTCGCAGTCGGTATCGAACAGCGTGCGGAAGCGATCGCAAACGTCCTGCGTCCAGCGGTCATCGCCATAGCCGACCTCGTGGCCTGAGGCATCGGCGCGCAGCATCCAATCGCGCGCGGCAGGACAAATGCCGGCATTGTTGTCAGAGGCAAAATGCTGTGAAATCGGAGTGCCCGCCGACGTGGCGGATGGGGCAGACGTTGCGGACATGGCCATCACCTTCGGCGAAGCGGGTTGTGGACGTTTGACGATCGCGGCGCGGTTGGTCGTTGCAAGACCGTAGCGTGCGGCTGATCACGCGACAAAATCTGCTGGCATGGTGCGCGATCACGCGCAAGGGTCAAGGCCCGAGCACGGGGCCTGCCCGAGCACAGGCCTGAAAGGGAGCATAGGCGAAGTGAGCGCAGACCTCGAAACCGCCGTGATCGGTGCCGGCGTGGTCGGGCTGGCGGTGGCCCAACGGCTGGCGTGTGCCGGCCAAGAGGTGATGGTGCTGGAGCAGCACGGCCTGATTGGCTCGGAAACGAGCGCGCGCAATTCCGAGGTCATCCACGCCGGGATCTACTACCCCAAGGGCAGCCTGCGCGCATCAGCGTGCGTGCGCGGCAAGGCGCTGCTCTACCAGTTCTGCGCCGACCATGGCGTTACCGCGAAACGCTGCGGCAAGCTGATCGTCGCCACCCACGAGGGTGAGGCCGACGGCATCGGGGCGCTTATCGCGCGGGCTGCAGCGAATGGTGTTGACGATCTCACCCCCCTCAGCGCGGCCGACGCGCACGCGATGGAACCGGCTTTGCGCTGCGTTGCGGCCGCGTTGTCGCCGTCGACCGGCGTGGTCGATTCACATGCCTTCATGGTGGCACTTGAGGGCATGCTCACCAGCCACGGTGGTCAGGTTGTGCTGAACACGCGCGTGGAAGCGATCGAGCGGCAGGCGTCAGGCTTGTTCGCGCTGCGGCTTTCGGCGGGCGCCCGTGAGGACGGCGCGCGAGCCGATCGTGCGGACGATGAAGCGGGCAACGGTACGCAGATCACCGCTAAGCGCGTGGTGGTGTGCGCCGGCCTGCAGGCAACGCGGCTGGGCACAACGTTGTTCGGCGGCGCCGATGGCGTGCCCGATGCTCAGCGAGAGACGGGGCACGAAAGCTCACCCCGCAGGACGCACTACACCGTTCCCACCATGCATCCCGCCAAGGGGCACTACTACAGCCTGGGCGGCGCTTCGCCGTTTTCCCGGCTGATCTACCCGATGCCGGATGGCGCCTGGCTTGGCGTCCACCTGACACTCGATACGGGCGGGCAGACCAAGTTTGGACCGGACCTGGCGTGGTGCGCCGATGAAGCATTCACGTATGATTTTGAACCGGTGATGGCTGACGGGCGGGCCCGCCGCGAAGCTTTCGCCCGCTCGATCGAGCGCTGGTATCCCGGGCTTGATGAGACCGCTTTGCAGCCCGGCTACACGGGCGTGAGGCCGAAGCTCTACCGCCAGGGCGAGCCGGCGGCGGATTTCCAGATCCATGGGCGGGACGAACACGGCGTGGAGAACGTCGTCGCGCTCTACGGCATTGAGAGCCCGGGTCTCACATCATCGCTGGCGATTGCCGAGATGGTCGCCGGCAAGCTGTAAGCGCCCGGCAAAGGACGCGACGCAGACTTGCCGCCCCGAACGGGCCATCACGGCGCACCGCCTCAACGCATGCCGCTGCCCCCTTCGCGCGCCGTGCCCCCACTGCGGAACGGCCCGGCGCGCTACCGCTTGTGACCGGTGTCGAGGCGCTTCTCCATGTACTGCGAGTACTGCGACATGGCGAAACAGAAGATCCAGAAGATCACGGCGGCAAAGATGAACCCCGTCGCGCTTTGCACCGGCGTTGACCAGTTCACATCGGAGAAGCTCGACTTGATGATCTCCAGCAGGTCGAACAGACCCACGATGTAGACCAGCGTGGTGTCCTTGAAGAGCCCGATGAAGGTGTTCACGATTCCAGGGATCACGTGCTTGAGCGCCTGCGGCAGAACGATGAAAATCATCATTTTCGGGTAACTGAGCCCGAGCGCCTGCGCGCCTTCGAACTGCCCCCGCGGGATCGCGGCCAGACCGCCACGCACCACTTCCGCCATATAGGCCGACGCAAACAACGTCACGCCGATCAGCGCGCGTAACAGCTTGTTGAAGGTCACGCCGTCAGGCAGGAATAGCGGCAGCATCACGCTCGCCATGAACAGCACGGTGATGAGCGGTACGCCGCGCCAGAACTCGATAAATGCGATCGAGAACGCCTTGACGATCGGGAGTTCGGAGCGCCGTCCTAGCGCCAGCAAAATGCCCAAGGGGAGTGACGCGGTAATGCCGGTCACCGCCACCACCAGGGTCAGCATCAGGCCGCCCCACCGCGCGGTCTCAACTTCGACGAGGCCGAACACACCACCGGCCAGCATGAAGAAGGCGAACACCGGGAAGACCACCAGCAAAAGCCCCGCGATGTAGCGCTTGAGCGGGATGCCCGGAATGACCAGTGCCAGCAGCAGAATCGCGCCCGTCGCGCCGACCACATTCGGCCGCCAGCGTTCCATGGGCGGATAAAAGCCGTACATGTAGATGCCGAGCTTTTCGCCCACCATCGCCCAGCAGGCGCCAACCTCCGGCCCCAAGCAGGCGCTGCGGTCTTTGCCGGTCCAGACCGCGTCGATCAGCGTGAATTTGAAGAGCGGCGCGAGCATCCAATAGAGGAACACGATGCAGGCGATCGTGAGCAGCGCGTCGACCCAGTTCGACACGAGGTTCTTTCGGATCCATGCGAGGGGGCCGCGCTCGCTGACCGGCGGCGGCTGCGGCGATGAGAACTCGCGGCGGACAAACGCTTCCACTTTGGGCCGGTTGAGGCGGCGCGCCTGGGAGACTGCGGTCTCGGCTTGGATATCGCTCATGGTGCCCTCCCCCTCTAGCGTTCGACCAACGCGACGCGCGCGTTGTACCAATTCATCAACGCTGAGGTGAGCAGCGATAGCGTCAGGTAGACAGCCATCACCATCAGCACGATCTCGACCGCCTGACCGGTCTGGTTGAGCGAGGTCCCGGCAAACACGGACACCAGGTCGGGGTAAGCGATCGCGACCGCCAGCGAGGAGTTCTTCGTCAGGTTCAGATACTGGCTGGTCAGCGGTGGGATGATCACGCGCATCGCCTGCGGGATGACCACAAGCTGCGTGGTGCGGTTGGGGCGCAGGCCAAGCGAGCGTGCAGCTTCCGTTTGACCCTTATGCACGGACTGAATGCCGGCGCGCACCGTCTCCGCGATAAAGCCGGCGGTGTAGATCGTCAGCGCCAGCAACAGCGCGATGAATTCAGGGATGATGTTAAGGCCGATGTCCTGCTGGAAACCGCGGCGCAGCAGCGGCCCCGTTTCCTTGAAGACCGGATGTTCCCATGTGGCCGGCATGCCGGTCGCAGCGAACACGGCAAGCGGTATCGCGATCAGGATGCCCAAGCCGACCCAGAATGAGGGGAACGGCTGACCGGTCCGCAGCTGGCGTGCCTTGGCCCATCGACTGACGCCCCAGGCGACCACAACCGCGAGCGGGATTGCCGCCAACGTCATCCAGAAGCCGTCAGCTGTGATCAGCGCCGGCGCCCAGATGCCGAAGATGTTGAGGAAGACCGTATCGAAAAACGAGATCGGTTCATCGCGCTTGGCGGGCAGCGCGCGCAGCACGGCAAAGTACCAAATGAACAGGTGGAGCAGCAACGGGATGTTGCGCATCACCTCGATGTAGGCCCAGGCAATCGTGGAGACGAGCCAATTGCTGGAGAGGCGTGCGATGCCGACGATGAAGCCAAGGATGGTCGCGAGGATGATGCCGATGACGGCGACCAGGATCGTGTTGAGGAGGCCGACGAAGAAGACGCGCAAGTAGCTCGATGATTCCGTGTAGGGGATCAGAGCCTGGATGATACCGAAGCCGGCCGGATCACTGAGAAAGCCGAAACCTGAGGCAATGCCGCCCTTTTGCAGGTTGGTGTAGGTGTTGGTGACGAGGCCGTAACCGAGACCGACCACGATCACCAGCAGCACGATCTGCGCGACCATGCCCCGCACCTTGGGGTCGTACAGCGGCGAGACTTTCGCCGGCGAGGGCGCGGAGGAGTAGCGCGGATCGGATTCTACGGCCATGGAGCCTCTTGGAGCGGTCTCGTATGCAGCGTTGGGACGTGTGTGAGCGGTGGGGCGTTACGATCGCGGGGATCGCACAAGGTCTGTCCGGCTTACAAAGCCGCCCATGACCCTTGCCGATAGAAGAAGGGCTGCACCATCGCTGGTACAGCCCCTCTCAGATCAAGGGTTAGCGGATCGGCGGCGCGTACTGCAGGCCACCTTTGGTCCACAGTGCGTTGGTGCCACGCTCCAGCTTCAGCGGCGTCGAAGGACCGACGTTACGCTCATAGCTTTCACCGTAGTTACCGACCATCTTGATGATGTTGTAAGCCCACTCTTTCGGCAGACCGATGTTCGGGCCGAACTCGCCGGTGGTGCCCAGCAGGCGTTGGATGGCGGGGTCTTTCGACGCCTTCATCTTGTCGACGTTTGCAGACGTGACGCCCATCTCTTCAGCGTTGACCATGGCGTAGTGAGCCCAAGTCACGATGTCGAGCCACTGGCTGTCGCCCTGGCGCACGGCCGGGCCGAGCGGCTCTTTCGAGATGATTTCGGGCAGAACGACGTGGTCAGCCGGGTTCGACAACTTGAGGCGCTGCGCAGCAAGACCCGAGCGGTCCGTGGTGTAAACGTCGCAACGGCCAGCATCGTAAGCGGCCACAACTTCGTCAGCCTTTTCGAAAGCGACGACTTTGTACTTCATGCCGTTGGCACGGAAGAAGTCAGCCACATTCAGTTCGGTGGTCGTGCCGGTGTTGGTGCAAACGGCAGCACCGTCGAGCTCTTTCGCGCTCTTCACGCCGAGCTTTTTGGGAACCATGAAGCCCTGACCGTCGTAGTAGTTGACGGCGCGGAAATCGAGGCCCAGCTTTGAGTCACGGCTCATCGTCCAGGTCGTGTTGCGCGACAGCAGGTCGACTTCGCCCGATTGCAGCGCGGTGAAGCGCTCTTTGGCCGAAAGCGGCACGTATTTCACTTTGCTGGCGTCACCGAAGATGGCTGCGGCGACCGCTTTGCAAAGGTCAACGTCAATACCGGACCATTTGGTGTCACTGCCAGCGTTCGAGAAGCCGGGCAGGCCTTGGCTGACGCCGCATTTCAGCAAGCCAGCTTTCTTGACGTCGTCGAGGGTCGCGGCGTGTGCCACGCCAGCGCTGAGCAGCGCGACGGAGGCAACGGCACCAACCTTAAAGAGGTTTTTCATACAGTGTTTCTCCCGAATTGGAGGGTGCGCACTTGACGCTACACCCGGGACGGACGCGCACTTTACCGCTTGTCACGGCTTCGTGTGCAAGGGCCAAACTGCGTTAGCAGTTCGGTGACTGTCAAACGGCTTTTGGCGGACAACCAGCCGAAAGACTTTGTTCGTTCAAGCCTTAGCGGAATGCAGCATCAAGGCGTTGCAGGCACGCGTGCAGAGCAACTTTGGGCGCAAAGGCAAGGCCTGAGTGTTCGAGCCGGTGATGGCGCACTTTGCGCCCGTTGCTCTAGTGGTTGAGGATCTGCGACAGGAACAGCTTGGTGCGATCGGATTTCGGGTTGTTGAAGAACTCGATCGGCTCGTTTTGCTCCACGATCTCGCCCTGGTCCATGAAGATCACGCGGTCAGCGACGGAGCGCGCAAAGCCCATCTCGTGGGTCACGCAGATCATCGTCATGCCAGTCCCGGCGAGCTCGATCATCGTGTCGAGCACCTCCTTGATCATCTCGGGGTCAAGCGCGGAGGTCGGCTCATCGAACAGCATGATGCGCGGTGACATGCAAAGCGCGCGCGCGATCGCCACGCGCTGCTGCTGCCCGCCCGAGAGCTGGCCGGGGAACTTCAGAGCCTGATCCGGGATCTTGACCCGTTCAAGGTACTCCATCGCGGTACGTTCCGCGTCGGCGCGCGCTTGCTTGCGCACCCACACCGGTGCCAGGCACAAGTTGTCCAGCACGCTCAAATGCGGGAACAGATTGAACGACTGGAACACCATTCCAACTTCGGAGCGGATCTTATCGATCTGCCGCAAATCGCCCGTCAGCTCAGTGCCATCGACGATGATCTGACCTTTTTGGTGCTCTTCCAGCCGATTGATACAACGGATGAGCGTCGACTTGCCTGAACCCGATGGCCCGCAGATCACGATGCGTTCGCCGGTGTGCACCGTCAGGTCGATGTCGCGCAGGACGTGAAAGTCGCCGTACCATTTGTGCACACCGACCATTTGGATGGCGGGGGCCTCGTTGCTGCCAGCTTGCGGTGGTGGGCGAGCGGGGGCTTCAGCGTGGGCAACGTCCGCCATGGGGTCTCCTTGAGCGCGTTTGGAAATGAGAGCGTTGTAGACCGTGTTCTAATCACCCATCGTGGTTGAATAAAGCCCAGGCCTGCGCGTCATGCAATCTCGCGCGTGCGAAAAGCGCCGTCAATCGCCCCACATCCGACCAAAGTCTTACGGCCTTCGTCGGCCAGCCTTGATCCGATGTTGCGTCGCAACATGCACGCCAAGCGTGTGTATGAACCAATACCACGCGTTTCAGTCAATTCAGTTTATTCAACAGGCAAGCATCAAAACAGGGTTTATCCACAGTCCCGGCACGCTGTGGAAAGTTCCTCTCAGATACTCGGTTCAAGCAGAACGATTGCGGTTTTGCATAATCATCAGATTAGCGATTAAGCGCGCATCCAAAAACGATCCAAAGCCGCCATCAAGCTGCCCGCACCACGCCCTAACCAGTTCATTTTTATGAGTTTTCTACCAATGCGCGCGGTCGCCAATGCGCGCCGTTCGTGTTTGGCATCTTAAATGGCCCAAATGCAATCGGGTTATCGCAAGGGGAACCTCCCTTGCAGGTGGAAAACATCGCTCAACCACAGGCCTAACCACGTGTGTTCCCTTATTGCCCTTTTTTCTTCTCAATCGAGTCGCGTTGTGATGATGTCACGCGCAAGGTTGCACCAACACGTAATGCACAGCGTTGCGAGCCCTACAGCGGGGTACGGAGCCATCTTAGTGTGCGACGGCGAAATATACGGTGTGGGGCCGGCTGACGCCGAGAGGGATCTACTTTGAACGAGAGGGAGGCCACCATGCGCAACGCGTGGAGGGCGCCGGAGGATGCTTGGAGCAAAGAGCTTCGGCTGGATTTCGGATGCGAGGCATCGAGTGAGGTGCCGTCACCCGCAAGCGGGTCATCCCATCATCTGGCTTCGGGGTCTCCCGAGCCCGTTCGGCACGACGAGACGGCGCCGCACGAGCAGTTAGCGTCCCTGAAGCGCGAGCCTGTTCTGGCCGAGCTTAACAGCGATGCGCCGTCAACGCCGCATTTAAGTGGCGACGCAGGTGCCGATCGCGACGCGCCGTCGTCGTTCGCTGGCGGCGCTGTGGCAGCTCAACCCGTCCCGGTGGACGCGTCGGCGCCACCGTCCATGCCGCGCGGATCTTCGCCGCTTCCCGACTTTCAATTGAAGTTCGCGCCCGATGTTGGGGTGCCGCATGGCCGCCCGCGTAGGCCTGCCGCATCGTTCGATGGTACCGCCCTGCTGCCACCGCTGAACCAGGCGTTGCCTGGGCTGACACGGCCGCCGCCTCTCACGGCCCAGGACGAGGACGAAGATACGTCACTCGAGGCCAAGTCACTCGAGGCCACATCAGATGCGTCGACCGAAGCGCCCCTTCGCGACGTGCCGCTCACGCCGGAAGATCTCGAGCAGGACCGGCGACGCCTCGAAGCGCACATCGCCAACACGCCGATGCCTGGCGAGCGGCCCGGTGTCGACTATTCCAACCTCGATGCCGATGACGTGCCGCCGTTGCCGCGCACGCTGACCGATCCGACCCGCGCGCGCGCTGGCGAGCACGGCAGCCTGATGGCGCGTCTGGACCGAAAGTCGTCACGCGGCGCGCAAGCCTCACACGCAGGCCAACAGGCGCCCACACCCAACGCCAGCCACTTCAAGGTAATGGCGTCCTACATCAAGGCCGTTGAGGCAGCGCAGCCGGCTGAGGCTGGCAGCGCAAGTGCGGCTCTGACGCCGACGGCGCGCGCGGCACGCCCTGGTTCACGCCAGCTCGCGCGCTCTTTTGCGTCCGGCATGATGGGCGCCTCTGTCGCTGGCGCAAGCTTCCTCGGCGCGCTTGCTTTGTTGGTCACGCTGTACCTCAACCCTTCCGTGCTACGGGCCCAGCCTGAAAACGCATCCGGCGCACCCCAGCGCACGGGCGAACCGGGCCGCATTGCCAATTGGCATCGCCGCGTGGTGACCGCAGCGCTGCATCAGCCCACCGTGGTTGCCGAACCGGACCAGCAGGCGCCCGCGCCGCGGCCTACGTCGCGTCGCGCAACCGCGCCCCTGGCCACACCAGCACAGCCCGGCTTCGACGACGAAGGTCCACGCTTCGTGCTCGACCTGCATCTGAACCGAATCACGCGGGCCAATGCGCGCTTTCCGTTGCGTCTGATCAACGAGGATCTGAGCGATCCGCTTGGCATGGTGTTGATCCACCAGTTGCCGACGGGCACGCGCTTTTCAAAAGGTCAGCGCTTCAAACCCAACAGTTGGGCGATCAATCCCGTCGATCTGCCCGGCTTGCGGATTATGCTGCCTGCGACCGCGCCCGACAGCTTTGATTTGCGGATCGAACTGATCGATGCCGACGGGGCCATCGCGACGCGGGTCACCACCAGGGTCCTGACAGCCGCGGCCGGCCTGACGGCGCAGCGCACCACGCGAGGTGGCACGGTGTTGGCGGGTACGCTGCCCGATGACATCGAGACGACCGCACTGTTCGCGCCCAAGCCGCGACTTACACGCGCACGTCTGATGCCGCTTCCGCCAGCGGCTAACCCGCAAAGAGCCGCACGTGCTGCACGTCTTGCCACGCCGCCCTCACCGCAAGCCGGCGTGCGTCCCTCGGTGGAACCCGCGCTTGAGCCGACCGCCGCCGTGACGTCGCCGCCGGCCGTGTTGGCCCCGCGCAAGCCGGTCAACGCGCGGCCACGTCAACGCGCGCGCATCAGGCCGTCAACGCCTGCGAAACCTAAAGTCCGCAAGCGTCGCCGCCGCTCAGCGCTGGGTGCACCGCGTCCTCGCGTCAGCACACCGCAAGCCGCGCGACGCTCACCCGTCAAACCGGCTGCCGCGAAACCGCCTCGGACAACGCCGCCCCGGACCGCGCCGAAGGCGCGCCCAACACCGAAATCGCGCGCACCGCGCATACGCCGCAAACGGCGCTCGAACAGTCCGCCGGCCTGGGCCAAGTTCGATGAGTTGGGCGGGCGCTAATGAACGGAGGCGGTGTCGGCGTAAGCGCCCTCCGCGCAGCGGCTGCCACCATAAGCATCCCGATCATTTCCCGGCGATATACCCCCCCGGGAAGCAGCGGGGATCCAGTCGTGCCCTCCTGCCCGCCACATTCCCCCCTGGCGGGCGGGCCTGGATCCCCGCTCACTTTTATTGAGCGTACCCTGGCTTCTTGAGCCCACCCTGGTGCGTTCATCGCCCCACCGCGCAAAGCTCAAGCGAGGGCGCGCGCCACCACGCCAGCGCGTTCGTCTTCGGCGATCATCGCCGCGCCCTTCTCCGCGATCATCAGCGTGGGCGCATTTGTGTTCCCGCTCGTGATCGTCGGCATGACCGACGCGTCGATCACACGTAGCCCTTCCACCCCCCGCACCTGCAAGCGCGGCGACACCACAGCGTGCGCATCGTTGCCCATTTTCGCGGTCCCGACGGGGTGGAAAATTGTCGTGGAGATGTCGCCGGCCGCTTGCGCGAGGGCTTCGGGCTCAACGATTTGCGGGCCAGGACGAAATTCCTGCGGTGAAAACCGTTGCAATGCAGCCTGGCCGACAATCCTGCGCGTCAGCATCACGCTTTGCGCGGCGACCTCACGGTCCGCTGCGGCGCTGAGATAGTTGGGTTGAATGACCGGTGGCTGTGCCGCTTCCGGCCCGGCCAGCGTGACGGTGCCGCGGCTTTCGGGACGCAGGTTGCACACGCTTGCGGTGAAGGCGGGGAACGGGTCAAGCGGCTCGCCGAAACGCGGCAGCGACAGCGGCTGCACGTGATACTGCAGATTCGCGCTCGCCCGCGAGGGATCGGATTTCGCAAAGGCGCCAAGCTGGGATGGTGCCATCGACATCGGCCCGCGCCGCTTCAGCGCATAGTCAAGCGCCATCGCTGTGCGTGATGACCATCGCGCCGCCTTCTCGTTCAACGTGGGCACGCCACTCACGCGATAGGCGCAGCGGATTTGCAAATGATCCTGCAGGTTCGCGCCAACACCGTCCAAGGCATGGCGCACGCTGACACCGGCCGCTTCAAGAACAGCCGGCGGACCGATCCCTGACACTTGCAGCAGATGAGGCGACCCGATCGCGCCCGCCGCCAAGATGACCTCCCGCCGCGCATGCAGCGCCCGTGAAGCCGCACCAGTTTGGCGCACCCTGATCCCCGTCGCACGCCGAGCGTTCAGCGTCACCCGCTCCACCATCGTATCGGTCAACACCGTGAGATTGGCGCGATGGCGCACCGGCGTCAGAAACGCCTTGCGCGTGTTCCACCGCCAGCCGCTGCGCTGGTTCACCTGGAAGTAACCGCAGCCTTCGTTGTCGCCGGCGTTGAAATCATCGCGCGGTGGAATGCCCGCCTGGGCGGCGGCGTCGCGAAACGCATCAAGGATCGCCCACGAGAGCCGCTGCGGTTCAATGCGCCATTCTCCGCCACGGGCATGCGCCTCCCCGAACGCTTCGGGCGCCATGCTGGCTTGATCCTGATGCTGCTTGAAATACGGGAGCACGTCGTCCCAGGCCCAGCCCGGGTTCCCCAACTGACGCCAGTGGTCGTAATCGCGCGCCTGTCCGCGCATGTAGATCATACCGTTGATCGACGAACATCCACCCAGCACGCGCCCGCGCGGGTAGTCGAGCGCGCGCCCGTTCAGCCCCGGGACGTTGGCCGTCTTGAAGCACCAGTCCGCGCGCGGGTTGCCCATCAGGTAGAGGTAACCGACGGGGATATGGATCCACGGATAGGTGTCGCGCCCGCCCGCCTCGATCAACGCGACGCGTGTACGTGGGTTCGCCGAGAGGCGGTTGGCCAGCAGGCAGCCGGCGGTGCCCGCGCCCACGATGATGTAGTCGAAGGTTGAGGCTTCGGTAGCTGACACGGGTGACCTCTCGCTGCGGGTGGGGGTACCGCGAAACACAGCATCGATGTCGCTGCGCGCCTGCGCTACCCGGCCAACAGTAAAGCGAGCCATGGACGCGCGCGTCAAACGCCCTGACTATGTGCACCGCCGTCACGGGAGCCCGTTAGGGTCAGGGTCGTCGGGCGTGCCATGAACACCAAGCCTCGGGTCGCAGGAGACGCCGTTGCATCGCCGCTGAAGAGCGTGTGAAACCCGTTGCGCTCGTAAAAGCCAACGTTGCGGCCCCCGCGCCCGGTGATGATGTGCACCGCGGGACAGCCATGCGCTGCCGCGTGGGCTGCGAAATGGCGGATCAGGTGGGCGCCTACGCCGCGACTGCGCCAGCCCGCGAGCACGTTGATGTGGAGGTGAGCCGGTGTTTGGGCCACGAGGTCAGGAAGAGCGGCGTAAGCTGTGATGTCTTCAAAGCCGCCGATCTCGTTCGGGTTCTTCAGGCAGCCAACCACATAGCCAACCAGTTGCCCATCCGCGATCGCCGCGAACGCATGCTCACCGTGGTCACGCAGATAGCGGCCAAGCCAGCGCTCGCGGAAGATCAGCATCTCGCCTTCATCGTTGAAATGCTGGCGTACGCTCGATGAAAAGAAGATCTCATCAAGCGCGTTGAGCGTTGTCTCGTCATCAAGCAGCGCCACCAACGGTTCAACGCTGACAGTCTGGCTCCCGTGTGCGCCCGTCTGCCGGTTTGCTGGCTGTGTAATTTGTGTGACTTGCTCTTTGACGTGCGGCATCGCCTTCACCTCTCAGATTGCGGCACAAGCGCCTGCGCCGACGCTTGCCTCCAGGCGCCCACAAAGGCCTCACCGCGGCCCCAATCGACCCTGTACCCAGGCTGACATCGAGCCCCTCGCGCAGAGCTGCGTTGGCACGCTGCACAACCGCATGCTACACGCCGCCCGGACCAAGTAACGTCGTGGCACGCAAAGCTGCGCGCCCGGCCCACCTAAGGCCACGCGAAGCGCCCGCATAAGCTGACAGCATCACCATGGCCCTCTACGACTGCTTCACCTTCTTCAATGAATTGGACATCCTTGAGTTGCGGCTGAAGGAGCTTGCGGACCACGTCGACTATTTCGTCGTGACCGAAGCCACAAAGACCTTCACCGGCAAGCCCAAGCCCCTGCATTTTGCGGAAAATAGGGAGCGTTTCGCTCGCTGGGAGAAGCAAATCATCCACGTGGTCGTTGACGATATGCCTGACGAGGGCAACGCGTGGACGCGCGAACGCTTCCAGCGTGACGCCACCATCCGCGGCATCGCTCAGGCGGCGGACGACGACATCATCATGATCAGCGATGTGGATGAAATCGCCTACCCGTGGGAGTTGAAGCGGGTGACGCGGGAGGCAACGCACGACCAGATCATCTTCCTGGAGTGCGTTTATTACACCTACAAATTGAATCTGATGGTGGTGAACAAGTACATTGCGCTGTGCGCCGTGCGTGCGACCCAGAAGAAGAACATCGTCGGCATGCAGGCGCTGCGTTCAACCCGCGTGCTGCAGTCCAAGCGTTATCCGTCCTGGCTGAACGACATCATCACCACGTTGCGCAACCGCTATCGAACGGGAAAATATCTGCGCAATGTGCGCGTGCGCGAGGCCGGCTGGCACTTCACGTCGGTCAACACGCCTGAGCAGATCCAATACAAGATCCGCAGCTACGCGCATCAGGAACACAACACCGAAGAGTTGAACTCGCTGGCGGCCATCCACCGCATGATCGCGGAGGGGCGTAGCATCTGCGGGCGCGCGATCACGTTGGTCGGCGATGATGTGATGCCGAAGACGGTGCGCGATGATCCTGAACGGTGGGGCCATCTGATCCACCGTGGCCCGCCTCCCGGTGCGCAGGCACCCGACGTCTAACGCGCTCAACGGCGCTGCGCCTCTTTCTGCGGTCTGATCAGGATCGTGCCGGGCGGGGCAAGGCCGAACAAATCGCCTGCAAACTCATAAACGATGTCGGCGCTAGGATGATCAGGCGACAGCGCAACTACGTCGGCGGCGAGCTGATCGCGCACGGTTTCGAGGCGCAGGCGTTCCGCTTTGAGCACAGTGGCGCGCTCGAGCAGACCGGTTCTGGCCTCGAAACCGTTACGGCCGATTAAGGCGTGGACCGCGAAATACGCCATCGCGCCCATACATACGAGGCAAACGAGGGAGGACGTGCGACGGCGACGCTTGTGACTTGGGGTACGCAACACAGGATCAGTTCCAACAGGAGATACGCAACGGAACGTCACAGAGGTAGCGCGAACGTGGTTAAAGCCCAGTAAAACGCCGTTCATGAAAAACGCCGTTCATGGACGGCGCGATTCTTTTCGACCGCCACCGAGCCCCGCGCCCTGCAGCCCGCCGTTGTCTTTGGCGGGGCTTAAGGCGTCAGCTTCTGGCCTGGAGGGGGTGCATCTTCCGGCGGGCGATATCGCGTCAATTCAGGGATGCCGTCGCGCCCGTACATGTCGTAACGGAACTGGACTTCGCCATCTTCTTCGACCCAGGCGGTGATGTAGGCGAGATAAACTGGCACCGGCCGCGTGAACTTCAGGTCTTCACCGATGCCGCTAGCGAGCACTTCATCCACCCGCGCGCCGTCCTGCCAACCTGGCTCATAACGCGCCAGCCACTTCACCAGCTCCATCACATCGTGGACCCGCACGCAGCCCGCCGAGTAGGCCCGGGAGCGTTGCGAGAACAGCCGCTGCATAGGGGTATCGTGCAGATAGATGATGTCGTCGTTGGGCATGTTGATGCGCACAAGCCCGAGCGCATTCCATTTGCCCGGGTCCTGGCGAAACTTATAGCGCTTCGCGTCCGGCGATGACCAATCGATGCTGCGCGGGTCGACCTCTTGCCCGCCGAACGCCGTCAGCACCCGAATGTGCTCGTTTTGCAGATAGTCGGGCTCGCGCCGCAGCCTCGGGATCAGGTCCTTGTGGGCAACGCTGTCGGGCACACGCCAGTAAGGGAAGAAGTTCAGCCCCTTGATGGTGGCCTTTAGCGTGGGCGTTTGCCGGTCCGGCTTGCCAACGATCACGCGATGGCGGCGCTGCACCTCGTAGCCCTCGACCGCTTCAAGTTGAAAGGCCGGGACGTTGACGAAAATATAGCGCTGGTCGGTGGGCTGCGCGAGGTAGTCGCGAATCCGCGCCCGGTTGACGCGAAGCTGCGCCAGGCGGGTGGCCGCCGGAATGTTCAGATGCGCCAGCGTGCGTGCATCAACCACCCCATTGGTGATCAGCCCGTGGCGTTTTTGGAACCGCCGCACGGCCGCTTCCAGCCGACGACCGTAGCTGAAGGAGCGCGACCAAAACCGCTGGTCGAGATCGCCACCGCGGATCAGGCGGCGACGCAAGGCGGGTGCGCGCTCATCATCGTCGCCCGGACGCAGATAGCGACCCTTGGGTATCGTGTTCCACCCACCCTGGGCGGCGATCTTCTGGTAGCGCACGATGGCCGCGTCGACCGCGTCCAGCATGGCCAGCGAGCGCAACGGCATTTTGCCCGGGCGCAAATCCTGGAGCGGCCCACGGTTGCGCTTGGCCTGGCGGCGCTTGATGGCGGCGGACCGATCAGGCCCGCAGTTGGCGTCGTAACCCTTGATGTTTTGGAGCCATTGGGGGGCATTGCAGGCGTGTGCCTGATGCATGGCGAATGTGCCGCCGAGGCCCAATCCGAACACGCCAGCGACCACATAGGTCGCGACCAGTGCGATGGCAGCGGCGGCCCCGCCCGTCACTTTCACTTGGCCGACCATCGCGTTCATGGCCAGGCGCTTGCCCGCCGATGCCGTTGGCTGCTTAGGCTCGCTCATCAAGATCGCCCTCTCCCTTAACGTGCGCGCCGCGTGCACCGCGGCCGCCGCCGTCCGAAAAGCTTCTCGTTGCCGTGAACGCAGCACATGCACCTCGCCGCCACCGCACGGGCTTGGCCCCGTTTCGTGCTTCGTGCTTCGTGCTTCGCCTGCCGACCTGCACGGCGCCGCCAACACGGCGGCACAAAGGCCGAAAGCGCTCAGCACGTCCGACCCTTGCGACACGGAACAAATCACTGCGGTTATTTATCGTTCCCCGAAGCGTCACTCACCCTACAAATATGTCAAACTCGCGAGTGCGCCTGATTTGTCACACATCCGGGTCCGGACCGGCGGCCGATTTTCAACCTGCGCGAAAAGGTAGACAGCGATGAGCGAAGTTCTTTTGAACGTTGAAGCCCACGGCGTGGCGCGCATCACGCTCAACCGACCTGAGGTGAACAACGCCTACAACGGCGCGATGATCGATGGTCTGCTCGACGCGCAAAACGCGTTGGCGGCCCGCGATGACGTGCGGGTCATCGTGTTGCAAGGCAACGGGCGGCACTTTCAAGCGGGTGCGGACCTCACCTGGATCGACGAGGTGCGCCGCAGTTCTGCGCAAAACAATGCTGAGGTTTCGGCGCGAACGGCACGCGCGGTGGACCAGTTGAACCATGCGCCCGTGCCGACGGTAGCGCTGGTGCAAGGTGGCTGCTTTGGCGGCGGGACCGGGATTGTGGCTGCCTGCGATTGCGTGATCGCAGCCGATGATGCGTTGTTCTCGATCGCGGAAGTGCGATGGGGGCTTACAGGCGCGATCATCGTGCCACAGCTCAACGATGCGATCGGCATCCGCCAGGTACGCCGCTACGCGCTGACCGGCGAGCGCTTTGACGCACATGAAGCGCGCCGCATCGGCCTCGTCCACGAGGTGGTCGCGCGCGATGAACTTGAGGCCGCCGGTACGCGCATGGTCGCAAGCCTGCTTGAAAACGCACCTGAGGCGATCGCGCAGACCAAAGCGACCATCCTTGCCCATGCGGACGGCATGCTGGATGCGGCCGCCCTGCAAGCGCTGGTCGATGCGCATGCTGCCAAGCGCCAGTCGGATGAGGCCGTCGAAGGCCTTGCGTCGTTCAAGGAAAAACGCGCTGCAAACTGGTCACCGCGGGTTGGCTAGCCCGTCAGCGGCGCGTGGTGAGCGGGCATCCATGCGCGCCGCTCATCGCTCCGCCCGCTACCACAAAACGCCGCTTAGATGATCAGGCGATCATCGGGCGATCCTGCCCTACTCGTCGTTGGCGGGTTGCTTCGCTGCACGCACCTTCTCGATTCGATCCACCGTCAGGATGGTGATCTCGTAAAGCAGGATCGTCGGCAGGGCCATGGCGATCTGACTGATCGGATCGGGCGGCGTCAAAATGGCGGCAGCCACCACCACACCGAGGATGGCGTAGCGTCGTTTCTCACGCAGACCCGCCGCGGATACGACGCCTGCACGCGCAAGCAGTCCCAACACCACCGGCAACTGGAAGATGATACCGAAGCCCAGGATCAGCGTCATGATCAACGACAGGTATTCGTTGACCTTCGGCAGCAGTTGGATCTTCGCGTCACCGCCATCGCCGGTCTGCTCAAAGCCCACCGAGAACTGCACCAGCAGCGGCATGGCGATGAAGTAAACAACCGCAGCGCCAAGCAAAAACAGGAGCGGCGTCGCGATCAGGTAAGGCCGGAACGCCTCGCGTTCGTGCTTGTAGAGGCCGGGCGCTACGAACTTGTAGACCTGGGTTGCGATG
The DNA here is from genome assembly GCA_038522635.1 of Pseudomonadota bacterium. GTDB lineage: Bacteria > Pseudomonadota > Alphaproteobacteria > Rhizobiales > Hyphomicrobiaceae > JBCBJZ01. Next base: position 23,423 of record JBCBJZ010000012.1, on the reverse strand, counting down.
ATCGGGAACGCGAGGAAGACCGCGCCAAACAGCCCTACCTTCAGGTCAACGAAAAACTTCTCCAGAAGGTGTGTGAAGATGAGCTGCGCCTTGTCTTCGCCGACCACGGTGACCAGCGGCCACACGAGGATGTTGTAGATGTGCCGGGCGAGCGCAAAGCAGATCAGGAACATCACGAAAATAGCGGCCAGCGCGTAGATGAGCCGGGTCCGCAGTTCCGCCAAATGCTCCATCAGCGGGGCTTTGCTGGCATCAATCTGTTGATCTTCGATCGCGTCAGTCATCGTTTTGGTCTTGCCGTTGTTGGGGTGCGTTCGTCAGGTCGCGGTCGGGATTTGTGGGTCGGTGCATGCTGCTAGCGCGCGCCCGACGAGAGCGCGCGCCGTCCGGGTCAGGGCATTGAAGCCGCGGCGGTCCGCTCTTCTTCGCGTTGACGCGCAAGGCGTGCGGCGGCTTCGCGGTCATCGCTGGCATCCGCGTCGCGCGTCTCATCAGCCGCCGCCTCGCTGGCGTTGCCGCCTTCGCCGCCCGCGCTTCCTGCGCCCTGGTCGGAAGCACCGACATCCGCGGAAGCATCCTTCGTCGATCCGATGGGCGCATCGCTCTGCGTGTGGGTGGTTGCCTTCGCGGTGGTCTTCGCCTTATCGCGCGCGGTTCCGCCGCGCAGATCATCATCGAGATCGTCGTACTCGTTTTGCACGTCGTACATGTCGTTGCGCACGGTCTGTTCCATGTCGCGCGCGGTCTCGGAGGCCTCGTCCTTCCAGGTCTCCATGTCCTTGCGCACCTCTTGCAGGTCGCTGTCCTGGATCGCCTCATCAAGCTGCGAGCGAAACTCGCTGGCCTGCCGCTTCACCATCGCTGCGTATTTGCCAAGCGTGCGCAAAAGGCCCGGCAGCTCCTTCGGTCCCACGACGAGGAGCGCCACCACGCCGATGACGAAAAGCTCCATCCATCCGGGCATTTCAATCATGGATTTCTCCTCATGAGGTGGCCGCTGCCGTGGGCTGGCCCCATCGGCGCGCGCCGCACCTGTTCTTGTAACGGGCTGGCTAAGGCACTGCCGCAAGTGCGGGCATGGATAGCGAGTGATATCGCAGCCCCAGCGCTTGCCGACGCACCGATGCAACGCTTGCCCCGCCGCTTGAATGCGAACGCCGCCCAGTCTTGCGACCTGAGCGGCGTGGCAGACCGCAGTTGCGCTCAAAGGCCGCCGAAGCCCGATGCTCTAGCAGTGACGTGTCAGCCTGAACGCCACGCGCTTAAAGCAACTGGCGCTTAGCTGGCTTTCGACTGCTCAGTCGCGCGCTCAGCCGTTTGCGGGGCATCGTTGTCGATCGTTTTCGGGCTGTCTTTCTCGGCGACTTCGTCGTCCTTCATGCCCTTCTTAAAGCTCTTGATGCCCTTGGCAACGTCGCCCATGATCGACGAAATTTTGCCGCTGCCGCCGAACAGAAGCACGGCCACAACCAGCACAATCAGCCAGTGCCAAACACTAAACGTGCCCATCTTTCTCACTCCTTGCTGCGGTTCATCGGCCCAAAGGTGAACGCACCAAAGGCGAAAGATGAACGTCAAAACAATGCTGCGCGCGAGCGTTTGTCGCTGCGCGTCAACTCGCCTTGGACTATGGCAGATCGCGCGTTGGGCCAGCAAGCGGGTGGTCAAACACGCAACATTAACTAGCCGTAAGGTTAGCGGGGCATCTAAGGTTCAGCGAGAGGCGGGAAAATCAGGACGCTTTCAGGATCAACTGCGATCGCCAGCTCATCGCCTGCCTGCGGTTGCATCCCCTCGCGCACCACCGTCTCCAGCGGCGCATCGAAGCCCTGCACGGCTAATTCGATCAGCGCGATGTCACCGAGGACCCGCGCGCGCACCACCCGTGCGGCTAACCCTTCACCGCTGGGCTTCAACCTGATCGCGCGGCGGCGAATGCAAAGGATCGCGGTCTCCCCCTCCGCCAGATCAGGCACCCAGAACGTACCGATCGGCGAGCGCACGGCACCGCCCACGACACGCATCGCGATCTCGTTGATCTGCGAGAACAGCCGCGCCACGAACAGATCTTCAGGCGCGCGATAAAGATCATGCGGGCGACCGACCTGAACGATCCGCCCCTCACGCATCACCGCGATGCGGTCGGCCATGCGCACGGCTTCATCCGGCGCGTGGGTAACGATGATCGATGTGGCGCGTGTTTCGCGCAGGAGCGCCAGCGTTTCATCCTGCATGGCTTCGCGCAGTTGCACATCGAGCCCGGAGAACGGCTCATCCATCAACATGACAGCCGGGCGCGGGACAATCGCCCGGGCCAGCGCCACGCGTTGTTGTTGCCCGCCTGACAGCACGTGTGGGAACTGCTCCGCGTAAGCTTCGAGCCCAACCCGCGCGAGCGCTGCCAAGGCTTCGCGGCGCTGATCAACTCGCGGCAACGAGCGCAGCCCGAAGGCCACGTTGTCGATAATCTTAAGGTGCGGAAAGAGCGCGAACTCCTGGAACATCAGCCCGACGTTCCGGCGTTCAGGCGGCACGAACGCGCGCGGGCCGGCCACCTCGTGGGTGTTCAGGAGCACGCGTCCACCGGTCGGCTGCTCAACGCCCGATGCGATCCGCAACAACGTGGTCTTGCCGCAACCCGACGGGCCCAGCAGACAGACCAGTTCGCCCGCCTCGACATCCAGCGAGACGCCGCGCAGCGCGTGGTGATCACCGTAGTGCCGTTCAACGCCCTCAAAGGTCATGCGCGCTGCGAAGGCTGCCGCCGCCCGCGGGCGCGGTCCGCGCGCGTTTGGACCATCGCCCGACCCGCCCTCGCTCAAAGGGTGCGCAACCGCATCCAACCGCTCATGGCGTGTCCCCTTGAACCAGTCAACCAATCCCAAGGCGTTCGCATCCTGCTGTTTTGGGGCTTACAAACGTTCGAAGCGGGCGAACGCTAGAGCAACGACCAAGCCCCCGATGATCTAACTGCGCCGTCGCCCGTTCGCTCTCTTCTCCGCGCCGCCGGTGCCCTCGTCAAGCTCGTCGCGTGCCAGCGCGTCGCCGTCCGACGCGTCCTCTTCGAACGGCAATGACGGGCTCATCGGGTCGTCATGTTCATCGTCGTCCGCATCGAGTGGTAGCTCATCCGGCATCAAGTCTGCCACCGCCTCCGGGTCCGGAATGGCAAAATGCTCCGGCACCTGCGCATCGAGGAGGCCGGCTTCCTTCAAATCCTTCGCACCGGGCAAATCGCCAAGGTTGGCGAAGCCGAAGTGCTCCAAGAACCCATCGGTCGTACCGTAGGTCAGGGGGCGCCCCGGCGCACGTCGCCGCCCGCGCGGACGCACCCAGCCGGTCTCTAAAAGCACATCCAGCGTACCCTTGGAGGTCTGCACGCCGCGCACCTCTTCGATCTGCGCCCGCGTCACCGGCTGATGGTAGGCGATGATCGATAGCGTCTCGAGTGCCGCCTTAGACAAGCGTCGCGTCTCAACCTGATGCCGCTCGAGCAGGTATCCAAGATCGGGCGCGGTGCGAAACGCCCAGCGCCCGGCCACATTCACGAGGTTCACGCCCCGCCCCGCGTAGAGCCCGCGCAAGTCATCGAGCAAGGCAACGGCATCGGCGTCGTCGTCGAGGTGGCTTTGCAGCGTCGCGACATCGAGCGGCTCGCTGGCGGCGAACAGTAGGGCTTCGAGGATGCGTAACGCGCTGCCGCGTTCAACGGGACCGAGCGGCGTGACGTTGGAGGCGTCCTCGTCGCTCACCGCCGCAGATGGCGTTGGGGCAGTTGGCGTTGGGGTATCGCCGACCGCGGCCGCTTCTTCCATGGCCTCGGCCTCGGCCGTTTGCGCCGAAGGCAGATCGTCGGCCCCGTTTGGCGTTCTGGCGGTCTCCGTCGGACCCCGCTCCCCTTGCAACGGTCCGCGATCGGCGTCCGCCCCGCCATCGCCGTCGACATCGCCCTTGGCATTGCCATGACGGTCGCGGGGGCGCGGACGCTCTCGTTTGCGCACTTTGTGGCGGGCCCTGCTCACATCACCTCAGATCTTGTCGCGCTCTTAAGTGTCGATTCACTTCAGCCTAAAGCGGAATTGACATCTAAGCCTCTGTTTTACCGTTCATCTTTCGCCTCGGGCGGTTCCACCTGAAGCGGATGAACGCTAAGCGGCTTGGCTGCCCGTCCCAGCGCCAGCGCGCGCGGCGCGGGTGCGCACGAAAAGCGGGCCGAACGCGCGGTCCTGTGCCAAGTCGGTCTCGCCTTCCCGGGTCATCTCCAACGAGGCTGAAAACGCGCTCGCCACCATCGATCTGCGCATCGCTGGCGAAACGGTCAAGTCCGCGGTGACGCCATGGTCAGCGAAAAGGTCAAGTTGCACCCACCCGCCTGAAGCGCGCTTCAATCGATCGCTCAGATGCGTCCGCGCCGCCTTGATCGACATGACCGTGCGTTGCGCGACCACATGGGGTTTGGCGCGGGCCTTCGTGGCCGCGTGCGATGCGTAGGCTTGCAGAAGATCGTAGACGTCGGCGGTGTAGGCGCTGGTTCTGGTCACACGGACGCCTTCGGGCATGCCGCGGGCGTAGACGTCCTGCCCCAGGCGTGGGCGTGACATGAATTGCGCACCCACCTCACGCATCGCTTCAAGCCGCTTCAGCCTGAACGCCAAGTGGCGTGCGAGCGCTTCGCCCGTGGGCTCCTGCGAGGGCGCTTCGGGCTGCGGCAGCAAAAGCTTCGACTTCAAAAACAGCAACCATGCCGCCATGACCAGGTAGTCGGCCGCAACCTCCAGGCGCCGGGCGTGCGCGGTCTCAATGAAGGCCAGATATTGGTCGGCGAGCGTGACCATCGAGATCTGGGAAAGATCGACCCGGTGCGTGCGTGCCAGCGCCAGCAGCAAAGAAAGCGGACCTTCAAAGCCATCAACATCGACGCTGAAACCGCCATCCGGGTCTTCGGCCGCGTCAGTGCCGAGGGTGCTGGGCGTGCTGGCGGCGCCGGGCCGGTCATGAGGCCTGTGACCGTGGTCGGGTTTGCGCGCCATCGCCATCTCAGGCGGGCCCGACGGAGGGTTCCGCGCCAGCTTGTGCCACGGCGGTCGTCTCATAAGACGCGAGCGCTTCGATCGCCTCTTCGCCGGCTGCGATCAATGCGGCCTCATCGTCGCCCCTCAGGGCTTTACGTGCTTCGTCGGCCTGGTGTGCTAACTGCCGCGCGTGTGCGTAGCGCGCCAGGCTCGCGTCCCGAAGAAGGCCAGCGCCTGCGGCAACCTCGTGCATCTCATCGAGTTCGCCGTTGCAGTGTAGGACGATGTCACAGCCCGCAGCACGCGCGGCACCGGTGCGCGAGGTCAGATCGCCCGCCAGCGCCTTCATGGAGATATCGTCGCTCAGCAAAAGCCCCTCGAAGGCCAATTGTCCGCGCACAACATCGGCAATGACCAAGGGTGACTGCGTTGCCGGCCGTTCGGGGTCGAGGGCCGCGTAAACGATGTGCGCGGTCATGGCGATCGGCAGCGTGTTGAGCGCCGCAAACGGCACGAAGTCCTGCGCTTCCAGGGTGGCACGCGAAGCATCAACGCGCGGCAATGCCACGTGGCTATCGACCATCGCGCGCCCGTGCCCTGGCACATGTTTGATCACGGGCAGCACGTTTTGCTCCAGATGCGCCTCAGCCAAAGCCCGGCCAAGCGCAATGATGGCTTGCGTCGAGCGCCCTAGCGCCCGCGTTCCGATGATGTTGTGGGCGCCGGCGACCGGCACGTCGAGCACGGGCACGCAATTAACGTTGATGCCATCGCGGCGCAGTTCATGGGCCATCAGACGGCCGAGATCACGGGCAAGACGCAAGGCCGTTGGCGCATCGGCTTCGTAAGCACGCGCAAGGGCCGCGGCGGGCGGTAAACGGCGCCAACCGGGCGGCCGCAACCGCTGGACCCGGCCACCTTCTTGGTCGACCAGCACCAGGATGTCTGCGCCGCAAGCGTCGCGGAACGCCTCCACCAGCGCACGAAGCTGTGCCGGCGTCTCGCAATTGCGTCTGAACAGGATGAGCCCGGCGGGGCGATGCCGCGCTAGAAAGCTGCGCTCGTCGGGCGTTAGCGTTGTGCCGGCGACGCCGGTGATCATCGCTGTCGTGGGCGCCACGTCCGACGTCCGCGCGGCGGCGGTGGTGAGGCTCACACTCATGCGTGTAACCGCCATGCGGATGACGGCATGTGGAAGACAAATGCGGGCCGATGCGCCCTGTTGCACCACGCATCGTATAATGCTGAAGGCATCACGTGATCGTGTCTCGCAAAGCACCCTTCACGGGCATGCCCAACTGTTGGTCGCCTCACCTGCAGCACGCGCAAGTCGCCGCAACAGGCCGACCTTGCCGCTCCCGTCTCGCCGCGTCAGTAGGCGCGGACGAAACAGGATTTCACGCCCTTGCCGATCAGTTTTTGGCAGAGTGACGCTGTTGCAGCGCGTGAGCCAGGTGGCCCGATGCGCAAGCGGTACCACTTGCCGCGGCTGCCAAGATCAGCTTCCTGGATGTCCGGCTGCCGGCCCGCCATCACAGCCCCATAGCGTTGCTGCATGTTGGCGAACTGCGCGAGTGCCCGCAGCTTGTCCTTCGAGGAGGCAACCCAGGCCACGTAACCGTTGGCGCCGCCCGCCGGCACCCGCGGTGCGGGTCGGGTGCGTGTGCGCGCAGGCGGCTTGGGCTGCGCTCGCGGGCGCAGGGTTGCTGTGTCGATCGGCTTGGCACGCGGCACCGTGCGAGGCGGCTGCACCCGCTGCGGGGTCAGCTGACGAACAGGCTGTGCTGGCAAACGGCGCGGCCGCACATTCTGCGGCGTCAAGGGCTGTGCTGCCGGGAGCTGTTGCGCGCGCGGCGGCTTTGCGGCTCCGCGCTGCGGCGCAAGCACCTGGTCAATCGAAACGCCCGGCACCACCAAGGGCGCATCGGGGCTGCTCGTCGTCGGCTGGTCAGCCTGCGCGGGCGGGGTCGGCCGTGCCCCGCGCGGGCTGATCGGGATCGTTGCCACCCGCCGCGGCGTCGAAGCGATCTCACGCTCGGCTGACGGCGGCACCCCGTTGGCGCTTGCGACGCGGACCTGGCGCGCGCTTCCATCGCCAAGGCGTTGATTGAACTTCTTGTCCGGGTTCGCGAACTGGCGACCACCGGGGTCGCGCGGCTTTTGTTTCACCGGTCGGCCATCGGCTTGGATGTTGAGCGGTTTGCCGGTTTTGCCATCGCCTAGAAAGGAAAACCCGTAAGCGAGGCCCGAGCCGATCACCACCGCGCCTGCCACCGCTGCAGCGATCAGCAGACCGCGCTTGCGACCCCCGCCGTCCGGCGCCTGTTCGTCGTGAACGAGCGCCTGGCCACCAGGCTGGGCGTACGGATCTTGCGGGTCCTGACCGTAGTGCGGGTCGTTAAAGGCGCTTGGATCTGTGAAGGCGGGCTGCACGGGGGCGCTTTCGTGCTGCCATTGCGGCGCATCAAAGTGCTCGTCATGCGGTGCGTGGGCGCCCTCATTGGGATGACTGCCTAAACCCGAATGGCCGGCAAGACCGGCATGACCAACGTGCGTGTGCGGCGGTGCCGTTGTCGGGTCAAGTTGTGGTGCCTGGCCGAACCCATGGGGATCGTGGCCTGCGTCAGGGGCGCGCGCCGCGTTCGGATCATAGGCTTGAGGATCGTGCGTGAAGGCTGGCACGCGATCCGCGTCATAGTTGCCGAAGTTGTAGAGCGCAGGGTCGCTTTGCGGATGCCCCGGTGCGGCGTGGCCCGCTTGACCAGGGGCGGCGCCGTAGCCCTGGTCTGCATAGCTGTAGCTGGCCGGCGCTTGCCCTGAAGGGGCCCCCGTCTGCAAGTGCGAGGCTGCCGGCAAATGCGAAGCCGCCTGCCGATAGCCACCGTCTGCAACCGCATCGGCGACGTTGTAGCCGGCGGGCGCGTACCTCTGGCCCTGGGGCACACCGGTTGCCGGATCGGCTGCGCTAGCAGCGCCGAACTGCGGTGCGGCGTTTGGCGACGGCGGCGCCTGATGCGGTTGTGCGGCATGAGGGTCGAAAGCCCCACCGACCCCGCCGTGGTCTGCGCTCTGGCCGCCAAACCCCTGCTGGGCATGCGGCGCGGCAACACCACCGCTGCTCAAACCGGGGCGCCCCGTGCCGGCGCGCTCCACCTGGCGGCGCAATTCGGCCAAACGCTCAAGGTTGCTCAACCCTTCGGCCGCGGACGACGGTGCGCTGCCCTGGTCGGCGGGCGCGTGAGGCTGTGCCAACCCGGGATGCCCCATCTCCTGACCAGCGTATCCGGCCTGAATGCGCGGTTGCCGCGTTGGCTCATCATCCTGCGCATCGTAAGCAGCTTGAGGCGCCAGCGGCGCCTGATCGAGCGGACGCTGCGGCATGTGGTAGGCCGGCTCCTGCGCAGGCGCCGGGAAAGGACTTTGCGTGTACTGAGGCGCTTGTTGCTGCGGTTGCGCCGTTTGAGCGTTGGGTGCACCGCGGGGATCATGGAGGGCCGCGCCACCTTGCGGCGGAAAGGCTGCCTGATGCGCGCTCAGCGGATGGTCGCCGGCACCGTGATGGGGATGCGAGACCGGTGCCGATTGACCGGTGCGGGGATCGAACTGCGGCTCGTGCGGTGCGGGCTGACCGTGCCCCAGTGGCAAATGGCCATGCGGGGACGCTTGCCCAGCAGGTGCGGCACCGAACGCCTGAGGATCAAACCGCGGATCGAAACGGCGGGGGTCCTGATTGTCCCGATTGTCGTGATCGCTTGAGTGCGCCATGGCGACGGTCCCCTTGCGCGCGTCCATTGTCGCGCATCTTCTGCCCACCTGGAGGGCGTGTGGTCCGCGTCGTCACGCGCCAGCCCTCGTATCCCGAACGTTCTGCCCGGCTTCAGCCCCGTGCGCCTCAGGCTTAGGCCCCGTGCGCGACCGGATCGAGCCCAATGCACCCAACTGCCTGGCCCCACCAGGGCTGCGGCCCAATGAAGCCCGAAGGGTATCCCACCAGAGTACCCCACGGATCCGACGCACCTGCCCCGGCACACCCGATAAGCCCTGCGCACCCAACACTTTCAGCCCCGAAAGCATCTTTGCTGTGCCGGAATCACCGTCAACCTACCGCAACTCTTCAGGCGCATGCACGCCCAGAAGGCGCAATCCCGTTGAAAGCACGTGGCGGAGGCTCAAAACGAGGGCAAGCCGCGCTGCGGTCAGCTCTTCTTCATCCGGTTGTATGATCCGCAAATGTGGCGAATCGTTGCCTCGCGCCCACTGCGCGTGAAAGGCCGCCGCTAAGTCATAGAGATAGAACGCGATCCGGTGCGGCTCCCTGGCCACAGCCGCCTCGGCGATCAGTTTTGGGAAATCAGCCATGCGGCGCATCAGATCGATTTCGCCCGCATCGTTCAGCAAACTAAGATCGGCCTCAAGAACCGCCGCGCTCGTCGCATCGAGATGAGCGAACGCCTCCTGCGCGTTGCGGAACGATGAGAATGTGCGCGCATGCGCATACTGCACGTAGAAGACCGGGTTATCCTTGCTACGCTCGGTGACTTTGGCGAAGTCGAAATCAAGTGCGGCCGCATTCCGCCTGAACAGCATCATGAAGCGCACCGGATCGGCGCCCACTTCGTCGACGACATCGGCCAGGGTCACGAACGTGCCGCTACGTTTGCCCATCTTAACGGGCACACCATCGCGCAACAGATTGACAAGCTGACAGACCTTGATGTCGAGCGTCGCTCGCTCATCGGAGAGCGCTTTCACGACCGACGTGAGCCGCTTGATGTAGCCGGCATGGTCAGCGCCGAAGACGTTGATGAGGGTGGTGAAGCCGCGCTCCAACTTGTCGAAATGGTAGGCGACGTCACCCGCGAAATAGGTGTAGCTGCCGTCCGATTTCAACAGCGCACGGTCGACGTCATCGCCAAAGTCAGTCGAGCGGAAAAGCGTTTGCTCGCGGTCTTCCCAATCGTCGGGTGGCTCGCCCTTGGGCGGCGGCAGGCGGCCCTCGTAGAGCAAACCCTTGGCGTCAAGCGCATCCATGGCCTCACGCACCCGGTCGCGCCCGTTCGCGTTGAGCGAAGCTTCGGAAAAGAACACATCATGGTGAATGTTGAGCGCGGCCAGATCGCGTTTGATCTGCGCCATCATCATCTCGATGGCACAGGATGCGACCGGTCCGCGCCAGTCCTCTTCGGGAATGTCACGCAGCGCCTCGCCGTGAGCTTCCACAAGTGCTGCGCCAACGGGCTTTAGATAGTCGCCGGGGTAAAGCCCTTGCGGGATCTCACCGATCTCTTCGCCAAGCGCCTCGCGGTAGCGCAGGTGTGCTGAGCGGGCGAGCACGGCGATCTGACCGCCGGCATCGTTGATGTAGTATTCGCGCGTGACGTCATAGCCGTTGAACGCGAGCAGGTTGGCGAGCGCATCACCGAACACGGCACCGCGGCCGTGGCCAACATGCATGGGACCCGTCGGGTTGGCCGAAACGTATTCTACGTTGACCGCGACGCCTTCGCCGCTGGATTGGCAACCGTAGGCATCGCCCGCGCTCAGAACGTCGCGGACCACGCCCTGCCAGGCGGCGGGATCAAGCGTCAGGTTGATGAAGCCCGGCCCTGCCACATCGGCGGCCGCCACCATCGCAACGTCCCGCAACAACGGCACGAGCGCTTCGGCGATATCACGCGGCTTGCGCTTGGCAGCCTTGGCCAGAACCATCGCCGCATTGGTCGCAAGATCGCCGTGCGTCGGGTCCTTCGGCGCTTCCACGTTGACGTTGGCGACATCCGCATCGGGCCCGAGCATGCCGTCGGCCTTGAGCGTTTCAAGCGCCTGAAGCACGTGGCCGCGCACCTCGGTATGGATGGTCATGGAGCCTCCGAAGGGGGGATCTGAGGGTGCGCGTTCGCGGTTGGTAGCGGCGTGCGGTTTGGCGGCGAACAGCGCCGCATCAGGGTGCCTGCACCCTTAACGATGCGCGCGCGGTCGCTAACGTAATTGCGGGGTGTCGTCAAACAGCCGGCGATGCTCGCTCACCGCAAAGCGATCGGTCATGCCGGCAACGAAATCGTTGATCAAATGCGCGCGCTCATCGCGACCCTTTAATGAGGCGGCGGCCGACTTCCATGGCCCCACCAGATCTTCGGGGACGTCCAGATAGCGTGCGAACAGATCGCTAACGATCCGCTCGGCGCCACGCAGAAACAAAACGATGCGCGGATGGCGGTAGACACGTTCGAAGAGAAAACGCCGTAACGCTTCCAGATCGCGCGCCATCGGCCCAGAGAATGTTGCCGTAAGCCGGCCTGCGTTACGAATGTCGTTCGCGCTTGCGGGTTCGAGCTTGGCCAACCGTCGCCGGGTCTGCGCCACCACATCATCGATCATCCGGGTGATCAGCCGCCGGTTCACTTCATAGATGAGCTTGTCATGGCTCAGATCGCGATGGGCTGACTCCACCTGATCGACCAGCGCACCTACCAGCGGCACGCAGCGCACCTCATCGATCGTGATGAGGCCCGCGCGCAAGGCGTCGTCCACATCGTGATTGTTGTAGGCGATGTCATCGGCCACCGCAGCGAGCTGCGCTTCGAGCGAGGCGAAGGTGGCAAGATCGAGCGGATAGACTTCATCGAAGGCGGTGATCGCCTGCGGGGTTGTTTCAGCGCCAAGCGGGCCGTTGTGCTTCACGAGGCCCTCAAGCGTCTCCCACGACAGGTTGAGCCCGGCGAAGCCCGCATAACGGTTCTCGATCGCGGTGACGACTTTCAGGCTCTGCGCGTTGTGGTCAAACCCGCCGAACGGCGCCATTGCCGCGTTGAGTGCCCGCTCGCCGGCGTGCCCGAACGGTGTATGGCCCAGATCGTGAGCAAGCGCGATCGCTTCGGCGAGGTCCTCGTCCACCAGCAGCAAGCGCGCCATCGCCCTTGCGATCTGCGCCACCTCCAGCGAGTGCGTCATGCGGGTGCGGTAGTGATCGCCCTCATGGTAAACGAAAACCTGCGTTTTGTAGGTCAGGCGGCGGAAAGCGCTCGCGTGCACGATCCGGTCGCGGTCGCGCTGATAGGGGCTGCGCATCGGGCACGGGGGCTGGCTGATCTGCCGGCCGCGCGTCTTGCTGGCGAGCACCGCGAAAGGGCTGAGCGTCGCTTCACGGACCAGCGCGTGGTGCGGGAGCGGCGGTACGCCAATGCGGTCGTTCATCACCCTCCTCCTTCCGGCAAGCCTTGTGCAGTGTATGTCACCCTCGCCGCGCTTCTACCCGGGTTTAGCCGCGATTCATGACAAGGTGTGGCGCGGAACCGGCTCCAGCGCGTTATGCCTTAAGGTGGGCTTGAGACAGCCCCGAGATAGCCTTGTGGTGACCTACGCCAACGTCCGGCCGGTTTGACACCCCTTCGCGCGCGTCTATCTATACGGGTGAAGCGTGCAAACACCATCGACCAGCACGAACTTGCAGGAACACCCAGCTCATGTCGCAGCAACTCGCATCTCACGAACAAGCGTCCCAAGATACGGCCGCCACGACCCTCGATGGCGTGAGCCTGACGAGCCGCGCTGGACGGCAGGTCGCGAAGATCGCCGCAAACGAGCCGTCGGGAACCGCCTTGCGGATTGCCGTCGAAGGCGGCGGCTGCTCAGGGTTCCAGTACACGTTCGATCTCGTGCAGGAACGCGAGAACGACGACATCGTGTTGGAAGCCGATGGGGGCACCGTGCTGGTGGACGCGATTTCGGTCGAATACATGCGCGGCGCCGTCATCGATTACGTCGATGACCTGATCGGCGCCTCGTTCAAGATCACCAACCCCAATGCGGTGGCGGCCTGCGGCTGTGGCACCAGCTTTTCGATGTAGCGCCGGATGCTTCGACATGGAGCCCGTGGGCCAGGCGCGGCCGGTTATGGACCCCGTACGGCCAGCGCGGTGGCGGCGGCAACGCACGCCTAATGGAACTGCTGCGGCACCATGTAATAATAGCCAAAGGTGATGCTCAGCAGCAGGATCGGCACGATCGCCGACAGATACGCCCAGCGCACACCCTGAATTGATTTCGTCATCCAAGCCGCCGTTGCACCACCCAGCGGCATCAGCCACAGCATGACGAACGGGTACTCGAACAATTCCGGTCGTGACCCCGACGACAACGGTGCCCAGGTTGCCCAGGAAATCGGTTCGGCCACGAACAACGCGATGGCGGTCCATGCAAACAACACAAGACCTGCAAAAATGCAGTTGGCGATGATCAACACCAGCAATGGGCGATCGTCGCGGCGCTTGCGGCCCTCATAAAGTGACAGTGTCATGAACCAAGACCTGCACGACGGATGAAATGAACGTTGAAACACTCTCACTGACAAGGTTAGACGTGCCGACTTAAATCAGCGTTAACGGCGTATGCCCACGCGCGGTGTGATGCGCTTCGTTTGCGGGCGGGCAGCCCTCAGCATGGCGGCGCAAAACACCGCTCAGACAGGCTGCTAGCGGCGCACGTGCACGTGCCAGCGAACAATGACCTTAAGGCCCCTATGCTCACAATCGCGACCTGGAACATCAACGGCATCAAGGCCCGCCTGCCGGTGGTTGAGCGCTGGCTCAACGAGGAAGCCCCCGACATCGTCTGCCTGCAGGAGATCAAGAGCGTCGATGAGGCGTTCCCGGCCGACGCGTTCGAGGCGCTCGGCTACAACGTCGCAACGCACGGGCAAAAGGGCTTTAACGGCGTCGCGATCCTCTCAAAGCGCCCTTTCGACGAGGTGAAGCCTGGCTTGCCGGGCGATGATGACGATGTGCAGGCCCGCTACCTTGAGGCGATCGTGAGCGATGAACACGGGCCTTTGCGGGTCGCCTCGATCTATCTGCCGAACGGCAACCCCATCGGGGATGACAAATTCACCTACAAGCTTGCCTGGATGGAGCGGTTGCAGGCGCATGCTGCGGGGCTGCTCGACGATGAAGAGCGGGTGGTGCTCGCCGGCGACTACAACGTGATCCCGCAGCCCGAAGATGCCGCACGCCCCGACGCCTGGCATAACGATGCGTTGTTCCAGCCTGAAAGCCGCGCCGCGTTTCGCAAACTCATCGGCCTTGGCTACACCGAGGCCGTGCGCGCGGTTGAGCCGCATGAAGGCGTCTACACCTTCTGGGATTACCAGGCTGGCGCCTGGCCGAAGAACAACGGCATCCGCATCGATCACCTGCTGTTGTCGCCACAAGCCGCGGACGCCGTTGCAGACGTCGGGATCGATAAGCACGTGCGCGGTTGGGAAAAGCCGTCGGATCACGTACCCGTGTGGTGCGCGCTGATGTAAGCGCGCCGGCCAATCCGGTCGCGATATTAAGCCCTTAGGCTCATCGACGCACAAACCGTGGCCGCACGCTCGCCACACTGGTCAGGCCCTGCTCCTTCCGGGATTGAGCAACGGGGCGCCTGCGTTTCTCGCGCAGCGCGCTTCGACATGGCCAGGGGGGAGGCGAAGATGCGCCGTCGATCGAGCCCGCGCGAACCTTATGAATTGGGTCCCGGTGTCGAACACGCAGACGTCGGTCAGGGCGGTCGCCTTGCCACAGTGTTGTCGGCGGTCGCGCTGATCTTTTCAGCGTGGTCGTTCTACGAAAGCGTTCTCAAGCAGCCTCAACTTGAAGTGTACGTGCCGCAAGTGGTGCACTACGCGCGCGATGGCGGTGGCAACCAGGAGGTGATGGCGCTGCCCGTCACCATCGCCAACCACGGGGCTAACACGGGCACGGTGATGGCGCTTGAACTGATCGGCACCAACGACGAAGGCGTCACCAAACGGTTCTACGCCGCCTTCATCGGTGAGTTCCCGAAAGATCCCCGGGCGCGCAAGCGGTCCTTCGCACCGATCAGCGTGCCGGGCCGCTCGACATTTTCTGAGACGCTTTTGTTTTATCCATCCGGAAAGTGGTTCCCAAAGCTGATCGCCGATAAGGGGACGTTCCGCTTCCGCCTCAACGCAACAACGGCTTACGAGAACAAGCCTGGGCCGTTATCGCGGTTGTTGGGAGCAGGCATCGCGCCGGTCCCCTTCTCGGTGGTGGCACGCCGGGTCGATCACTTCGGGCTGCGCTCAAGGCGCAACACGCAGGCGCTCTACGCCAAGGGTTTCAACCCGACCCGGTCCCAAGGGGACGACAAAGCCCGCTCGAACACGCCGCAGCCCACGCCACCACCGACGCCGCGATAACGGGCAAACCTTGGGATATCGCCGACGCGCTTTGCCTGCGGTCTTCATTCAGGCAGGGCGCGCGCCGATGATCTAAGCATCTTGGGGCTTCGCACCTTCACGCCTATATGTGCTGCAATCTAGATGAACGCGCCGCAGCCGGTTGCTTGTGCCGCACCCTCAAGCCACGCGAACGTTAAGCCCGCCCCTTGTCCTTCACCGATGTCACCGAAACCGCGGCCGGCGCCATGCAGCGCGCCAGCGCCTATGTCAACGACCTGATGACCCCGAGCCTGCGCCTCGGCGTCACGGGGTTGGCGCGCGCGGGCAAAACGGTCTTCATCACCGCGCTCGTCCACAACCTCATGGTGGGCGGACGCCTGCGATTTCTAAAGGCCGCCGAAGACCGTCGCATCACGCGCGTCTACCTTGAGCCGCAGCCTGACGACACCGTCCCTCGCTTCGCGTACGAAGATCATCTGGCCGCGCTTACAGCCGGAGAGACGCGACGTTGGCCTGAAAGCACCCGGGCCATCGCGCAGTTGCGCTTGACGGTTGAATACGAACCGCTCGGCTGGCTTGGCCTGCTCGACCCGGGCCGCCTCCATATCGACATCATCGATTATCCCGGCGAGTGGCTGCTCGATCTGCCCATGCTCTCGCTTTCGTTTGAGGCGTGGAGCCGCCAGCAATGGGCGCAAATCGAGAGCGCTGAGGGCCAGGCTGCGCGAACCTTCACATCGTTCGTGCGTGAAGCGTTGGCCGATGACGCCATGGGCGATGATGAGCAGCGCGCCATTGAAGGCGCCCGGGCGTTTACCGCCTATCTGGCGGAAGCGCGCGCGGCAGACCATGCGTTGTCGCTGGTGGGACCGGGCCGCTTTCTGATGCCGGGTGATCTTGAAGGTTCGCCGCTTTTGACGTTCTTCCCGTTGCCGCCCGCGCGAAACCTGACGTCGCAGACGTTGGGCGATGTTGGCGCCACCTCGCCTCGCTCCGCATCAGCGTCCCCGTCCGCCTCTGACGGGCTCGCAGCCCTGCTGGCGCGACGCTACGCGTCTTACAAAACGCACGTGGTGCAACCGTTTTACCGGGATCACTTCGCAAAGCTCGACCGCCAGATCGTGCTGGTTGACGCGTTGAGCGCGCTCAATGCGGGGCCTCAGGCGATGGCTGATCTGAGCACTTCGCTTGGTGCCATCCTGGAGAGCTTCAAGCCCGGCGCGCGCACGCTGCTTTCATCGATCCTGTTCCGGCGTATTGACCGCCTCCTGTTTGCAGCCACCAAAGCCGATCACCTGCACCACACGAGCCATGACCGCCTGCGTGGCATGCTGCGCGTGCTCACCGATACCGCCATCGGCCGCGCGACGTTCGCCGGTGCCGAAGTCGAGGTGATGGCCCTTGCCGCGCTGCGCGCCACGCAGGAGGTCGACATGCGCCAAAGCGGTGAAGTCCTGCCCTGCATCAAAGGCGTGCCGCTCGCGGGCGAACGCCTGGCCGAACAGCAGTTCGATGGCGCAACCGCGGTGGCGGTCTTTCCCGGCGATCTGCCCACCGATGCGGCCGCGCTCATCAAGCAAGGCCGCGAGCCAGCGAGCGATCCCATGGAGCGGGACGTCCGGGTGATCCGGTTTCGCCCGCCCGTCCTTAGCGCGCCTCGGGACGCGAAGGGCGTTCCCCGCCCGGGCCAGCCGCTGGTGCTGCCGCATATCAAGCTCGACCATGCGCTTGAGTTCTTGATCGGAGACCGTTTGCGATGAGCGCTTCTGATCGCAGCACAGGTTACGGCGCCGGTGCCGGTGGTCGTGACGGTCCTAACGGCGAAGCGGGCGCCAAACGTCGGCCTCCGCAAGCCTTTGCGCTCGATGATGAACGGCTTGAAGAAACGCCGGACGCGTTTCAAGGAACCTACGGCCACGAAGACCATGCGGAAGGCGCGGGCGATATGCCCGACGACGGTGGCGTCGCGCCCCCCGTGCATCAGCCCGCAGCCCTTAAGGCGTTGAAGGGCTTCAGTTGGGGCAGCGTGCTGCTCACCGCGCTAGGCGGCCTGGCCGTCTTGATCGCCGTCACATGGGCCACGGATGCCGTGCTCGCGACGCTGCAGCGGAACGATGTGATCGGGTGGCTCGCCCTCGCCCTGGCCGGTCTTGCCGTATTTGCGCTGAGCGCCATCATCGTTCGCGAGTGGCTGGGGTTCATGCGCGTGCGGCGGCTGCGGGACTTGCAGGGCGATATGGCGCGCGCGATGGCCAACGGCGATACGCGTGCGGAGCGGCGCTGCCTACGCCGGCTGAAGGGGCTTTACACGCACCGCGCCGACATGACCGCCAGGGTGCGTGCTCTGGCGGCCAATGAGCGTGAAGTCCACGATGCCGGCGACTTGCTCCGCCTTGCCGAACGCGACCTGATGGTGCCGCTTGACCGCGAAGCCGAAGCGATCATCGCGCAAGGGGCCAAGCGCGTCAGCTTCGCCACCGCGATCTCGCCGTTCGTGGTGTTCGACATGCTCTATGTGCTCGCAACCAACCTCGCGATGTTGCGTAAGCTCGCGACGCTTTACGGCGCGCGCCCGGGCTGGCTGGGCAGCCTTCGTCTGGGCCGCATGGTCATCACGCACATTGTTGCCAGCGGCGGCATCGCGCTGACCGATGATCTGCTGGGTCAGGTGCTGGGCCAAGACCTGTTGCGACGGCTGTCACGTCGCCTGGGCGAGGGGTTGATCAATGGTGCGATCACGGCGCGCATCGGGCTGTCCGCCATCGCGCTTTGCCGCCCGATGCCGTTCTTCGAGGCGAAACCGGTCAGCCTGCGCGATCTCGTCGCCAGCCTCGTGCGCAAACGCAAGCCCGACGGCGATGATCAAACGGCAGGCGGTTAGATGATCTCAGCGGCCGGGTCATCCTGCCGCCGGAGCAAGGCTTACGCCGCCTCGCGCTTCACCTGGTGCTGCGTATCGTTGTGCGCGGTCATCGCGCGGTCGCGCGGCGGAGGTGCAGCTTCCAGCGCCCGCAGCCGCCTCAGGATCGAAGGCGAGGCCCGATCTTCAGCCGTTGCGAGCACATGCGCGCACGCTGACGGCGCCACCTTCGCCGTCAACACGCTCAGCGCCGGCGCCAACACGAGCCCCGCGACGATGGGCGCCATCCAGCCCAACATCGCAGGAGCCGCAAGCCAGGCCAGCGCGCCGACCACCAAGCCCAGAAGAACGTGGCGTACGTGAAAGCGGAGCCCATCGCGCCAACGCAACGCTGCCGCGTCATCGCGCCGTTGCGCCGCCCAACCCGAATCGCGCCCGCGCAAGATCTGCACGATCGCCACCGACTGCGTGACCATGAAGATCGGCGCCAGCAGCACCGACAGCAGGGTCTCAAGCACGACGCCACCTGCGACCCGCATGTAAGCCGCAAGACGCGTCCCCAGCCGCGCGCCAGCCGCTTGCATGGCCCGCGCTTCATCGCGCAAAGCCAGCAGCAGGCCGAACACCTTCGGCAACAATACGATTCCCAACGTCGCCACGAACAACCGGACCGCGCCGCCACTGTCGAACACCGGCCAGATCGGGAACAGCGATCGCTCCGCCGCGAAGTAGTTCGGCAAAATTTGCTGCCCTTGGAGTGCGAGCACGAGCCCTGCAAGCAGCGATGCGGCCCACACCATCGATACGAGGTAGGCGGTCACACCCATCGTCAGGTGCACGCGCCCCATCGCGGTGAGCCCCCGCCGTCGTAGGACGTTCAAGTGCTGCAGATTGCCCTGCGCCCAACGCCGGTCGCGCACGGTGAGATCGATGACGGTCGGCGGCGCGCCCTCGTAGGACCCTTGCAGCGAGGGCACCATGTGCACCTCCCAACCGGCCCGTTGCAGCAACGCGGCTTCGACGAAATCATGGCTCTGTATCGCACCACCGAACGGGGCCGCGCCCGCCAACGTCGGCAGCCCACAGGTGGAGGCGAACGCGCGCGTGCGGATGATCGCGTTATGGCCCCAGTAGTTGCCATCGCGGCCGCTCCACAGCGCCATGCCGGTCGCGATCGCCGGGCCGTAGGTGGCCGCCGCGAACTGTTGCAGGCGTTGGAAGAGCGTGCGCCCGCCTGTAAGGCGCGGCACCGTTTGGATGAGACCGGCAAGCGGGTTGGCTTGCATCGTCGCGGTCAGGCGGACGAGCGTTTCACCGCTCATGATGCTGTCGCCATCGAAGATCACGAAGTGGTCGTAGCCGCCGCCGTGGGTCATCACCCAGTCTTCGATGTTGCCCGCTTTCTTGGCCGTGTTCAGCGGACGCCTGCGGAAATACACCGACAGGCGATGGCGCAAGCTCGCCCGCAGCCGATGGAAGACGCGCGCTTCCTGCTTCACCGCCTCCTCATCGCGGCTGTCTGAAAGGACGAACACATCGAAGCGTTTGGCGGCACCCAGTTGCTCCAATTCACCCGCCACCGCTTCAACCGTACGGGCCAACGCTTCGGGGTCTTCGTGGTAGGCCGGGAACAGCAGCGCCGTGCGCGTGGTGATCTGGCACGGTAAAGCGCTTAGCGTCAGGGTATCGCCATGCCCGCCCTGCCACCGTGTGAAGAAGCCGATGGCAGCGCTCAACGAGCCAAGCGCGATCCATCCGAAGGCCAGCGTTGAAAAGGCCAGGAAAAGCCATTGCAGACCTGTCAGCCGGCCGGCCGGGGACATCACCGCATGGAGGTCGGTGGCGAACGCCGTCGTCAGCACAAGCGCACCACCGAACAGGGCGGCACGCGTAAGCCATGTGCTGGTTCCCACCGGTGCGCGGCGCAGCGATGGCCGTGATAAATCCTGCTTGGGCATCGCCAAGCGGCGCGGCACGGGTACCACCGCCGCCGGCCGCGCCGCCTGCGTGGCCGAGGCGCGCGCGTCCTCGCGCACGCTGCCAGCCGACCCTGACGTGGTCGCGTCGACCTTCAAGATGTCATGGCGCGAAGAGGGCGTGCTCATGGGCGGCTCCATCGGTAAAGCCAGGTCTCGGCCACGGGCTTACCGCCGACGCGAAGATCAGCGCGTAATTCAGCCATGGCGACACCCGGCGGGTGCACCTCGAAACTCACACGCGTGCCGCCCGTCGCGCGGTTGGGCTGCACCACCACATTTTCAATGGCACCGGCGCTGGTGGTGACCTGCGCTTCCGGCTTCTGTGCTGACGGCTGAACCGGGCCGCCCACGTAGTCGATCACGAACAACGTGCCGCGCGCCTTCCAGGCATCGCCAACGCGGGTCTTGACGACGCGCGCCAGCCCCTGCTGTGAGGGTTCAGCAGACGTCGGCACATCCGCACCCCAGTGCAGCCGATAGGACATCGTGTAAGGCGCACCGGCTTTAAGCGGGGCCTCAGGGCGCCAGAAGGCGACGATGTTGTCGTGGATCTCTTCGCGCGTCGGGATCTCAACGAGATGCACCGCGCCGCGCCCCCACGGGCCCGTCGGCTCGACCCACAAGGAGGGTCGCTTTTCGTAGTTCGCCTCAAGGTCCTCGTAGGACGTGAACGCGCGGTCGCGTTGGATCAGCCCAAAGCCCCTCGGGTTGTCATCCACGAACGCGCTCACCTGCAGCGTCTTGGGATTGTTCAACGGCCGCCACAGGCGCTCGCCCTTGCCGTTGAGGATCGCTAGACCTTCGCTGTCATGCACGCTCGGCCTGAAATCATGCAGCCCTTGGCGATCGTTGGGTCCGAGCAGGAACATGCTCGTGAGCGGCGCCAGCCCCGGGGCCTTCAGATCTTTGCGCGGGAACAACGTCGCGCGTACGTCGCAACGCGTGACATCGCCCGGCGTGATGTCGAACCGGTAGGCGCCTGTGGTGGAGGGGCTGTCGAGCAGCGCGTGCACGCGGATCGCATCATCGCCCTTTGCGGGCTGTTCGATCCAGAAGGTGCGAAAGACCGGGAATTCCTCCCCGCCCGGTTCCGCCGTGTCGAGCGCCAGGCCCCGTGCCGACAAGCCGTAGGTTTGCCCGCGTGCCACCGCGCGAAAGTAGCTCGCGCCCTGGAACACCAAATACTCATCGAAGTAGTCAGCGCGGTTGATCGGCCCATGCACGCGGAAGCCGGCAAACCCGAACTCATCAGCGTTGGGCGGGTTGTCTTTGAGCTTGCCGAAGTCGAACAACTGCCCATCGGGCAGCAGTTCTTTGGCCTGATCGCCGTCGACGAGCCACAGGCGAACCGGCTTGTTGTAAAGCCAGCCCATCGGGAAAAGCTGCAGCTCGAACTTGTGGCCCTTGCCGCGCCAGATCGCCTGCTCCGTCCGGAACCGGATGGCCCGGTAATCATCGTAACTGAGCTGCTTCAGACGCGGCGGCAACGTGATCGCTGCGGGCCGATAGGGCGTCGCGCTCAAGTCACGCGCGAGCTGCATCACGCTATTTTGGTCGAACGGCGTCACCGCGCCGATGGCCGCGTGCGCCCGGTTGACGCCTTGGCCGGCGAGCCCGGTCAACAGCCCCCCTGCGATCGCGGAAAAGCTTGCCGCCCCAACCCCGTGCAAGGTTTCGCGGCGCGTCATGGATTCATATTTTTTCATAAGTCTACGGCACGGCCACGTTGCGTTGCAGCCGCATCAGCTCCATCCATTCAAACCGGACTTGTAAGTCGCGCCATGCTGAACGGTTCCCTCCCGCGAGAAAGAAAGGAACTTGGTTCAACGACGATGTGGGCGACTCATGTCCAGCGCGTGTCCCGCTGCGGCTCTAGGCGCGGGCTGGAGCGAAATTATGGCAGCAAATTCAATCGGTTATATCCAATTGAGCATAGCGGAGGCGGTGCCTCTTTTACGGGCTGTTTGCTGCCCAATGCCTGTGCAAAAGTTCACGATGCGCGCAGGCTCTCAGCCGCCGCCACGCTGGAAGGCGAGATCGAACCGCACGAGGAAAGCGCGACGCGCGGCCTCGTCATGGGTGTCGCTGAAGCGGATGGTGATCAGACAGCGCGGCAGCCGCATCAGCTTGCCAAGCACCGCCGGCTCAAGCGCACGGGCGCTGATGTCGACCGTGCCATCACCGTGCGCAAGACGGTAGGTGTCCGCACCGACCGTCTCGGGCGCTGCATCGAGCCGCCTCAGCGAGATCTCGAACTCGCGCAAACTGAGCGACATCGTCTTTTCGAGGCTCAAGCCCGGCGATGCAGGCACAAACGCGCTCATGGCGAACCGCGCTCCCTTTGTCAGGCTCAGCCGCCGGCAACGGGCGGCCACACCGCGAGCGCATCACCGTCGCTGAGGCGCGTCTCCCCACGGGTGGCGGGGGGCTGAAAGACCCCGTTGAGCAGCACGAGATGACACGAGGTGCGCGGTACGTTGTGGGTGTCGAGAAGTTCAAGCACGGTTGTCCCCGCATCGACCGCGATGGCCGCCTGGTTGCGTTGGGCGCCCGCCGGCAGGTAGGCACCGAGCGAAGCGTAGAGTTTCAGCGTCACCTGCAGCGTGGACATCGCGCAAACCTCAAGAGGGGTCGTCAGGGGATCGTTGGGGGGGCGCCCGGCCCGGCAGCGCGCATACTGCAAAGCGAGGGGCGTGGCGGCGGTGGCGTTAAGCTGGCAGGGCCACCTTCGGGGCCATCGGCCCGTGATGGCTCATGCCTTGCGCGCAGGCGATGTAGGCTTCACGCACCCGCTCAGGCGCCTTGATCAGCTTATCGCGCCAGCCGCCAAGCGGCGCCCCGGTCTGGATCAGGCCGCGCAACATGCCCACGTGATCGGTCATCCCAACCGATTGCGCGCCCACCATACGCTCGCCGTCAAACTCAAGCCGCAGGTAGCGATAGCGCGCCTCATCCACCATCGACCCTGATGCCGCGTTTGCGCCGCGCGCGCCATCCCACAGGCCAAACGAACTGGAGATGAGCCCCATAGTGTCGAGCACGTTCATGTTGAGGCAGCCATGGTGGCGGGTCTCATGACCTGCCATGTTGAGGGCGGCTAAACGGCCGTGTTCAACAGCGGTCGGCTGGATGGCGAGCACGTCGTAGTCACCCGTTGATAGATCGCGGGCTTCTGCGACGTCACCCGCCGCGTAAACGTCGGGTACTGACGTTTGCAGGTGACTGCCCACCCGCACGCCGCTTTTGACGTCGATGCCACTCCCCACCAGATAGCCGGTGTTCGAGCGCACGCCGACCGCCATCACCACCAATTTCGCTTCAAGATCCCCACCGTCGGACAGCCCAACACGAAGCGGTGCGGCGGCATCATCGCCACCCGCTTGCGTGATGCG
>JBCBJZ010000011.1:0-42766 GCA_038522635.1 Pseudomonadota bacterium | reverse complement strand
CAGCGTGTGGAAGAACGCGACGTTGCTGAAGCCCGCGATAAGCTTGGCGACGAAGAAACGCCAGCCGTAGACGCGATAGAGCCGCCCCGGTGTGAACAGCGGGTTGAGCGCACGCGCAACCGTGATGTTGAGCGCGCCCAGGGCCAGCGTATCAAAAACGCCAACGCAACGTAGAGCGCGACGGTGCCGATAGCGTCGACGTTGAAAATGATGCGTTGCGCCGACGCGGCCTCACCCCAGGTGCGCGGGTCACTGCGGCTGAACACCAGCGCGATTACGGCCGCCAACGTCAGCATCGCGGCGAGGAAGGTCACGCCGGCCTCGCACGCCCCGTAAACGCGACGGCGTAACGTCGATGGTGCGTGGACGCTTTCGTGAGCAAACGAGCTGCTCGCAGGCCGTGCTGGCGATCCGTGGGCGCGCGCACCCGCTTCGATGCTTTGGCCGGGCAACAGCGCCGACGCATGCGCAAGCTGTGCGCCGGTTCCCATACCGGTGTTGAAAGCGATGACCGCGTTCTCGCCGATGACCGCATCATCGCCAAGCACGATGGGCCCGATTTCGAGGAAGCCGCCCTCGGCGTGATAACCCGTGATGTGACAGCCTTTACGCGCCACCACGTTATTGCCGATCGTCAGAAGATCGGTGCAGAGCGGGAAAGATTTGGGCGCGAGCAACGCGTGGTCGCCGACACGGGCGCCGAGCGCCCGCAGGTAGACGTTGAACACCGGCGAGTTGCGGAACAATGCGGGCGGGCTCGTCTCCACCAACAGGCGGACGAACCAAAAGCGGACGTAACCGAGGCTCCACAGGCGGAGGCGCTGCGGGCGCCAGCGGCCGATCAGCACCCATTTCGCGGCAAGCGCCAACAACGTAGGACCGAGCAAGAAGCCCAACGCGCAAAGCGCTGAGCGGGCGAACCAGGCGCTGAGATCAGGCGCATGTGCGATCCAAACCAGGCTTGCGTAGGAAGCGGCGATATAGGCCGCGAAGAGACCGATGTAGGTCAAGCCCTGCAGCGTGGCGCACACGGCATGCGCCCTATCGCTACCGCGCGGTGTTGGAGGTGCGACCACGCGCTCGCCGGCCTCTTCACCCGCTTCATCGATGCCCGCGGCAAGCCCCCGGATGGTGGGCGCGCGGTAGACGCGTTCGATCGCGACGTTGGCATCGCCAAAGGCTTCATCGAGCGCCATGATGACTTCAGCGGCGCGCAGGGAATCGAGGCCCAAGTCTTCAAACAGATGCGCTTTGACCGAAGGCGCATCATCAAGACCCAGCACTTGCGCGACGACCTGCGCGACACGCGTTTCCGTTGGCGTTGCCGGCGCTTCGTGGTCTGCCGTCTGCACGGTCACGCGCGGCAGAGCGGGCGCCGGCAACCGCGTGCGATCGACCTTCTGGCTCGGCATCAAAGGCAGGGCCGGCAGCGGCTCCAAATAGGTTGGCACCATGTAGGCTGGCAGGCTCTCGCGCAGACGCTGTGCGATCCACGCGCGCTGCGGGGCTTGCATTGCGGCCGCCGCTGCGCCCCCTACGCCCGAACCACCTTCAACGCCCGCAAACGCGCTGTAATAGCCAACCAGGTCCTTCGTCCCATCAGCGCTTTCGTGGACTGCCACGCAGGCCTGAGCCACGCCGTCGAGTTGCAGCATCGCCTCTTCGATTTCGCCAAGCTCGATGCGGTAGCCCTTCAACTTCACCTGGCTGTCGATGCGACCGAGATAGGCGATTTCACCTTCCGGTGTGATCCGCCCCCAGTCGCCCGTGCGGTACAACCGCCCTGAGGGATTGTCCGCGAGCCCCAGGAAGTCGGCGATGAATTTCTGGGCCGTGAGTTCAGGCCGTTTGACGTAGCCGTTGGCGAGCCCAACGCCGGCGATCGCGATCTCGCCCTCTTCGCCCGGCGCGGTGAGCTGATCCGCATCCGGCTCCAACAGCACGATCGTGTAGGTCGCAAGCGGCACCCCGATCGTGACCGCTCGCCCCGGCGCAAGTGGCGTCCAAGTGGCGGTCACGGTGGCTTCGGTCGGCCCGTAGGCATTGAGCAGACGGCGCTCAGGGCGCGCCCAGCGACGGACCAGATCGGGTGGACAGGCTTCGCCAGACAGCAGCAAAAAGCGCAAGTTCGGCACATCGTCCTTGAGCGTCGCGAGCAGCGTTGGCACGCACGCCATCGCGGTGATGCGTTGCGCGGTTAAGAAGGCATGCAGCGCCGGTCCGACCAATTGGATGTCGCGCGGCGAGGCCACCAGCGTCGCGCCGACCGCGAGCGGCACCCAGAACTCTTCGATGGAGAAATCGAACGCGAAGGTCAGGCCCTGGTAGACGCGGTCATCGTCGCGATAGCCGTAGGCTTCGGCTGCGACCGCGATGAAGTTGCAGATGGCGCTGTGGTTGACGGCAACGCCTTTGGGTCGGCCGGTCGAGCCGGAGGTGTAGATGATGTAGGCAAGCGCATCACCGACACCGGTAGCAGCGTTTTCTTCTGCGTCCTGGTGCGATGGCGGCCCGTGGTTCGCTTCAGCCAGCGGCAATGTTTTGCGTAACGGCGAGGCGCTGGAAGCAGCGTTGGCCATCTCGGCCACGTCGGCAAAGTCGGCTACGCTGGCAAGCGGCGCGCCTGCCCAAAGATCGCCTGCATCGATCACAGGCAGTCCGGTCGGGGCCGCCAAGGCCAACGCATCGCTGACCGCGATGAACGCTTCAAGCTCCGCATCATCCGCGATGTAGGCGATGCGCTCAGCGGGGAACTTCGTGTCGAGCGGCACGTAGACCAGGCCCGCGCTGACCGCAGCCAGCATGGCGCCATAGCCCGCAAGCGCGCGATCGAGCAGCAGCCCCACGCGCGCGCCCGGTTTCAATCCGCAAGCGTTGAGCGCGTGCCCCGCGCGCCTGACTTGATCACGCAAGCCCGCATAGGTCAGCGCAACACCGTCGACCTCAAGCGCGATACGCGTCTTGGCAAGCCCATCGCGTTCAAGCGCGTCACAGCGCTGCCAGAAGAGGTCGATCAACCGCTCGCCGGGGCGCCAGCGGTTCGCGTTGTCCACGCCAGGGGCGGTCAGGATGTTCGGGCGCGGCGCAGGATCGGACGCTAAGCGCTGCTCATCCTGCGTTAACGTGGCGCTTTCGCTTGGTTGACCAGCTTCGCCCGCATCGCCCGCTTCCCCCTCGCGCGCGGCGTCGTTGAGCGCGGCCTCATCATGTCGTTGCATCGGAAATTCGTCACTCGGCCGCCTGCAACGGCACAGCAACATCACCGCGACCGCAAACGTCTTCCAACGCCGCATCGAGCGCATCCAAGCCGCGCGCCAGCTCGTCATCCGTGATCGTCAGCGGCGGCAACAGCTTCAAGACCTGATCCTTCGCGCCGGTCGTCTCCATGATCAGCCCGCGTGCGAAAGCGGCACGCGAGACCGCTGACGCCGTGGCCGTGTCATCCCAGGACAGGCCCAGCAGCAGACCGCGACCGCGCAGGTGGCAGCCTTGGGCTTGGTAGCGCGTCGCGAGGCGCTCCAAGTGATCGCGCAAACGGGTTGCGACATCGCCGTTGCGCATCACGAAGGCCGGTTCGCGCCAGAAGCTCAGCGCCTGCGTGGCCGCCACGAACGCCAGGTTATTGCCGCGGAACGTCCCGTTGTGCTCACCGGGCTTCAGCACATCAAGTTCGGGCTTGAACAAGACCAATGCCAACGGCAGCCCCATGCCGCCGATGGCCTTCGACAGGCAGACGATGTCAGGCACCACGCCCATCTCTTCGAAGCTGAAAAACGGTCCCGTCCGCCCGCAGCCCGTCTGAATGTCATCCACGATCAGAAGGATGCCGTGTTCGGCCGCGATCTGAGCCAGCGCGCGCATGAAGGCGGGCGAAGCGGTCTGCAGCCCACCTTCGGCTTGTACCGTCTCCACGATGATGGCGGCGGGCTTATCGACCCCGCTGCCGCCATCTTCCAGCAGCGTCTTCAGCAGCGCGGCACTGTCGAGCCCCGGCATATAACCATCGTAGGGAAGCCGCGTGATGCCGGAAAACGCAACGCCAGCCCCGTCGCGCTTGGCGCGGTTGCCGGAGGCTGCCAGTGACCCAAGCGTCATACCGTGGAACGCGTTCGTGAAGGCGATGATGGAGGAGCGGCCCGTCGCACGGCGGGCGTACTTCATCGCGGTTTCCACCGCGTTGGTGCCGGTCGGTGCGGGGAAGGTGACCTTGTAGCCGAGCCCGCGGGGTTCAAGGATCGTGTCCCGCAAGGTCGTGAGGAACGTCGCCTTCGCGACCGTGTACATGTCGAGCGCGTGCGCCACGCCATCGCCCTGCAAATAGGCGATCACGGCATCGCGGATGCGTGGGTTGTTGTGGCCGTAATTGAGCGTGCCGGCGCCGGCCAGAAAGTCGATGTAAGCGCGGCCGTCCGCATCGGTCAGCGTGGCGCCGCGCGCGTGCGCAAAGACGGTCGGGAAGCTGCGGCAGTAACTGCGCACCTGAGCTTCCATGGTCTCGAAAATCTGCGCGTCCATCGACATCGCACTCCTTGATGGTGCACCACCGCCCTCATCGCAGCGGTTCACGTGGGGCCTTGTGCAAGCCCGCATTGGGTTCGACCCGCCGACCCCGTTTAACCCCGCCGATCTACGTCAGCGAAGCGTCCGCTCGGCCTTTGGAAAAAAATGGCGCGGGTGGATACCCACCGCTCCGGTAGGTCAGGACGTCGCACACGGATCACCGCAAAGGTATGCAAATGCGCAACGATTAGGCAGCGTCGCACGCGGCACGGGCTTGTAAGCCACGGCCGCATGGGATGCCAATTGGCAAGAAACCCAACAATTTGAAGGGTCTAAGAATCCCCAGCGCAATCAACGCGCAAGCGGAGCCGGCTCGCTTCACAATCGCTTGAGTTTCGTGTCACACGCCACTTCAGGCGGCATAGCGCACGCGAAAGTTGAGCGATCAAACACTGGTCCCCCGGCCCAACGCGCACCTACTCGCCGACAATGATCTCGGCGACCAACTCACCGTCGTCGTTGGTGCCGACCTCTTTGAAACCGAAGCTCGCGTAGAACGCTTTCGCACGCGCGTTACCCGCCACATAGCAAATCGTGATCCGTCGGCATGCGGGCGTCGCGCGCAACCGATCCAGCAGTGCTGCCATGCCAGCCCGCCCGTGCCCCTCACCCTGATGATCTTCATCGACCATGAAGCGATAGATCAGGAACGTTGAGGGGTCGTCTTCGTCATGTTGCGGCTCGTACATGATGAAGCCGACCGGCTCGTCGCCCGCATAAATGGCAAGCGGGACGGCGTGGTCATTGAACTTCGATTCCGCGATCGAGAAGGCGTTGCTCGCAACGAAGTCGTCCTGCTCATCGCTCACCTCAAGATCAGCGACCTCTTCCCAGTTGTCGGCCGTGATGGCCTTCAACGTGACCTTCTTCTTCATCGCTTAGCCTCTTGGCGTGGGATACGGGCAGCGCGCTGCGTTGCGCGCGGTATCCACTATGATCCTGCGCCCTGGCTACGCGGGCGCGTTCGATCGATCAAGCGCGTCACGATCCGCGAACCCAAACAAGCGGCGCCGGTCCCGACTTGGACCGACGCCGTGCTTTGGTCTTTCAGCAACCCTTAAGGGAACGAAATCAGCCTGATTTCGTCAGGCAGCCTTTCAGCGACGCCGCCATGTTCTGGATCAGCTCGAAATAGAGATCGGGGCCGTTTTTGAGCGATGCGCCGAGCGGATCAAGCACGCCAGAACGAGCGGGCGTGCCTTCGATGACCGTGGCGACCAGCTTGGGTTTGAATTGCGGTTCGGAAAACACGCACTGCACGGCCAGGCTCTTCACCTTGGTGCGCAGTTCGCCCACGCGCTTGGCGCCCGGCATCACTTCAGGGGACACGGTGATAGACCCCGACGCCTTCACGCCAAAGCGCTTCTCGAAATACTGATAGGCGTCGTGGAACACGAGAAAGCCCTTGCCGCGTATCGGCGTCACATCGGCGGTCGCTTGCGCCACCAGACCATCGATGCGTTTCGCGATCGCGGCTGCGTTGCGCTCGTAGATCGCCGCGTTCGCCGCATCGGCTTTGATCAGCGCGTTCTTGATGGCGGTCACGAGAACCTTGGCGTTCATCGGGTCGAGCCAAACGTGGGCATCGACTTCATGATCGCCGTGATCGGCCGCCTCGCGCTTCTTGCCGTGATCATCGTGATGATCGTCGCCGTGGCCTTTTTTCTTATGGGCATCTTCTTTGTGGGCGCCGTGGTCTTTGTCTTTGTGGGCGCCGTGGTCGTCACCATGCCCGTGGTCGTCATGGCCTTCGAAACCATCGCCCTCACGCACTTTCAGCTTCGTCAGGCCCTGGGTCTCCAGAAGCTTAACCACGGTCGCCTTGGCCGTGAGCGTTTCAAGCGGCTTCACCAGAAACGTTTCGATCGCAGGCCCGACCCAGAATACGACGTCGGCCTTTTGCAACATGGCGGCATGCGACGGCTTCATCGAGAACGTATGCGGTGACGTCGAACCTTCGATGATCAGGCCAGGCGTGCCCACACCTTTCATGACACCGGCGACGAGGGAGTGTATCGGCTTAATGGAGGTGACCACTTTGACTTCCGCATGCGCGGAGGCGGCAGAGACCGCCAACATCGTGGCGGCGGCGACGAAGGAGATGATGGTGCGCATCGGACGACCCTTGATCCATGGTTTGCCTGTAATGTTATAACGTTACAGCGCTGGCGCGGGTGGTAGCGCATCTTCTGAGCCTAGGCAACGGCGTGCACGAAGGCCTGCGCACAAAACTGCCCCCGCAGGCGAAACACTGAGCGGCCACAAAAGCGTTCATCACGGAGCGCCGAACTCTGCATGAAAGACAACGCTTTGCCCCAACCCGAGCCGCTGATCGCCATCGACAACGCCGGTCTGCGGCGTTCCGGGCGGTGGCTCGTACGGGGGATCTCTCTGGCGCTGCACCCGCGCGAAATCGTAACGCTGATCGGCCCCAACGGCGCCGGAAAATCGACCACTGCCAAACTCGTCCTTGGCGTGCATCAGCCCGATGAAGGCACCGCATGGCGGCGTCCGGGCGTGCGCATCGCCTACGTGCCCCAACGTCTTTCGATCGATTGGACGCTGCCGCTGAGCGTGCGCCGCTTCATGGGTCTGACCGGTCGCATCGGCGATGATGAAGCACGCGAGGCGCTTGCCGAAACCGAAGTCGCGCACCTTGCCGCAGCGCAAATGCAAACGCTGTCGGGCGGCGAGTTTCAACGCGTGCTCCTCGCCCGTGCGATCGCGCGCAAGCCCGAACTTCTGGTGCTCGATGAACCCGTTCAAGGTGTCGACTTCTCGGGCGAAGCAGCGCTTTACGATCTGATCCGCCGCATCCGTGACCGGCTCGGCTGTGGCATCCTGCTGATCTCGCACAACCTCCACCTGGTGATGGCGGCAACCGACCGCGTGATCTGCCTCAACGGACACGTTTGTTGTTCAGGCACGCCCAAAAGCGTTGCCGCGAGCCCCGAGTATAAAGCGCTGTTCGGCGCGCGCGCGGCCGCCAGTCTCGCCGTCTACGAACACCATCACGACCACACGCATTTGCCCGATGGGCGCGTGCAGGCGGCCGACGGGACGATCGGCGATGATGGGGCAAGCGGGGGCGGCGGTCGTGAGGGCGGCCGTAGCGGAGGCGGCAATCGCGGCGCTCAGCCTGCGGGCCAGATCGCGAAGGCCCGCGACGATGCTTGATGACTTTTTCACCCGGGCGATCATTGCCGGCATCGGCGTGGCGCTGATCGCAGGTCCACTTGGCTGCTTCATCGTATGGCGTCGGCTCGCCTACTTTGGCGACACGCTCTCGCATGCGGCCCTGCTGGGCGTCGCGCTGGCGTTCCTGTTCGAAGTCAACATCACGCTCGCCGTGTTCGCCGTTTCGGTGACGGTCTCGGGCGCGCTGTTGCTGCTGAACCGGCAGGCTGCGCTTTCCACCGATGCGCTGCTGGGCTTGCTAGCACACGCGACGTTGGCGCTCGGCTTGGTTGTCTTGTCGTTCATGACGTGGGTCAGGATCGACCTTTTGGGCTTCCTCTTCGGCGACATCCTGGCCGTCTCGAAGCTCGATATCGCGCTGATCTGGCTGGGGGGCGCGGTGTGCTTGGCCGTTCTTGCGGCGATCTGGCGGCCGCTGTTTGCCGGTACGGTCAGCAGCGAACTGGCCGAAGCTGAAGGCCTCGAGCCTGAGCGCGCCAACATGATCTTTATGTTGCTGCTCGCCGCCGTTGTCGCGATCGCCATGAAGATCGTCGGGGTTCTGTTGATCACGGCGATGTTGATCATCCCGGCGGCGACCGCGCGGCGGTTCTCGTCCGGCCCTGAGCAGATGGCTACGCTTGCCGCGGTCATCGGCGTGGCAGCCGTGATCGCAGGCCTGTTCGGATCGCTCAAATGGGATACGCCCACAGGCCCCAGCATCGTGGTGGCAGCGCTTGGGCTGTTCCTCGTGTCACTGCTCGCACCGCTCCTGTGGCGTCAGCGCTCAGCAGAGCGCGCGGTGACACGCCGTACGTGAGCGGAACACCAAATCATCGGGCGATTGATCGGGATCACCGGTGTATGAGCCGGTTAGTCCCACTTTGCGCCCGCTGCTCAAGCCTACTGCGTGGCAGCCTGCACCAGACCGACGAAGGCGACCGACGTGAGCAACGCGCCGGCGATCAGCGTCACGAAGCCCGTAGCGTGGGTCGGCATCCAGCGTTGGCTCAGCGCCGCGTTAGCGTACTGGCGCACATCGACCGCGAACACGGCAACGAGGATGAGCGTGCAGGCGACGCCGACGGCCATGGCGAGCGTTGCAGCGATGCCTAAGGCCAGCACGTTGTTGGCAAGCGCCAGCAGCAGGATGGCAAACGCGCTTGTGCACGGGCGCATGCCCATCGATAGGGTGACGCCTGCGACACCGATAGCGGATAGCGACGCATCCTGGGCGGGATCGGTGTGCTTGTGCCCGTGAGCGGGCGCATGCGCGTGACCGCCATGATGATGATGATGGTGTTGGTGATCGTGATGATGATGGCCGCAGGACTTATGCGCGTGGTCCTGTCCGTGTCCGGTTCCATGTCCATGGCCGCAGCCGTGATCATGGCTGTGTCCATGATCATGAGCATGATGATGAGGCTGATGCCCGTGATGCCCGTGTTGAGCCACAGCCTCTTTGGCATGCCCGCCCGCATGGTCGTGCGCACAACAAGCGCACATCGAAGCGGGTGCGAGCTGCGCGATGGGCTTGGGCAACCAATCGAAGGCCGCAAGCTGGCGCAACACGATCATCAGCCCCAACACGGTCAGCAAAACAAAGCTAACCGTGCCAACCGTACTTTGCAGCGCGGGCACCGCATCGGCGACGCCTTGAAGGCCGATCGCCACGACAAGCACCACGCTGATCGCGAGCAGCGCCTGGATTGCGGCCGCCGCGACGGCCATGGTGATACCGAGCCGTGCCGGCGCGTTCGTCGCCGTCATGAAGGAGCCGAGCAGCAGCTTGCCGTGCCCTGGACCAACTGCGTGGACCACACCGTAAGCGAACGCGAGCGCCAGGATCATCAAGAACGGCCCAACACTGTCCCCCTTGTTCGCCGCCTTCAGGATGGTGGTCATCGCATGGTCGAGGCGCCCGTAGAGCGCTTCCCACCAACCGGCCCCGACCGGTGGCGTGTAAACCGCCGGATCAGCGGCAGGCGGCGGCACAGCGTGACTGCCATGCGCGAAAGCGTCGGGGGCGCCGACGACAAGCGCTGCGGCCAAAACCATCGAAAAAGATGCGATCGAACAGAGAGAGGCGAAGCGGACCATCACAGCGGCTCCTGCGAGGTGAAGGGATCGGGGATCAACACCATCCCCGGTGTCTGCGCCGCACGTCGGCGTGCTCGGATTACGCTTCGAAAACGCGGCGCGGCGGTGGCATGCGCGCCGAATAGGGCAATGTTACGTTATAACGTTACGTTTGAGGGGTTAACGGCCGCTTAACCTAGACATCTGGCCAAAGAGCGTTGCCCAACTGGCACAGGCGAGCGCCCCACGAAGGCTGCGCACAACTTTGAAGGCCGATGATGAAGAGCACCGATGGTGCGGACGGCGGGACTTGAACCCGCACGAGGTTACCCTCTCAGGATTTTAAGTCCTGTGTGTCTACCGATTCCACCACGTCCGCATGGGTGTGCGCGACCGCCGCGTGCAGCCACATCTGGTGCGCTTGCGCGGCGCGTTCGCACGCCGACGCTTCGCACGGTGCCAGCCGGCAAGAGCCCTTTCGCCGGGATCATGCACGCGCTGAGCTGGCACGCGGGCTTCAGTTAACGCGCCATCTTACGCCGTTGGCCTCACTGACCCGCATGCCCGCCGTTAACGCACCTCCGACAGCAATGAAAGCTGATCCACGTCATCGCCAGCACCACCGCTTTGGTCGACGAGGCGCGTTGGGTATTCCCCTGTAAAGCAATGATCCGTGAACCCAGGGTTCTCCGCGTCGCGGCCGTTCGCGAAGCCCATCGCCCGGTAGACGCCGTCAACGCTCAGGAATGCGAGGCTATCAGCACCCATGTCCTTGCACATCTCACTGACAGACATGCGCGCGGCCATCAACTCCCCGAGCTTCGGTGTGTCGATGCCGTAGAAGTCGGGATAACGGATCGGCGGTGAAGCGATGCGCATGTGAACTTCGCGCGCGCCGGCTTCCCGCATCATATGCACAAGCTTTTTCGACGTCGTACCGCGCACCACGCTGTCGTCAATCAGGATGACGCGCTTGCCGCGCACCGCGCACGCATTCGCCGAGTGCTTGAGCTTAACGCCAAGCTGGCGGATCTTCTGCTCGGGCTCGATGAAGGTGCGACCGACGTAGTGGTTGCGGATGATGCCGAGCTCGTAGGGGATCTGGGACTGTTGCGCAAAGCCGATGGCGGCGGGCACGCCTGAATCCGGAATGGGCACCACAACATCGCCGTTCGCATTGTCCGCCGTCGATTCGCGTGCAAGCTCGACGCCCATCTTCTTGCGGACCTCATAGATCGGGAAGCCGCCGACCACGCTGTCGGGTCGCGCGAAGTAGATGTATTCGAAAATGCACGGCCGCGCGGGTCGCTGCGGAAACGGGCGGTGGCTCTCAAGGCCATCTTTGGTGATCGTGACCACCTCGCCGTTCTCAACTTCACGCACGAACTCAGCGCCCATGATGTCAAGCGCACAGGTCTCTGAGGCGAGCAGGTAAGCGCCGCGCAGACGGCCGATCACCAGCGGCCGGATGCCGACGGGATCACGCGCCCCGATCACCATGTCATTGGTGATCGCCACTAGCGCGTAGGCCCCTTCGATCTGGAGGAGCGCTTCAATGAAACGCTCGACCGTGCGTCGCTTCGAGGACCGCGCCAGCAGGTGCAAGATCAACTCGGTATCAGACGTCGACTGGCAAATCGCGCCCTCGGCGATCAGCTTGCGCCGCAGATCCAGGGCGTTGGTCAGATTACCGTTGTGCGCGACGGCGAAACCGCCCGTGTCGAGATCGGCGAACAGCGGCTGCACGTTGCGCATGATCGTGTCGCCGCGCGTCGAATAACGCACGTGACCGATGGCATTACGGCCGCGTAGCTGGTCGATCGTCTGCTGACTGGAAAAGTGGTCGCCAACCAGCCCCAGCCGCCGCTCCGTGTGGTAGCGGATGCCATCGTAGGTCACGATGCCGGCCGCTTCCTGGCCTCTATGCTGAAGCGCGTGAAGGCCGAGCGCGGTGAGCGCTGCGGCATCATCCTGGTCGAAAATGCCGACCACGCCGCACTCTTCGCGCAGCCGGTCATCGCCGTAGCGATCCGTTCCGGTTTCGATCCCGGTCTCGATCATGGTGTGTGCCCGCTGACTGGCGTGCCCGGCGCGATCGCCCAGGTCACGCGGTTGTCGTCCTCAGGCTGGTCCGCCTATGCGCCACCACCAGCCGCGCGCCTCATCCCTCAAGCTGGCGGTGCCATAGCACATTTTGCTCGCCGCACCACCGGGGAATGCGACATATCTGTGACGTTTTCGCAGGCCTTCAACAGCGCACGCGTGCAGCTTGGACCAAGGTTGAAGGGCACAGCGTTTCCACCTGATGCGCCCGTTGCTCGAGCGACGCTGGCTCAGCCCTGCTGCTGGCGGTCGGGCGCGTTGGGGTCAAGATCGGGGTTAATGCGCTCAACCAGCGTGAGCAGCAGCACACCCAGCGACCGGCTCGTCGCCTGGATCGATGGGTAAGAATACGATTGCGCCACCCACGGCAGTTCCTTCGCCAGGTTTGGCCGGAACGGCAGCGCCAGCATGTAGAAGATGACCACGATCAAGAAAGCGCGGGCAACGCCGAAGCCGAACCCCAAGATGCGGTCGATCATGCCGAGCTGGCGATCAAGAATGGCATCAGAAATGCGGATCGTGATCAGGTGCACCGGCACCAGCACCACCAGGAAGATCAACGCGCCGATGCCCACCAAAGGGACCGCAGCCGGGACGTCCATTTGCCTGCCGAGCTGTTCAGCGATGTCGCGGTGGAAGAAGACGAAATAGAACGTGGCGCCGGCGGCCGCGACCCAGGCGACGAGCGACAGGATTTCGCGCGATAGGCCCCGATAAAGAGCGAGCATGCCGGAAATGAAGCCCAGCACGATCAGGACGATATCGAGGTAAGAAAGCGGGCCGATCATGGCGGGCGGTGGTCCTTGTGCGGGTCGAAACGTTACCAGGGTCGCGTGGCACGAAGCATGTGCGCGGGGCGTGATCCGGGCTCAAAGCAAGGCTCGTTATGGGCGATCGCGCGAAAGCCGTCCAGGCTCGGTGCGCGTGCCCCTGTGCTTAGAAGGGGCATAGCCCTAAAGTGTGTCAGCAATCGGTGTCGTGCTGGCCGGTCTCCGTGCGCGTCTTGCGGCCGAAACAGGACCGTTGGCGCACCGCGAACCACGTCCCCTGCATTCGACCCACAAACCCACCAGCGCACCCCCCCAGCTCCGCTTGACAGCGCGGGGGGCGCATGCGCTCTTCCCGCGCAAATCGCGCCGGCGACTTCGACGCGCAGGCGACCTTAAGACACCAACCTCAGGAGGCATTGCGGCCGTGGGGCAAAGATCATCGAACACGGGCGCCGACGGGGCCGACACATCCAACCTGCCGGCCTACCGCACGCACACCTGCGCTGCGCTGCGCGCCAGCGATGCCGGTCAAACCGTACGCCTTTCTGGATTCGTTCACCGCGTACGTGATCACGGTGGCCTGCTGTTCGTCGATTTGCGCGACCACTTCGGCATCACGCAATGCGTGGTTGACCCCGACAGCGATGCGTTTTCGTTGATTGAAACGGTGCGCGCTGAATGGGTTTTACGCATCGATGGCGAGGTCAAGCCGCGCTCGGCCGAGACCGTGAAGGATGACCTTGCGACCGGCGAGATCGAAGTGTTCATCCGCGCCTGCGAAGTGCTGTCGCGCGCGTCCGAACTCCCCGTGCCGGTCTTTGGCGAACCCGACTATCCAGAAGATCTGCGCTTGCGCTACCGCTTTCTCGATCTGCGCCGCGAAACGCTGCACGCCAACATGATGCTGCGCTCAAGCATCATCCGGCGCATCCGCGAACTCATGCACGCGCAGGACTTCACCGAATTCCAGACGCCGATCCTGACCGCATCATCACCCGAAGGCGCACGCGACTTCCTGGTGCCGTCGCGTATGCATCCGGGCCAATTCTACGCACTGCCGCAAGCACCGCAGCAGTTCAAACAGCTCATCATGATGTCGGGCTTTGATCGCTACTTCCAGATCGCGCCGTGTTTCCGCGATGAGGACGCGCGCGCCGACCGCTCACCGGGCGAGTTCTATCAGCTCGATCTGGAGATGAGCTTCGTCACGCAGGACGACGTGTTCGATGCCGTTGAACCGGTCATGCGCACGCTTTTTGAGGAGTTCGGCGAAGGCAAGCCCGTCACCAACCCGTTCCCGCGCATTCCTTTCGATGAGGCGATCGCAAAATACGGTTCCGATAAGCCTGATCTGCGCAACCCGATCGAAATGCAAGACGTGAGCGAGCATTTCGCCGGCTCCGGATTCAAGGTGTTCGCCTCCATGTTGGCGAAGGACGCGAAAAACCGCGTCTGGGCGATCCCCGCGCCAAGCGGTGGCAGCCGCGCGTTCTGCGACCGCATGAACACCTGGGCACAGGGCGAAGGGCAGCCCGGGCTTGGCTATATTTTCTACCGGGATGGGGAAGCGGCCGGTCCGATCGGCAAAAACATCGGGCCGGAGCGCGCCAGCGCCATCCGCGACCAACTGGGCCTCAAAGACGGGGACGCGGTGTTCTTCGCAGCCGGCGACCCGAAGGCGTTTGCAAGCTTTGCCGGGCAAGCACGCCTCAAGGTGGGCAACGATCTTGAACTGACCGCCACGGATCGCTTCGACTTTTGCTGGATCGTCGATTTCCCGATGTTCGAGTTCAACGAGGATGAGAAGAAGATCGACTTCTCGCATAACCCCTTCTCGATGCCGCAAGGCGGACTTGAAGCGCTGGAGACGCAAGACCCGCTCACCATCAAGGCGTTCCAATACGACATCGTGTGCAACGGCGTGGAACTCTCATCGGGCGCGATCCGAAACCATCGTCCGGAGATCATGAAGAAGGCGTTCGAGATCGCGGGCTACGAAGAGAGCACGCTTGAAGAGCGCTTTGGCGGCATGTACCGCGCCTTTCAGTTTGGCGCTCCGCCGCACGGGGGCATCGCTCCCGGCATCGACCGCATCGTGATGTTGCTGGCGGGCGCGGAGAACTTGCGCGACGTGATCATGTTCCCGATGAACCAACAAGCGCAGGACCTGCTGATGGGTGCACCAGGTGAGGTGTCGCCCAAGCAACTACGCGAGTTGGGCATCCGGTTGTTGCCGGGCGCGTAATCGCGCGCTCGCCGCGCACCGGCGCGAGGCTGCACGGGTGGTCAGCGCATCACTTCAAGCAATTCTGAAGCGAGGGGCCGAACGATGCCGCCACGGCTTGGGCGCCAACGCGCAAGATCTGAGGGCAACCCAGGGGCTGACGCTCACCCTGGTACGCATCCGCCCGTAAGCATCGCACCTTATGTGGGCTGGTTTGCGCTCTTCTTCATCAGTTTCAGCGTGCTCGTCGTCGGCTTCTACCTCGCCGTCGGGTTGACCCCACGCGCGAGTTT
Organism: Pseudomonadota bacterium; assembly: GCA_038522635.1. GTDB lineage: Bacteria > Pseudomonadota > Alphaproteobacteria > Rhizobiales > Hyphomicrobiaceae > JBCBJZ01. The sequence goes on along the minus strand of JBCBJZ010000011.1, from coordinate 27,560 downwards.
TTCCGTGGCAGCGCTTGCCGCAGCCGGCATCGGTGCGGGACAGCTCTTTTTGCGCCATCAGGGACGCCCACCGAAGGGCCGGGAACTTTGGCTGCTCACCGGCGGTTCGCTCGCTGTTGTTCTTGTGGTCGCAGGGCTACAAACGGTCGGCCTGATCGCCTGGCGCGGGCGCGGCTTTGAGAGCGTGGAAGCGCTGGCGACGGTGATCTTTACCTCGGTGCCTCTCGCGATCATTCTGGTGGGCGCGCTGTCGATTGTGGTGATTGCCGGCGGGCTGCTTTTGCTGCTTTACGGCCCTGGGGTCCGGCTCTTGGCGAAGCGGGCCCCATGAGTGGTGGACGTGAGCGATAAACGTGAAGGGCGAACGGCGGCGTCTCACAAGCGTTGATCGGCCGTCTTGAGCCACCAGCGCCGACGGGACGCCAGCAGCGGAGATGGGACGTGGGGCTCGACACCAAGCTCTTCAACTACTGCGAACGCGGGCTCGACCCGACGTTCTGGGCTGAGCCGACCAACGCCATCACCAACGCTGCCTTTTTGGTCGCGGCCGGCTTTGCCGCCGCCTCCTGGCGTGCGCAACCGGCGGGGACACGACGCTTCGCAACCGGCTTCTTCATCCTCGTCCTGACCGCCATCGGCATCGGCAGCTTTCTCTTTCACACCTATGCCACCGTCTGGGCCGTCATCGCCGATGTCGCGCCCATAGGCGTTTTCATGATCAGCTATTTCGCCTACGCGCTGCGGGTTCATTTGCGCCTGCCCTGGATCGTGGTGGCGGCAGGCACAATCGGCTTCATTGTGCTGTTGCAGGGCGCGGGCGACATCTCGTGCGGTGGGCGCCCTTGCTTCAATGGCTCGCTCGGCTATGCGCCGGCGCTGGCTGCGATGCTTGTCATCGGACCGCTGATGTTGGTGTGGAAGAGACCTGGTGGCACGCTGGTTCTGGGGGCAGGCTTGGTGTTCGCGCTTTCGCTGACATTGCGCACGCTCGACTACACGCTATGCGAAGCCGTGCAGGCCCATGGCCACCGCATTGGCACGCACTTCGCCTGGCACATCCTCAATGCGCTGACGTTGTACCTGCTGATCAAGGCCGCGTTGATCGCCGAGGCCGCGCACGCCGCATCATCGTCGTCCCTGGCGGCGCACCGGGCCCCGCGCTGAGGCGCCGTTGGCATCGTTGGGGTCGCTCAAAGCGAACTGGCTCACGCGCATCCCTTGATGATGCACCCGCAAGCGCTGGCGTCGGCAAGCCTTGGCGACTATAGCGTTCTGTAACCCTGCGGCCTGCGCCCCTGTCTCCTCAAGGTGCACCGCAAACATGAGCCGCCTGCGGCGCCGTGTCGTGCTACGCTTGCGCATGCATCACCGCACCAAAACCGCGGCCTGAACTCCTGGAGGTCCATCACCGATGAGCGTCAAACCAACCGCCAAGGCGCGCCTCGCAGCGCTTAGCACGCTGCTCACCGCTGCCGCGTTGATGCTCGCAGCACCCGCAACCGCCAACGCCGCCGACATCCACACCGGGGGGAAGACCGGCGCCTACCACACCACCTTCTGCCCACCGCTTGCGACGGCGCTCAACCAAGCCCGCTACAATGCCACCTGCCGCACGTCCGAAGGGACCGCCGCCAACCTGGAGCGCGTCTTCGGTGATCCACGCGCGATCGGTTTTGGCCAATTGGACGTGCTCGCCCTGCTAACGGGTCGGATGAAGCCGAACCCCTACAAGATCCTGCGGCGCGACAACGTGCGCGAATGCGTGTTCGCCGTGACCCGGGCGCGCGATGTTGAAAGTTATGGCGATATCGCCGGCTTCGCCTTTCGCCGCACGTTCCACCTGCCGCCGCGCAAGTCGGGCAGCGCAGCGACGTTCCAAAACCTGCAAAGGATCGATGCCGATGGCCTCGGCCAGGCGCGCCGTGTCCAATACGCCGACAGCACAGATCAAGCGATCCGCAACGCGTTGAACACGCCCGGCGCCGTCGCCTTTTTCGTACAGTTTCCAGACCCCAAGAACGCGCGCTTTAAGTTGATCGAGAAACTCGGTGGGACGCTCATTCCCGTGATCGATCGGCGCATCCTGCGTCAGGAATTGAACGGCGAAAAAGTGTACTTCGCGCAGGAGACCCAGGTCAGCAACCGCGGCTGGTTGAAGAAGGCACGCAAGGTCGTCACCGCGTGCACGCCGCTCGTTGTTTTCACCGGCGCGAACGACCGGGTCGTGGGCCGCGAGGGGCGGCGCATTCACGCTGATCTGATCCGTACCGTTGAAGCGCTGCCTGCGGATGCGCTGATCCAGAAGCGCGGCCTGTTCAGCCGCATCTGGCAACGCACCAAAACGCTGTCGGCGTCGGCCGCTGACCGTATGGCGCAAATTGCCGAAGATGCGCGCGAGCGCGCCCGCCCGATGATGGAGGAGGCCCGCGAGAAGGCGCGCCGCGGCGTTGAAATCATGATCGACAAGGCGCGGCCCAAGAACTAACGCGCGACCTGCGTTCTGGAGCCGGTTCGGCGTTAAGGACCCCATCGACCATGCAGACTGAAACGACGGCGCCTACAGGGCATGAGCGACCGCTTCAGGGCCGGGTGGCGCTGATCACCGGGGCTTCGCGCGGCATCGGACGCGCCGCCGCGCTGGCCCTTGCTGAGGCCGGTGCGCACATCATCATGATGGCCCGCACCGTTGGCGCCCTGGAAGAGGTCGACGACGAGATCAAGGCACTTGGCGGCACCGCGACCATCGCGCCGCTCGACCTGCTCGATGCCACCAAGGTCGACGCCGTTGGGCCCTCGCTCATCCAACGGTGGCCGCACCTCGACATCTTCATCGCCAACGCGGCGATGCTTGGCCCCCTAAGCCCCCTTGGCCACATCACATCGCAGCAGTGGGACGCGGTGCTGGCGCTAAACCTCAACGCCAACTGGCGGTTGATCCGCTCGCTGGACCCCTTGCTGCGGGCTTCAGCTTCGGCACGCGTGGTGTTCATCACCTGTGCGGCGGCGCGCGGGGACGCGGCCTACTGGGGCCCCTACGCGGTGTCCAAAGCCGGCGTTGAAGCCTTGGCCCGCACCTACGCACGCGAGGTCGCATCGACCCCGATCCGCGTCAATCTGCTTGATCCGGGCATCACGCGCACGGGCCTGCGCGGCAAGGCCTACCCGGGCGAGGATGAGACCGCGCTCAAAACGCCTGACGCGCTTGCGGCTACGTTTGTTGAAATGGCAGGCGCGGCCTATGACGCCCAAGGCACGCTGCGCCGCTTCGACGACGATGCGGGCGCTCGCCCGATGATCTAGGCAAGAAGCACCGTGGCGCCGAGCGTGGTCCCGCTTTCGATGGCCTGATGCGCCTTCACCGCGTCTGCGAGCGGATACTCGTAGTTGATGTTGGCGTCGAGAATGCCGGCCTCTATGGCCTTGAAAAGATCACGCGCGGTCCATTCCAGGTCCGAGCGCTTGGCCACGTAGTGCATGATGGCGGGGCGGGTGATGAACAACGACCCGCGCCGGCCGAGATCTTGAATGATATCGATCGGATCTGGCGGACCGGACACATGACCGTAGGCGGCGCACACCCCCATGAGGCGTAGGCAGTCAAGCGAGTGTTGCAGCGTGTCCTTGCCGATCGCCTCATAAACGACCGCAGCACCCTCGCCGTCTGTCACTTCTCGGACCTTGTCGACGAAGTTTGTCTGCCCGCGCACAACGGGGTGGTGACAGCCCGCGTGCGCCGCCGCCTCCGCTTTCGCCTCGGTGCTGACCGTTCCAACCACCGTGGCCCCCAGCGCCTTCGCCCACTGGCAAAGAATGAGGCCCATGCCACCGGCGGCGGCGTGCACAACGATCGTGTCGCCAGCCTGCACCTTGTAGGTGCGGTGCAGCAGGTAGTGCGCTGTCATCCCCTTCATGAGCAGCGCCGCGACCTGCTTGTCATCGAGCCCGTCAGGCATGTGGAGAAGCTTGTCGGCTGGGTAGTTTCGCACCTCGGCGTAGCTGCCCAGTGGTGGAATGCCGTACGCCACGCGGTCGCCGGTCGCAAAGTCGCTGACGCCATCGCCAACGCCTTCCACGACGCCAACTCCCTCAAACCCGATCACCACCGGACAAGGGGGAACCGGCCAGGGATGAGAGATCCCACCGCGGTGATAGGTGTCGGCAAAGTTCACCCCAATCGCCGTATGGCGCAGCCGCACTTCACCCGGTGCCGGGTCCGCAACGGGCCATTCTTCCCACCGCATGGCATCAGGCGGTCCCAATTGATGAATGACTTGGGCTTTGGACATGTTTGAACGGCCTCGCTGTTCAAGTCTGGTGATCTCGCGCGCAAGCGTACGCATGAAACATGCGGCGTGACGCCTAGTTGGGACGCGGCACCAGCCTAAGGCATCTCGTCGATCAACTGCAGGCCGTAATTGGCGATCGGCACACCGGCATAGGCGCCGATGTGCATGAAGAGTTCCTGCAGCTCTGGCTTGGTGTAGCCGTTCTTGAGGGCTGCGTTCAGATGCAGCTTGAGTTCCGCGGTCTGCCCGCGCAGCGCCAGGATCGTGATGGTGGCGGTGCTGCGCTGCTTGCGCGCAAGCCCCTCGCGCGACCACACCGCCCCCCAAATGTAGGCATTCACCAGCGTCTGATGGTCCTGTGCGACCGCATCGCCTTGCGCACGTGCCATCGACCCATCGGCATACGCAGAGCCAAGCACGTCACGGCGCACCTCCAGACCGCGCGCAGCAAGTGGCGCCAACGCGGCGACCGCCCCCTCGCCCGCTTGCACGTCATCCGGGGTGACGGGGGTTTGAGCATCATGATCCGTTGCGCTCTTGTCATTCATCGATGTGCCTCCTTGGCGGCATTGTGCTAAGCGCTCTGCGTGATCAAGCGCGTTGATCCCCACCCACCGCCATGCAGCAGAGCGATGTTCGTCACCTTCTTCCATGAACTCAAGGCCGCACGGGTCCCCGTCACGCTGAAGGAATACCTGACGCTGATGCAGGCGCTCGACCACGACATCGCGTCGGGCGATGTGGAGACCTTCTACTATCTGGCCCGCGCAGCGCTGGTGAAGGACGAGCGCCATCTGGATCGGTTCGATCAGGTCTTCGGCCACGTCTTCAAAGGTCTCCAAGCGCTTGATCCCGAGGGCGACGCGGAGATACCCGAAGCGTGGCTGCGTGCGATGGGCGAGCGTTTCCTCAGCGAAGAAGAGAAGCGCAAAATCGAAGCGCTCGGCGGCTGGGACAAGATCATGGAGGAGCTGCAAAAGCGGCTTGAGGAACAGAAGAAACGCCACCAGGGCGGGTCAAAATGGATCGGCACCGGCGGCACGTCCCCCTATGGCGCCTACGGCTACAACCCCGCCGGGGTCCGGATCGGTCAAAAGGAAAACCGCAACAACCGCGCGATCAAGGTCTGGGACAAGCGCGAATACAAAGACCTCGACGACACCGTTGAGCTTGGCACCCGCAACATCAAAGTCGCCTTGCGCCGTTTGCGCCGCTTCGCCCGCGAAGGCGCGGCGGAGGAACTGGACCTCGACACCACCATCAAAGGCACCGCGCAAAAGGGTTACCTCGATATCCAGCTCCGGCCTGAACGGCGCAACACTGTCAAGGTGCTGATGTTCTTCGATGTCGGCGGATCGATGGATTGGCACATCAAGGGGGCAGAAGAGCTGTTCTCGGCCGCCCGCACCGAATTCAAGCACCTTGAGTATTTCTACTTCCACAACTGCCTTTACGAGTTCGTCTGGAAGGATAACGCGCGCCGTTGGCGCGAGCGCACGCCCACGTGGGATGTGCTGCACACTTACCCCTCCGATTACAAAGTCATTTTCGTGGGCGACGCATCCATGAGCCCGTATGAAATCAGCGTCCCTGGCGGCTCGGTGGAACACATGAACGAGGAACCGGGCGCGCTCTGGATGAAGCGCGTGAACGATGTTTATGAGAACGTCGTCTGGCTCAATCCGGTGCCACAGGAGCATTGGTCCTGGACGCCGTCCATCAAGATGCTGCGCGACACCATCGAGGGGCGCATGTACCCGCTGACGCTCGAAGGGCTTGATGGGGCGATGCGCGCGCTGATGCGCTAGAGTCGGTTCGCTTCAGCTTGAAGCGGAACCGAAATCTAGCTTTTGTTTTGCCGTTCATCTTTCGCGTCAGGTGGTTCCACCTGAAGCGGATGAACTCTAACGACCAGAGCGAAGCGCGTGGCCGGTGCATCACAGTTGCGGCTGCACGCTGAGGCCAGCCGCAATTGCGGCGGATTGTTGTTGATGGTGTCGCGATCAACAGCTTGACCGCACAGGCCTGCCCGCCGATATCCAAGGGCGCGCGGGAAGCGAACGCTGCTAGACGTCCCTTAAGGGCGCTAGGGCGAACGCATCAACGCGGTCAAGCGACCACAGTGGTCGTAGGCACGACGCTGCATAAGATCGGGAGCCAGAGGGCTGTGACACAGCGGATCATGATCGTCCTGTGCGGCGCGTTAGCGCTGGCTTTGGCCGCCTGCGGCAGCGCGGGCAAAAGCGCGTTGACGACCGCGAGCGTCAAATCCAAGCCGCAGAATGTGAACACGCCGAGCGCAAGGGCCACGCAGGTGGGCTGGACGTCGGCACGCGCCGTGAAATGCGGCTTTTATTTCGACCCCGAACGCCTGCGCGCGCAGTACATCGCCTTCGAGCAGCAGAACGGTCTTGCGGGCAACGACCTCAAGCGGGTGGAGCTCACATACAAGATCTCTGAAAAGACGATCCAACAGAAACTCAAGGACAACGCCGACTACTGCAAGAAGCCCATCGTGGTCGCAATCCAGAAGGACCTGCAGCGCCACCTGGGCGGGGATTACACGCCGGCGCCGCGCAAGCCGAAGAAGGTTGTCGCAAAACGCCCCTGGTTCCAGTGGGGTTCAGCGGCCACCGAGAAGTTTGACCGCAGACGCGCGTTCGACCCCAAAGGTAAACGCCCTGACTTCTAGGGGGTCTGGCGAAGCGCCTGCTCCGGCGTAAGGTCGCGGCGCTGGCCTGCTGACCGCTCCTCAGCATGTTTGGTGCGCGCCCTGCATAAAGCGGTTGCTTCTCAACTTCACAAGGCGGACGCTTGACTATGGCCCCGTCGCTTCTTCGCCGCTGAACAAAAGTCGTCGTCCCTCCCGCTCGCTTTCCGCTGCCAGCCCGCTTCCCGTTGCTGGCCTACTTCCCGTTGAACGTGTCATGTTGCAACAACTGCTGTTTTTCGAAGCTGTTCTCAAAGGCGTCAGCGGGCTTTTCCTGATCACCTTTCCGCTCACGACCATCAAGGTCTTCGGCCTGCAGGCGGCCGCTTCCGGATTCTGGCCGCGCATGCTGGGCGCAGCGCTCATCGGGATGGCCATGGCCTCGGCCATCGAGGCGATCTTGCCCGCGCAAAACGGACTTGGCCTTGGCGGCAGCCTGGCCATGAATCTTGTGGCGATCTTGGTGTTGCTGAGCCTGCTCATCATGGGCCACGCCGCACCGAGCCGGCGCGGACGCGCGCTCATCTGGCTGATGCTGCTTGCGCTCTTCCTCCTGTGCCTCGTCGAAGTCGCCTACGTGTGAACGGCCGCCCGCCCTGAAGGATGCGTATTCAGGTCGGCGGCGCTGGCACGCACCTTGCTGCGCATCAGGTCATCGGGCGATCGAACGGCATCACCACAGCTGAGCCCGAAATCGACCAAACATGATCGAAATTCCGCTCCGCGCGTCCATGCGGAGACGAGGCGCGTCGTTGATCCACGATCGCGGCCCATGAGTCAGAGGTTCGGCACCCCGTTATGGCCACAACGGCGACCCGCGTGAACACGCAAGACCCGGCGATCACGACCGGCACCACCACCGCTTGGCTTAAAAAGCGGCTCGGCCGGTTGCTGCCTCAGCCCCCGCATCTCGTGGGCGCCCCCCGCGATGCGAGCCTCAGTTTCCGGGATGAGCGCGGCCGCACGATCACGCTCGCCATCGTCCGCTCGCGCGACGCCTTCGACGCCCTTGAGCGCTCATGGAACGAACTCTACGAGGCGATGGGCGCGCACACGCCGCAGCCGGTGTTCCAAAGCTTCAATTGGCACTGGCATTGGTGCAACCACTTCATCAGTGCCGCAACGGCCCCCGCCTGCCCCTTGCGGATCGTGACGGTCAGCGTTGATGGGCGAACGATGGCGCTCTGGCCGTTCGTGCTGACGCGCGCCCACGGCATCAAGCAGCTCAGCCTCATGGGCGCGCCCGTCTCGCAATACACCGACGCGCTGGCGCGGCCCGACCCGGAGCAACAGACCTGGCTCGCGCTCGGCCTTGAGCATGTGATCAACCACACCCGCGCCGATGTGGTGCACGTCAGGAAAGTGCGCGGCGATGCGGTGGGCCATGCGGTGATCGCGGAGGCGGGCGCCAGCGTTCTGGAGCGTCAGCAAGCCGTCAGCATCGATCTTGCTGCGGTTGATGAATTCGAAACCTACCTGCAACGCCATAGCAAGCGACAACGCCGTAACCGCCGCCGTCAACGCCGCCGGCTCGATGAGCGCGGCACCATCGCGTTCACGCGGGTTGAACCGGGGGACGGTGCGAAAGCGATGGTCGCGCAGGCGATCGCGATGAAACGCGATTGGTTGCAGGCCAAGGGATTGATCTCACCTGCCCTTGCCGACCCGCGTTTCGATGCGTTCTTTGCCGATGTTGCCAGCGTCATCGACCGCCCGACGGGCACGCGGGCTTTCGCTTTGACCTGCGATGATGAGATCGCAGCGGTGGAAATCGCCTTCGACGGCATCGCGCACCGGGCCATGCACGTGATCGTCTATAACCCCGCTTACGAGCGATGTGGGGTGGGCGCGCTGCACATGCGCGAATCGATCGAGCGCTCGCACGAAGAGGGCATCGCCACCTTCGATCTGCTGGCACCGCAGGCCCGTTACAAGTCGGAATGGGGCGATGACCTCACCAACGTGGACGACCTGGCGCTGGCCTGCACGCGCAAGGGTAGGCTCTATCTCGCGGTGTACCTGAAGCGCTTGCGTGGGTGGGCGAAAGCGTTGGCGCATTCATCCGCGGGCGGTGCGCTGCTCAAGCGTCTGGGCGCACGCTGAAATGCCACGCGCGCCGGATCCAACATAGGCCCGCTCTAGCGAACGCCGGCTCAGCGAACGCCGAGTTTCTTTTGCAGGCTTGAAGATGACGTTGTGTACTGGAACGTCACTTTCTGATCGGGATGGATGATCTTTTTCGCGGCATGCGCCATGAGCGCTGCCTCATGGAAACCCGATAGGATCAGCTTGAGCTTGCCCGGGTAGTGGTTGATATCGCCGATGGCGAAGATGCCGGGCGTGCTCGTCTCGAACCGTTCGGTGTCAACCGGCACCAAATTTTCGTGCAGGTTCAGCCCCCAGTCGGCAATCGGCCCAAGCTTCATCGTTAACCCGAAGAACGGCAGCAGCGTATCGCAGGCGATCTCGCGTTCGGTGCCATCTTTCGCTTTCATGGTGACGCCCGTGAGGTGGCCGTTCTCACCGTGCAGCGCGCTCACCTGGCCAATCGCCAGCTCCATCCGCCCTTCTTCGACCAACGCGCGCATGCGTTCCACCGAATGGGGCGCGGCGCGAAAATCATCGCGCCGATGCAGCAGCGTCATGGACTTCGCCAGCGGTTGCAAACTCAGCGTCCAATCAAGCGCGCTATCGCCGCCACCGACGATCAGGATCGACCGGTCGCGGAACGCGTCCATGCGTTTGACCGCGTAGTGCACGCTCGTGCCCTCGAACGCCTCAATGCCGGCCAACGGCGGGCGCTTCGGCGTGAACGATCCACCGCCTGCCGCGATCACCACGACCTTGGTGATGAAAGTGAGCCCACCGTCCGTGACGAGCCGAAACCGCCCATCGTCCAGCTTATCGACCCCGTCGATGCGCTCATTCAAATGAAACTCGGGATCAAACGGCTTGACCTGTTCGAGCAGGCGATCGGTTAGCTCCTGGCCGGTAACGATCGGCAGGCCTGGAATGTCGTAGATCGGCTTTTCCGGATACAGCTCCGCGCACTGCCCGCCGATCTTGTCGAGGATGTCGACCACATGCGCCTTGATATCGAGCAGGCCGAGCTCGAAGACGGCAAAAATCCCGCACGGCCCCGCCCCAACGATCACGCAATCGGTTTCGATAGGCCCAGCGGTGCGCGCATCGGCGGTGAGGCTGCCTGGGATCGGGGTCGCGGTGGCCGGTTCATCAACTGTTGTCACGGGCGGTGACCTTCAAAAGGGGGCTGGCATCAGTGTTGCGAGCGTTACGAAAGGGGACAGAACGGCAGGGCAGCGCGTATGCGACCGCCCCTCTCGCCCGTCGAACCTCAGAATTGCTTTTCCGGGATCGCCACGCGCAAGCCGTCCAGCTCATCAGTGACTTTGACCTGGCAGCTCAAGCGGCTTTCATCGCGCACGTCGAACGCGAAATCGAGCATGTCCTCTTCGGTGTCGTTGGGTCCGCCGACTTTTTCCGTCCAAGCGGCGTCCACATAAACGTGGCAGGTGGCGCAAGCGCACGCGCCGCCGCATTCCGCCTCGACGCCATCGACGAGGTTCTTGCGCGCCACTTCCATGACCGTCATGCCCGTCTGGCCCTCGAACGTCTGTTCGCTACCGTCGGGTTGAACAAAGGTGATTTTGGCCATGGCCGTATGCGTTCCTTGAGCTGGGGATGACGCATGCGAACGAAAAGGCAGGGTACGCGGGCGTCGAAGGTTAGAGACCGAGCCCGAGTGTTAGCGCTGCGCCCGGCGTTGTTCAAGCAGCCGCGCAACCGCCGCGACCATCATGCACGAGGCGCGTTTGAGGCCTGCGGCCTTAGCGTTCTGTGAGGGCCTTCCGCCAGGGACTTCCCTAAGACGCGCCGGGGTGGACAAGACCAGCATCAGCCGCGTTGGATCAGCCGGCCGTGGCTGCAAGGCTCTCGATGTGGTTGGAGGCACGCGCGATCGCGCAATCAAGCTCATCCAGCAATAGTCGTTGCGCGCTTGCGCTGAGGCGATCGAAGGCCACCTCGGCCTCCTGCGCGTAGTGGGCCACTTCCACCGCACCCACGGCCCGCGCCGATCCCTTCAACGTGTGCGCCGCATAGCGCCAACTTTGCGCGCCATCGGCCTCGCGCAAGCGGCTCAAGTAGCACGGGGCCTGCTCGATGAAGAGACGCAAAACCTCAAGTTCGAGCGCACGGTTGCCGAGCGTGTAGCGCTCCAAATGGGCGTGGTCGATGGGCGGATTTTTGGCGTGAGGCGCAGCGTTGCTCGCGATCATATCGCTTGGCGCGCCGCTTGCGGTTGCCGCGGTGGCGGCGCTCGGGGGCCCGTCTTGCGTATCGAACATCGCTTTCGCCCTTCCCTGATCGCGCTTCGCACCCAGATCGCCGCCTACGGTCCTCCAATCGAATGTACCAAGATGGTGATAAGTCCCGGTAAAGACCGTGCATCCAGTTAACGCTTCCCCGTTAACGCTCGTTTGCGGTTCGCGATCCCTGGGCCAAGACCGAATCAGCTTGGCCGTTGGGCCGCGCCCGGACTTCATGTTTCCGCCTCAAAACGACACTATCCACAGGCTTTCCAGGGGGAGAAGGCGCGTTTACCGAGCAAGCGATTGCAATGCTTGTTGATAGAACGCGTGTTCGACCGGGGGATTGATATGTTTCAGCATTTTAGACGTGTCAGCCCCCGCGCTCGTGGACTATGAAGAGCAGGCAGGGGACGGGCGCTCAGCGCCTGCGCCAACTTCGGACGGGTGGATGGCACAAGAACGCAAGCTCAGGGTGAGCGCGGGCACGACCCATACCGGGTCGATCGCTGATGTCGCACGCGATGGTGGGCGCTCAGGTGCAGCCGACGCGCCGGCAAACCGCTCGCTTGCCAGTTCGCTTGCGCAGGCCAAAGCCGCCCCCGCGCCACCGCCCGTACCGCCTGCCGCAAGCAAGACACCGCCTGCTCAGCCGAAGCCCCCGACCTCACAAGCGCGCGGCAATCCGGCTGCAGCACGCACGCCACGGCCCGCGGCGCCGCCCACGCCACCGGCCGCCGCCGGCGCCCGGGCCGACCATGCCATGAACGCGGTCCTGGCCTCGAACTTGAGCAGTCCTGCGCCGTCGCCACACCAGCAGCCGAGCCGCCCACCGGGTGAGCCCAACGGTGCGCCTTCACCATCATCGACCGGTGCTGGCACAGGCGCGGAGCGCCCGTCGTCAAGCGCGGGCAATGCCAGCAACGATCGCCGCGCGGCCATGCGCCGTCCCGCCGGCGTCTCGCCCGGTGGCACGATCGCCGCCAACGACGACGCGCCGACCATCGGCGGGCTGATCTTCTCGCTGCAGCAACAGCCTTCGACCCGCCCGTTCTTTTATGCTGCCGTCGCTGGCGGCATCTGGCTGTTTTTGGGCCTGATCCTCGGCTACGCCATGCTGGGCCCGGAGATCGCCAAAGCCACCTCCGTGTTGTCATTCCTTGGCAGCCCCGCCGCGATGGTCGTGACGGCAACCGTGCTGGTACCGATCGCGCTCTTCGGCTTCTTGGCCTTGCTCGCTTGGCGCGCGCAGGAATTGCGGCTGATGTCGTCGGCGATGACAGAGGTGGCGGTGCGCCTCGCCGAACCTGACCGCATGGCTGAACAGCAGGTCGCGTCGCTTGGCCAGTCCGTGCGACGCCAGGTGTCGTTCATGAACGACGCGGTGGAACGCGCGCTCGGCCGCGCCGGTGAGTTGGAAGCGCTGGTGCATGCGGAGGTCGCTTCACTTGAGCGTTCCTACACCGACAACGAATTGAAGATCCGCGGGCTCATCCAGGAGCTTTCGGGCGAGCGCCACGCGCTGTTGAACACTTCGGAACGGGTCACGGGCACGCTCAAAGCGCTCGGCGAAGAAGTTCCCACGCTGATCGATAAGTTGACCGGCCAGCAGGTCAAACTTGCCCAGATCATCGAAGGTGCGGGCAACAACCTCACCGCGCTCGAGACCGCCATCGATCAGAGTTCGGGCCGCCTGGAAACCTCGCTTGGCGGGCGGACCGAGCAGCTGCAAACGGTGCTGCAGGACTATACCGGCGCGCTGGATACAGCGCTTGGCGCGCGCGCAGACCAGATCCGCGTGCTTTTAGGCGATGGCAGCGAACGTATGGCGACCATGCTGGAGCAGGCCAGCGATCACATGACGAGTGTGGTCACGCACGGTGCTGAGCAATTGGACGCAGCGCTCATCGGCAAAACCAAACTGCTCGAAACCGCCGTCACCGCTCACGTGGCGCGAGTCGATGGTCACGTCGACAAGATGAACACGTCGATCGGCGAACGCACCGACATGCTGCAATCGGTGTTCGAAGAGTACACCCGCGCCCTCGACACCACGCTCGCCAATAAGGCGCAGGCCTTCGACAACGCCATGGCGACCCACACCGAGGCGCTGGATACAGGCCTCAGCGACCGCGTGCAGGCGCTGGACAGCCGCCTTACCGAGCAGGCCCAACTCATCGACGCATCCATGCGCGAGCACGCGCAATCGATCGACGCGTCAATGGCCGCGCGCGCGCAAGCGCTGGACGCAGCCCTCTCCGACCGTGCCCAGGCGATCGAAGCAACGCTGTCGGGCCGCACCGAAGCGCTCGACGGCCAACTCATCGAGCGCACCCGCGCCCTCGACGAAGCGTTCACCGAGCGGCTGCGGTTGTTCGATGAATCGATCCTGCGTTCCACCAACGTCATCGACAGCGCCGTTGGTGAGAAGACCACCGCCCTCACCAATGCGATGGAGCAGCACGCCACGCAGCTTTCCGACACGCTTGGCCGTCAAGCACACAACATCGATGAAACGCTGATGCACGGCATCAATTCGGTGCGCCGCGCGAGCGAGAACATCACCAAGCAATCGCTGAAGGCGATTGAAGGGCTCGCCAGTCAGTCGGACATGCTGAAGAACGTCTCCGAAAGCCTGCTCGACCAGATCGGCTCGGTGACGAACCGCGTGGAGGACCAGGGCCAGTCGATCATGAAGGCGGCCAACCATCTGGAGAACGCCAACTACAAGATCGACCAGACGCTGCAGGTACGCCACGCCGAACTTGGCAAGACGCTCGACCGCTTGTCGGACAAGGCCGGCCAGTTGGACGACTTCATGCGCGATTACCAATCCTCGCTTGAAGGGTCGTTCCAGGACGCGGAGACGCGCGCGCGCCAACTGACCGAAGACCTCGCACGCGGTGCGGCCGGGCAGTCGCGCAGCACGCTCGCCGAGATCGAGCGTATGAAAGTGGAGGCTGGCTCGCAGACCGAGCGTGCGTTGCAGGACCTCCGCGCGCAGTTCAACGAAGTCTCACGCGAAGTCTCCGAACAGATCGGCACGCTCACCTCGCGCTTTTCCAACTCATCCGATGAGTTGCGCGAGCAAGCCGCAGCGACGGCGAGGGCGCTGGCGGCGGAGCAGGAGCAGCTGCGTGTCCAACTTGAACAGTTGCCGGCCGCAACGCGCGAGAGTTCGACGGTGGTGCAGCAGGCGCTCAAGGACCAGTTGAATGCGCTGGAACAGCTTTCAAGCTTGACGTCACGGGCGACGGCCCAGCGCGATGTCAGCCTGCCCGAAGGCGCACGCGCACCGGGTATGGGCTCGGCCGCGACGCCAGCAAGCGCAAACCAGACGCTCGCGCTCACCGCACGGCAGGGGGCTGGCGCGCCATCATCCAGCGCCATCACATCCAGCGCCATCACCGGCACGGCCGCACGCGGGCTTGATGAAGCAAACCGGCGGGTGGACCTGAATTCGGTCAGCGCAAGTCTGGCGCAAGGTTTGGGCCGCGAATTGTCGCGCCAGCGCGATGGTGCCGCGCTCGGGGCGAGCCCGACAAACGGTGCTGCCGCAAGCCCCATCGCGACCGGCCGCGCCGGTAACAACGGTGCCAGCGCGGCCCCGGGCAGCAGCACAGCAGCCGGCCAGCCTTCCCCAACGCAAACCCGCGCCCCGACATCCGCACGTGGCGCCTCCCCTGCCCCGTCCGCACCTCGCGGCGCCAACGGTGCAGCCGGCGCCAGCGGGTGGAACCTCGGCGACCTTCTCGCCCGGGCGTCTGCCGATGATGACGGCGATAATGGCAACGGCGACGGCGATGCGTTGCCAGGTTCGCAGGGCGACGCAGCTTCGGGCACGCCTTCCGCCGGCCTCGACCTCGACCGCATCGCGCGGGCGCTCGACCAGGCCACCGCATCCGCGGTCTGGTCACGGCTACGCGCCGGCCAACGCGGCATCATGGTGCGCAGCATTTACACTCTCGATGGGCGCAACGTGTTCGATGATGTCACCCACCGCTACAGCGATGATCCGGGCCTGCGCGAGATGGTCGACCGCTACCTTGCCGACTTCGAACGCATGACGCGCGAAGCCGAGGGTGCCGATGACAGCGGCCGCCTGCTGCGCAATTACCTCACGTCTGACCCGGGGCGCATCTACCTGCTGTTGGCCCACGCGAGCGGTCGTTTGAACTGAGGCCGCGCGTGACGGGACGCTCGGGCAATGACGAGCATGGCGATGACGAGCCTTGCGATGATGGGCAAGGCGACGGGCGTAAGGCTGATCCGCATGATGCCGGTGCCAGCAGCGGTGCCATTGCAGATGCCGTTCCCGGTGCTGCCGCCGAAGCCGGGCTTGAGGCGGAGCCGGTAGCGGTACCGGCTCCGGATCAGCGTAAACACGCCGTCCTCGTTCTCACCACGCCGCAGCTTATCGCCCGCGATCTGGGGCGCTACCTCTACATCCTGGTGCGCACCCTTCAGCTCAGCGGCCATCGTGTCACGCTCTGCGCCGAAGCCCCTTTGCGCGCAGCCCTCGCCGAACAGAAGTTTACCGCGCAACTGCTCAGGCGCGACTTGATCGCGGTCCGCGATCCCGCCGACGTTACCAAAATCGCCGCTGACGACCTCACCCACGCTGATCTCATCTGGCTCGAAAGCGGGGCGCACGACACGGCCGACCTTACCGGCGCTCTCAACGCCCACCCCACCGCCAAACGCGTGCACCTCGTTTACGGCAAGGCGCTGACCGCAACGCCGAACCGCTACGATCTGCTGTTCCCCTATCCGCTGCATCCCAAGTTCTACAAGCACGGCGAAGTCCGCGACGTCGCGCGCCACCGCAGCTCGGACCGCCCCACGCGCATCCTCTTCATCGGCAATGTCAGCGCGCGCTACGCTGACGTGAACGCGACCGCCTGTTTTGAGACGCCCTCGCGGCCAGCGATGTTGCAGCACCTGCAGCGCACGTTGCCGGCCGGCGCGCTTGCCGTTGGCGACGTCAGTATGCTGGCCCCGACGAACGCTTCAGAGGCTGCGCCCTCTTTGAGGGCCGGAATGCCAGCTCGCGAGGTGGTTCTGCTCGACACCGCCTCAGGCGGGCGGATCGCAAAAGACGCCTGGCTTCCCACCCTCAGCCAGGCTGATTTCTGGCTCGCCTGCCCCGGCGTCGACATGGCGCTTTGCCACAACATCGTGGAAGCGATGGCCGTCGGCACGATCCCGATCACCGGCTACGGCGCGCTGTTTGATCCGCCTTTGCAACAGGGGGAAAGCGCCCTCACCTTCGCCTCGCTTGAGGAACTTGAAGTGGTGGTACGCGCGGCGCTTGCTCTCGATCTCGAGGCGCGCCAACGCTTGCGCGAGGGCGTCATCGCGCACTACGAGCGCCACCTCACACCGTCCGCTTTCATGGGCAAAGTCGCCGCCTGGGCCGGTCCCGATCTTCGCGTTGGGTTGAACTTCATGCCGGCGTGAGCCTGTGATGCGGCTGAACGTCAGAGGAACGGGCGCAAAGCCCCCATCACGGGCTCGAACGATCACGCCTTGCCTGACGATCGACGGCTTGCGCGTGCATCGCCGATCACCTCGCCGTGCCAATGCTGCCACAGCCACCATGCCGCGAGCGAGCCGAGCCCCGAACTTGCCGCCATCGCCCAATAGCTACGCCCCGCCACATGCGGGAAGAGGGCACCAGCCACCAACATCATCGCTGCCATCGCGACGCCTGCGGTGATCGACGCGTAAAGCGCTTGCGCCGTCCCCGCCTGGCGCTGCGACACAGCCTGCGCGATGAAATGGATCGCCCCCAAATGCGACGCGCCGAACGTCAACCCGTGCAGCACCTGCAACGGCACAAGCGCCCAGACAGGGGGATCAAACCCCATCAACCACCAGCGCAGCACGCCGCCAAGGCCGCCCAGCAAGATGAGCCCGGTTGCCCCGAACGCTCGGATCGCGTGGGCCGACCACCAAAACAGCGCGATCTCGGCGATAACCCCTATCGCCCAAAGCACGCCGATGAACGTCGCTGAGATACCTTGCGCCTGCCAATGCAGCGTCCCGAAGATGTAGAACACCGCGTGGGACGCCTGGGCGAAACCGCCAGCAACCAAGAAGACGACGAATGCTGGCGCTGCGGCGAGGCGGAACGCTTCAGCCGGTGACAGCGTGGCAGCCTTCGCCGCGCGCGAAGGGGGCGTCGCGGTGATGCTTTCTTGGCGCGCCTCTGAATCCTGGATTTCTGGCACCTGGGCTTCTGGCGCCTGGGCTTCTGGCCCTTGGATTTCTGGATGCGGGGCTTGGACGCGGCGCGGCAACGCGTGGGCTGCTGCCACGGTCAGGCCAGCGCCTGCGACCATCAACCAGACCACGCCGTCAGGGCCGTAGGCGCTCAACACCGCGCCGCCGACGAAGTTCGCCACCACGAACGTGATCGATCCCCACAGGCGCATGCGCCCGTAGTCATGGCCGCGCGCGCGCACCCCGTCCGTCGCGATCGTCTCGATCAACGGCATGATCGTCGACCAGGTCAGCGTGAAAACGATGGCCAGCAACGCGATCGCAACGAGTGACGCCTGGTGATGCAAGGCCAACAGCGTTGCAAGCCCGAGCCAGGTCAGCACGATGACCATGCGGCGGTGGATCGCGTAGCGGTCGGCGATGAACGCGATCGCGGGCGTCGCGACGAGCCGCACGAACAGCGGTGCAGAAGCGACCAGCGCGATTCCCCCTGCATCGAGCCCGCGGTCATCGAGCCAGACCGGCAGATAGGGGAGTTGCGTGCCCATCACCAGGAACAAGCCGCCGAAGTAGGCCGCGACGCGAACCGCGTAGGACGACGTCAGCAGCATGGGCGCGCGCTCCTTGGAGGCGATGGGATTGGTTTGACGCGGCGGGATGGGTTTCGCGTTGATGCAAGGGGGTTACGGGTCGGTCGGTGCAGGCTCAAGGGCAGCGCAGCAAAATAGCCTCACGCTTGCGCAAAAATTCGCACAGCCCCGGCGCGCGCCTGCTGTCGCCCAAGCATTTTAACAATACAGAACAATTGTATAGATCGGCCGCAGCCAAAGGGAACGGCGACATCCGGTGCTCACCTTACCGCCAACGGCCATCGCGCCAGCGCACTTGGGGACGAATCGCATAACTTGTGCACAGATTGGGGACCAGGGGGCTTGCACGGGCTTATGCACAACAACGTAGATGCAACGGTGACGGACGATCAGGACGCCTATCGCGCCATCGAACAGGCCTTGGTTGCGACCGATCGCGGCCGCTGGTTCTTGAGTGAGCACAGCCGGCAGGCACGCCGGCTTGATGCACAGGCGATCGAGGCGACGCTGGCTGATCTCAAAGCATCGTTGCGTGAGCCGCCGGCCACGCTGACGCGCGTGTGCCGTGATCTGGAAAGCCTGCATGATCGCATCGTTGAGGTCGAACAGGTTTTGTTGGCGCGGCAGTCGCAGTCTGCATCGGCGTTGGCGCTGACCCACACACCGGAACAACAGGATGCCGATCGTGGCCTCCCCGTAGCTGCCATTGCGACCGTATTGGACGCGAGCGAGAAGCTGCACGACTGCGCGTGGAACCTCAGCGCAGATGAGCACAACGAAGACGCCTACCGCGATATGGCGCGTTACGCCGCCAGCATCCAGGCGTTGGCGCAGTATCACGCCGCGCATAGCGTGCAGGTGCGGGCCTGCACGGCAGCGCTTACCGAAGTACGCCACGTGATCGCGAAAATGGCGCTCGCTCTGATCGACGAGTTGTCCGACGGGGACACAGCGGGTGATGCGACCGTGGCAGCGGCAGCAGCTTTGAAGAGCCTCGAGAACGCGTCTGCGGCCAGCCCCGTTGATCCTGTCGTACAGCCTAACGTCGCGTCGCAGGCGGCATCTGCGGCAGGGGCGGCCCCAGCCACGCGGATCGCCGTGCCCTTGCCTCCGCAGCGCGGGGCATCGACACCAGCGGCCATTGTGACATCAGCGCAAGGTGCCGACGGCGTCAACGGTGCTGCCACCAACGGTGAGCTTGCGCCAAGCGTGATGCCCGCCCTGAGCGGCGCCGCTTAGATTGCAGGCCCTCCTCACCAAGAGTCGATTCGCTTCAGCTTGAAGCGGAACCGATATCTAGGCTTTTGTTTTGTCGTTCATCTTTCGCCCCAGGGGATTCCACCTGAGGCAGATGAACTCTAGCTCGCACATGGACCTCGTGAACCCGCCGACTGACGCTTTGGCCAGCCGGCGGCTGTGTCCTCAGGCGCCACCGATCTTGTCTTGCGTCTTCGTGTCGAAGTCGCTCGCATCATGGCGCTCGTGGAGCTGGCTTGCTGGATCGCCTTGGACGCGGTTGACCATGCGCCCGCGCTTGACGGCTGGACGCGCCCCGATCATTTCGGTCCAGCGGTTCACGTTCTTGTACTCATGCACCTGGAGGAAAGTGCCGGCGTCGTAGAGCAGGCCACGCGCCAACGCCCCGTACCAGGGCCAGATCGCCATGTCCGCAATCGTGTACGCATCGCCCGCCATAAACTCGTTCTCGGCAAGGTGGCGATCGAGCACATCGAGCTGGCGCTTCGTCTCCATCGCGAAGCGGTTGATCGGGTATTCCATTTTCGTCGGCGCGTAGGCGTAGAAGTGACCGAAGCCACCACCGAGGTACGGCGCGCTGCCCATCTGCCAGAACAGCCAGTTGAAGGTCTCGGTTCGCTTAACGGGATCGTCGGGCAGGAAGGCGTCGAACTTCTCGGCCAGGTAGACGAGGATCGAGGCGGATTCAAAGACCCGCCGGTGCGGTGTCACGCTGTGATCCATCAGCGCAGGGATCTTGGAGTTGGGATTGGCCTCCACAAAGCCGCTTGAGAACTGATCCCCATCGCCGATCCGGATCAGCCAGGCATCATATTCAGCACCCGCATGTCCAGCGGCGAGCAGCTCTTCCAGCATCACGGTCACCTTCACGCCGTTCGGCGTCGCAAGCGAATAGAGCTGCAATGGGTGTTTGCCAACGGGCCGTTCTTTGTCATGGGTGGCGCCGGCAGTCGGCCGGTTGATGTTGGCGAACTTGCCGCCGCTTTCGCTGTCCCAGGTCCAGATCTCGGGAGGTGTGTACGCGTGTTGCTCGCTCATGTGGGCTTGCCTTGTGCTGCTGGCGGTTGCGCGTTCACCGGTGAACGATGCGGGCTCGCTTGACAAGGCCCCCAAGGCCGATCCCTGATTGACGCCCTCTGGCTTGGCTCACGCGCGCTTGTTTGAAACCGCACAGCTGAAGCCATGAACCCCATTGAAGCGAAGGCAGGACCACGCCGTGAACATCGCCACGTTGCTTGTGCGCGGGCTGCGCACCGCCCCCGACGGCCCAGCGCTCGCTCAAGGGCCGCGCGTGCTTGCGACCTATGAGGGGCTTATCGACCATGTGCTGGGGCTTGCGGCGCGGTTGCGCGAGGAAGGCGTTGGCCCAGGCGACCGCGTTGCCCTGTTCGCCGGAAACCAGCCCGGTTACATCGAAGCCATGCTCGCCACGTGGTGGTGCGGCGCAGCCGTGGTGCCGATCAATGCCAAGCTTGCACGGCCTGAACTGGATGTGATCCTGGCGGACGCCACGCCCTCGCTCCTCTTTGTCGGTGACGATACGGCCGCCATCGCAGACGGCCTCACCGCGCAGCCGATCGCCTCATGCGCCGTCGGCGCTTTAGCGGGCCGCGCGGCGTGCACGCGCAATGACACCACCGACATCGCCCCGGCCAGCGTTACGCCCGATGATCTTGCCTGGCTGTTCTTCACATCCGGCACCACCGGCAAACCCAAGGGCGCGATGATCAGCCACCGCAATCTGTTCGCCGCGGTCCAAGGCTACCTCACCGACGTCGACGACGTACCACCGGGTGCCGCCATCATCCATTTCGCCCCGATTAGCCATGGGGCGGGCCTTTACGGTCTGGCCTTCCTTGCGCAAGGGGCCGCGCAAGTCGTCGGCGAAACGCCCCGTATGGACATGGACGAACTGTTCGCCACCATCGGCGCCTGGCCGCAGGCCTGCCTGTTCGCCCCGCCCACCATCGTGCAACGCATGACGGCGGCTGCCCGCGCGCAGGGTCTGCACCGCGATGGATCACCGCTCTCCAACCTGCGCACCATCATCTACGGCGGTGGGCCCCTCTACGCCCGCGACCTTGCCGCGGCGGCCGACACTTTCGGTCCACGCTTCGCGCAAATCTACGGCCAGGGCGAAAGCCCCATGACCATCACCGCGCAAAGCCGTCGCGCCTTTTCTACCGCCCTCGCGCAGGGCGACGCGGCCTATCTGGCGACGGTCGGACGGCCATTCCTTGGCATCGACGTTCGCATCGCGCAGGCCGACGGCGCGCCTGCGCCCGTCGGCACCGTGGGCGAAGTTGTGGTGCGCGGGGCAAGCGTCATCCAGGGCTATTGGCGCAACCCGGACGCCAGCGCGCAGACGATCCGCGATGGCTGGCTGTGGACCGGCGATCTGGGCCGGATGGATGCCCAGGGCTGCCTTACGCTTGAAGGCCGCAGCAAGGAGATGATCATCTCCGGTGGCTCGAACGTCTACCCGATCGAAGTCGAAGCGGCCCTGCTGGAGCATGCCGATGTGCGCGAAGCGGCGGTGCTCGGCGTGCACGACGAGGCGTGGGGCGAACGCGTGGTCGCTTTCATAGCCTTGCACGAGGGCGTGGAAGCTGCGGCGGACACCGTGCCGCTGCTGCTCGATAACCATTGCCGAACCCGCCTTGCACGGTTCAAATGCCCCAAGGAATACCACCTGCGCGCAGACCTGCCGAAAAACGCTTACGGCAAGATTGCCAAGCGGCAGTTGGCCGAAGCGTTGACGCGGTAGCGCTGTTTCGCATGCCGCCTTGCCGCCTTTGACCTCACATGATGATGCGCGCATCCCCTCAAGCGCACGATCGCCACGAAGGAGCCCTGCGATGCCCTCGACCACGGCCAGCCCCACGCATGCGGGCTTCATAACCGGATACGCGCACGATCCCTTCCTGCGCGCCGATCCACGCTCGCTCGAAGAGATGATCGTAACGGTCGCACAAGGCGCTCTGGCAAAAGCCGGGCTGGACGCCGGCGACATCGATGAGATCTATCTGGGTCACTTCAATTCGGGCTTCACCAAGCAGGACTTTGCCGCTTCGCTGGTGATGCAGGCCGATGACGCGCTGCGCTTCAGACCGGCGACGCGCGTTGAAAACGCCTGTGCCACGGGTTCGGCTGCGATCCAGCAGGCCTTGAAGACGATCCGCGCAGGCGATGCGCAACACGTGTTGGTGGTCGGCGTTGAAAAGATGAGCGAGGTCTCCGGCAAAGAGACCGGCGACATCCTGCAGCACGCCGCCTACCAGGCCGAGGATGGCGACATCGAAGCGGGCTTCGCAGGTGTCTTCGCGCGCATCGCCCAGCACTATTTCCAGCGCTTCGGCGACCAGTCCGAGGCCCTCGCCCGCATCGCCTCGAAAAACCACACCAACGGGGCTGACAACCCGTTCGCCCAAATGCGCCGGGCGATGACGTTTGAGGCGTGCCATCAGGTGTCTGAGAAGAACCCGCTGGTCGCCCCGCCGCTACGACGCACCGACTGCTCGCTCGTGTCGGACGGGGCCGCCGCCGTCGTGATCTCGAAGGACATGATCGACGACCAACCGGCCATCGGCTTTCGCGCGGTCCATCACGTCAGCGACTTCCTGCCCATGAGCAAGCGCGACATCGTGGATTTCGATGGCCCGACACGCGCGATCCATGGCGTTTACGAGAAGGCCGGCATCACGGTCGATGATCTCTCATTCGCCGAAGTGCATGACTGTTTCACCATCGCGGAGCTGATGATCTACGAAGCGATGGGGCTCGCGCCCAAGGGCAAAGGCGCCGATGTGTTGAAGACCGATCGCGTTTACAAGACCGGGTCTCTGCCCGTGAACGCCTCCGGTGGCTTGAAATCCAAAGGCCATCCGATCGGCGCGACGGGGGTCTCCATGCACGTGATCGCCGCCATGCAGTTGTTGCAGGAGGCCGGCGATATGCAGCTTGCAAAACCTGAGTTGGGCCTGATTTTCAACATGGGCGGCACCGGCGTGGCGAACTACGCTTCGGTGGTTGAGCGCACGCAGTGAACTGCATTCATGCAGGGCGAGGGCAGGCTGGATCGCTGCCCCGCGCCCGGGACGGATAAAGATCAAGACAATCCACAAAAGCCCCTTCTCAGTGCCGCGACGGTCTGTTAGATACTGGCGCCAAACCGACGTGAAGCACTCACGAAGGGTCTGATCCGCAGTAGCTCAGTGGTAGAGCAATCGGCTGTTAACCGATTGGTCGTAGGTTCGAATCCTACCTGCGGAGCCATTTTCCATTACATAACAATAATTTAAGCGCGCTAAGTTCAGGCAGCGCCTGAGCGGCCGTCTGCGCGAAGATGTGAGACAATCGGTCTCAATATGTGCGATTCCGCCCTGTCATGGCGGATTTACGACAGCTGCAACCCCCACAACCGGAGAAGGTGAAAGTCGCCTAAGCGGTGGCCTTGCCCCCGTGTGGCGCTATAATCACGCCAGGATTAGGCTTACCGTGAGGAACGCCAAAACCTGAAGCGTACAAACAATCCTGTTGGGAGGGTTCATAACCAATGCGCAAATTACTTTTGAGCACCGTCGGCGCCGCCGCCGGGCTCGCCATGATGTCGAGTGCGGCCGTCGCTGGCGCTCACGCCGGCTGTGGCGTTGTCACCATCACGAAGATGAACTGGGCCTCAGGCCAGGTCGTCACCGCCGTTGCTAAGTTCCTGATGGAACAGGGCTATGGCTGCAAAGTCACGGCTGTGCCGTCGGCCACCACCACGGCGATCGCGTCGCTCGCTGAAACCGGCAAGCCCGACATCGTCACCGAGCTGTGGGTCAACTCAACACCGTCCTACGCCAAGCTCGAAGCTGCCGGCAAAGTGAAGACGGCGACGGAAGTGCTGTCAGACGGCGGCGTCGAAGCCTGGTGGATCCCTGATTACCTCGCCAAAAAGCACCCTGAGCTGAAAACCATCCAGGGCGTGATGAGTAACCCCGACAAAGTCGGCGGCAAATTCCACAACTGCCCCGATGGCTGGGCCTGCCGCAAGATCAACGACAACGTGATCAAAGCGCTCAAAATGAGCGGCAAGGTTGAGATCTTCAACCACGGTTCGGGCGAAACGCTCGCCGCATCGCTGGCAGCCGCCTACGAAGCCAAGAAGCCATGGTTCGGCTACTACTGGGCCCCGACGGCTGTGCTCGGCAAGTACCCGATGGTGCAGGTTTCGGTCGGTGACTACAAAGCCAAGATCCACAGCTGCAACGGTAAAGGCAAAGACTGCGGCAGCCCCGGCGTCTCGGCCTACCCGAAAGGCAAAGTGATCACGACGATGACGTCGGATCTGGCGACGCGCGCGCCTGCCGTGTTCGAGCTCATGAAGAAAGTGTCGTTCACCAACGACCAGATGGGCAAAGTGCTGGCATGGAAGAAAGACAACAAAGCGTCTGCCGATGAGGCTGCAGCCTACTTCCTTAAGACCTACAAGGGCGTTTGGGGTGCCTGGCTGAACGACGATGCGCGCAAGAAGCTAGCCGCGCTGCTGAAATAAGTGGCTCGCATGAACCATGAAGAACAAAACAATGGGCGCCTTCGCGGGCGCCCATTGTGCATCACCGCCGGCGTGTCATGGTGGTGTCATGGAGGAAGCCGCGCTGGCTGCCGCTTTGCAGCGCGGGCTGCGGGAAAGACTCAGGCCTTCGCCTGACGCACGACGCATTCCCATCGACCACAAGGAGCTCTCGACGGTTTCATGGCTTATTACGACGGTATCTTTAACGCGCTTGGATTGCGCTCGTGGTGCGATGCGGGAAAAAGCGATAGTGGCGCAAGCCTGGCCGACCTGCTGGCAAAAACGCAGGGCGTGAAAGAAACCGCCTGGTGGGAAATCCCGTTCCCCTCGCTGGACGCGCTGAACAAAGCCTGCGGCTCCGTTGGGCGCTCGCGCGATCTCACATCGTCGGTGGAAAAGGGCTTTCTTGACGTCAAAGACGACATGAAATCCGTGCTTGATCCGATCACGCAGCCCTTGAGCTGGATGCTTGATGGTGCGCTTTACACGTTCGGCTCGATCCCGTGGTGGATCCTGGTGCCGCTCGTGCTCATCCTCGTCTACTACGCCTCGCGCGCGATCTGGGTCACCGCTTTCGTCGCGATCTGCTTCGCGTTTTTGCTCTTCATCGACCACTACGACGTCGCCGTTCAAACGCTATCCATCATCTTCGTCTGTACGGTCTTAAGTGTCTTATTGGGCGTCCCGATCGGCATCATGATGTCGAAAAGTGATCGCTTCCAGCGCGCGATGATACCCGTACTCGACATGCTACAGACGCTACCGTCGTTCGTGTATTTGATCCCGCTGATTTTCCTGTTCTCGGTGACGGAATCGAAGCTCTACGGCATCGCCATCATCGTCTACGCGATCGTCCCCGTGATCCGCCTCACCGACCTTGGCATCCGCCTCGTCGACAAGGACGTCATCGAGGCTGCGAACGCGTTCGGCATGTCCGCGCGCCAAAAGCTGTTCGGCGTCGAAATCCCGTTGGCGCTGCCCAACATCATGGCCGGGGTCAACCAAACCATCATGATGGCGCTCGCCATGGTGGTGATCGCTTCGCTGGTCTCCGCGCCCGGCCTTGGCGTGTTGGTCCTGCGCGGCATTCGCAACCTTGAGCTAGGCGTCGGGCTCGTCTCCGGCTTCTGCATCGTGCTCCTGGCGATCATCCTGGATCGCGTCAGCAAGGCATCGCTCGCCCGCATCAACGCGGCGCAGGCGCAGGGGAGCTAAGGAGAGCCGCTATGTCAGACAGCAAAAACGTCAAAATCGCCGTCCGCAACCTCTACAAAATCTTCGGCCCCAACCCCAAAAACGTGCTGCAGCACGCCCTTGACGGGATGTCGAAGCCGGACCTGCTCGCCAAACACGGGCACGTGCTCGGCCTGCGCGACATCAATGTGGAGATGAAGGAAGGCGACATCACCGTCATCATGGGCCTGTCGGGCTCGGGCAAGTCGACGCTGATCCGCCATGTGAACCGCCTGATCGATCCGACGTCCGGTGAAATGCTGGTGGACGACACCAACATCATGACGTTCTCCGACGATCGCTTGCGGGCCATGCGGCAAACGGAAATGTCGATGGTGTTCCAGAAGTTCGCGTTGCTGCCGCACCGGACGGTGGCGGAAAATGCGAGCACGGCACTGCGGGTGCGCGGTGAAGCGGAAAAGCCTTCGATTGAAGCGGCCGTCCACTGGCTGGACCGTGTTGGCTTGAACGGCTTTGAAAACCACTATCCCCACCAACTTTCAGGCGGGATGCAGCAGCGTGTCGGCATCGCGCGCGCGCTGACATCAAACGCGCCCATCATGCTGATGGACGAAGCTTTTTCCGCGCTCGATCCGCTGATCCGCACGGACATGCAAGACCTCCTGCTGGAGCTGCAGAAAGACCTGAAGAAGACCATCGTCTTCATCACCCACGACCTTGATGAGTCGCTCAAGCTGGCCGACCACCTCGTCATCCTCAAGGACGGCGCGATCGTGCAGCAGGACGAGCCACAGCAGATCCTGCTGAAGCCGGCCGATCCCTATATCGAGGACTTCGTCAGTGACATCAACCGCGCGCGCGTGCTGCGGGTGCGTTCGGTGATGACGCCGCTCAATGGCAGCCCGACGGGCGAGTTGACGGCCGACATCGACTACAACGACACGCTTGAAGACGTGATCGCGCAGTCGGGCGGCGATACCACCCACAACTGCCGCGTGGTGCGCGAGGGCGAATGCGTGGGCACCCTCGACATGAAGGAACTGGTCAAGGCGCTGGTGCCACGGGTCGCGTCCGAAGCCGGCGTGCGCGGGAAGATCACGTCCTAACGGTTATCCGCCGAGGCTCGACCCGCAGGCCGATGATCGATGAAGCGGCCGTTCCGCCGCTTCATTTCTGAGCTTACAGCTGACCGTGGCCAGGATGGGCCGCCTCCCGCGTCAACCCCAGAGCAACGGGCGCAAAGTGCGAAGCACCAATCCAAACGCTCACGCCTTGCCTTTGCGCCCAAAGTTGCTCGGCACCTTAAGTTTAGACCATCTTTGGGCGATTTCAGGCTCACCTGTGGTGATCCCGATCGATCGCCCGAAGATCTAGGCGAGCGCCGTCACCTTGTCCGCGATCGTCTTGTTC
>JBCBJZ010000010.1:0-43189 GCA_038522635.1 Pseudomonadota bacterium | reverse complement strand
GATAGCAACGTGCCCATTGCTGGCGTGTGAGTGGCCACGGCCGCCCACCGTCACAGCAGTTTGCCCGGATTGAGAATGCCGTTGGGATCGAAGGTCCGCTTGATCGCTCGCATCATCTCCAGCTCCACCGGCGCCTTCACCTGGGCCAACTGCCGCCGCTTGAGCCGGCCAATCCCGTGCTCTGCCGAGATCGAGCCCCCCATGCGCGTTACAACACCGTGCACCTCATAGGCGATCTCATCCCAGCGCGCGAGAAAGGCTGCGCGCTCCATCCCTGGTGGCTGGATGACGTTGTAGTGCACGTTGCCATCGCCGAAGTGGCCAAGCGCGATCGGACGTGCATCGGGACACACGCGTTTCACGGCGGCATCGGCTGCGGTGATGAACGCCGGGATCTGCGCGATCGGCACGGAGACATCATGCTTGATGTTGCCGCCAGCCGGCTTTTGCGCCTCCGACACGCCCTCGCGCGGGCGCCATAGTTCCATCGCCTGGCGCTCCGATTGCGCGATCGCCGCATCGAGGATCACACCGTCGTCAAGCGCTGCACCGAGGACGCTTTCGAGCGTCGCCTGCGCGCGACCATCTTCGCGTAGCGATGAAATCTCGATCAGCGTGTACCACGGGTAAGGCACAGCCAGTGGATCGCGGCAGCCTGGCACGTGTGCGACGGCCAATTCGATGCACAGCCGCGCCATCAACTCAAACGCCGTCAGGTCAGCGCCGGCCTGATCCTGGGCGCGCATGAACAGATCGAGCGCTTGCGCAGGTGAGGCGAGCGCCACCACCGCGGTCGCCCGTTCGGCCGGTTGCGGCAGGAGCTTCAAAACCGCGGCGGTGATGATCCCAAGCGTCCCTTCTGAGCCGATGAACAGGTCCTTGAGATCGTAACCGGTGTTGTCCTTTTTGAGCGCGCGAAGACCGTCCCACAGCCGCCCGTCGGCGAGCGCGACTTCTAGGCCGAGCACCTGTTGGCGCGCGTTGCCGTAGGCGAGCACGTTTACACCGCCGGCGTTGGTGGCAAGGTTGCCGCCGATCCGACAGGACCCCTTCGACGGCAGCGACAGCGCGAACATGCGCCCGTGGGCCCGTGCTGCGGCATGGGCTTCTTCGAGCGTGACCCCGGCTTCGCAGACCATGGAGGTGCGGGATGGATCGACCGCGCGCACCTTGTTGAGCCGCTGCGTGGACAGCACCACCTCATGCCCGCTCTCATGCGGGATCTGGCCGCCAACAAGCCCCGTGTTACCGCTCTGCGGGACCACCGGGGTGCGCGTATCATGGGCCAGTTTGAGGATGGCGGCGACCTCCGGCGCGGAGCCAGGGCGCAGCACCACCGGCGTCTTGCCGATGTACTGGTCTCGCCATTCGCGCAGGTAGGGAAGCTGCGCGTCAGGATCGGTCAACGCGTGTTGTTCGCCGACGATGCGCGTAAAACGCTCGATCAGCGCCGGTTCAGGGGCTTGCGTCGCGGGAGCGTTGAGGGCGGTGGTCATGGCTTCAACCTTGAGGGCGATGGCGGCGTGCGGGAAGGCGCGGGCGCCTGCGCGGCGCAGTATAACGCGCAAGTGCCTAGAGCGATCAATGGCGTTGCGCGGCCCGCTTGGATCATCGGGCGATTAATCGGGCCGGGGTGCTGCGGCACGGCGCAGGCGGTCGTTGATGGCAAACCCAAGCCCGGTCGAGGGTATAGGCATGACCGCGATGGCCGCGGGGGAAAGCGCATCGAGCGCATGCAAATGCGCAAACAGGTGAGCGGCCGCCTCAACCAAATCGCGTTGTGCGCTGAGGTTCAACACGGGGCCATCGGTGGCAAGCGGCGCGCCGAACGCAAGCAAAGCTTCGCCTGGCGCCACGTGCTGCGCGTCGAGCTGCAGGGTCGCGCGCGGTGCATAATGGCTGGCGAGCTGTCCGGGGCTGCTGACCGGGGCCGCGGTGTTGGCCGACGCCATCGCGCCGTCGTCCTGGGCAAGCGAAGGCGGTGCCGTCTCAACGTCGATCACGCCCTGCAGCGCTTCAAGTGCAACGGCGCCGGGCCGCAACAGCCGCGCTTTTGTCCCCGTCGCATCGACGATGGTCGATTCAAGCCCCAGCCTTGATGCCCCGCCATCAAGGACAAGCGCCACTTCTTCGCCAAAGGCCTCCGCCACGTGGTGTGCGCGCGTCGCACTGATCTTGCCGGAAGGGTTGGCGGAAGGTGCTGCGATCGGCACGCCAGCTTGCGCGATCAAGGCGCGCGCAGCCTCGTGCGCCGGCACCCGCAACGCAAGCGTCTCCAGGCCTGCACTGGCGAGCGCCGAGACCGCACAGTCCGCACGTCGCCGTAGGATCAACGTGAGTGCCCCGGGCCAAAAGGCGTCCGCAAGGGTGCGCGCTGCCGGCGTGACCTCAGCAAGGGCGAACGCGTGCGCAGGGGTGGCCACATGGATGATCAACGGGTTGAACGTCGGGCGACCCTTGGCGGCGTAAAGACGCGCGATCGCATGATCATCGAGGGCGTTGGCGCCAAGCCCGTAGACGGTTTCCGTCGGAAACGCGACCAACGCGCCGCTGCGCAAAAGGTCAGCGGCCCGCGCCAACGTTTCAGGATCAAGCGGTGCGCTTACGCTCATGAGCGTTCAACTTTTCGTTGGTCCGTGCGTGCTGCGGACGGACCTTAGGCGACGGCCCGTGCAACGCCAGCCAAGGCGGTGGGACGCAAGGCCGCTGCCGCTGGACGCCATGCAGGCGCACAGCTACGGTGTAGCTAACGTAAGCGTCAACCTTATCGCTCAGCTCAGCTCACTGCGCCGACCGCGCTCCACCCGCGAACGGATCAACGAGGACATCCATGACGTACCAGGCTCCGGTAGACGACATCATGCTTTCGCTCAAGTCAGCCGGGCGGCTGGAAGAGATGGTCGCGGCCGGCCATCTCGATGGGCTCGACCAGGAGACGGTGCGCGCCATCGTAGAAGAGGCCGGCAAGTTCGCGTCCGATGTGCTTGATCCGTTGAACCGCCCCGGCGATCTCGCTGGTGCTCAACTGAGCGATGGCAAAGTCGCTACGCCGGAAGGCTGGCAGCAAGCCTACGACCAGTTCGTCGAAGGCGGCTGGGCGGCGTTGCCGGGCCCCGCCCGGTACGGGGGGCAAGGCCTGCCGGAAACCGTGGCGATGGCCGCTTGCGAGATCTGGAACGCGGCGAATCTGTCGTTCGGTCTTTGCCCACTCCTCACGCAAGGCGCGATCGGGGCGTTGCTCGCGACCGGCTCTGATGAGCTGAAAGAGAAGTATCTGCCCAACATGATCGCGGGCGCGTGGACCGGCACGATGAACCTGACCGAACCGCACGCCGGTTCCGATCTATCGCTCCTCAAGACGACCGCAACGCCGCAGGACGATGGCACCTACCGTCTGCGCGGCACCAAGATCTATATCTCCTACGGCGAGCATGAACTCACCGAAAACATCATCCATTTCGTGCTCGCCCGCTTGCCCGATGCGCCGCAGGGCACACGCGGCATTTCGCTGTTCCTGGTGCCCAAGATGATGGTCAACGATGATGGCTCGCTCGGTGCGCGTAACGATGTGATCTGCGCAGGCCTTGAGCACAAAATGGGCATTCACGCCGCCCCCACCTGCACCATGAAGTACGGCGAAAACGATGGCGCCGTTGGCTACCTCGTTGGCGAAGTGAATCGCGGCTTGAACGCCATGTTCATCATGATGAACGCGGCGCGCCTGGCGGTTGGCGTTCAGGGCGTCTCGCTTGCCGACCGGGCCACGCAGCGGGCCACCGCCTACGCGGTTGAACGCACGCAAGGGAAGACGCCCGGCACGGCCAAGGATGCGCCTGTCGATCAGATGGTGCCGATCATCGAGCACGCTGATATCCGCCGCACGCTCGTCACCATGAAGGCGATGACCCAGGCTGCGCGTACGATCTGCTTTGCGACCGCCGCTGCGATGGATCGCGCCCACGGCGAAACGGATGATGCGGCGCGGCAGGCCGCCGATCAGGAAGCGGCCCTGTTGACCCCGATCGCCAAGGCGTTCTCGACCGACATCGGCTGCGAAGTTGCGTCGATGGGCGTGCAGGTGCACGGCGGTATGGGCTTCGTCGAAGAGACGGGGGCGGCGCAGTACTTCCGCGATGCGCGCATTTTGCCGATCTACGAAGGCACCAACGGCATCCAGGCGATCGACCTCGTCACCCGCAAGCTGACGATGGGTGGGGGCGCGGTCTTGCGCGCCTACCTCGATGACTGCGCAACGACGGTGGACGATGTGCGTGCCTCCAACTTGCCGGGCTTCGGGCGCACCGCCGATCGGCTCGCCAGCGCCATCGCAGCAACGCGTGACAGTGCCGCCTGGTTGCTCGAGACGTTGCCCGGCGAGACCGATGCAGCGCTGGCCGGTGCAACACCGTTCTTGCGCTTGTTCGGCCTGACGGCTGGCACGCACTATCTCGCCCGCGCGGCTCTGGCCGCGTCACACATGGGCCATGATCAGCATGAAGCGATCACGCTGGCCCGCGTCTTTGCTGAAACGCAGGCAAGTGCGGCGGAAGGCCTGCAGACCACCATCATGGAAGGCGCTGAAGGCGTCTTGCAATTGTCACCCCAAGCGCTGGCAAGCTAGGCGCAGCACCCTTGAAGCGCGCAAGCCTGTTCAAGCGCAGCACGCCAACCGTGTAGCCTTGCGACACCCAAGATGCGCCGAGCTGGAGGATCGACCCATGGATATTGAAATCACGATCGATGAGGGCGTGCAGGTGATACGCCTGACGCGGCCTGAGAAGAAGAACGCGCTGCTCGGTGCGATGTACGATGCGATGTCGCAAGCGCTTGACCGCGGCGAGCGTGAAGAGGGCATCGTCGCGCACATCTTCATCGGTTCAGGCGGCTCGTTCAGCGCCGGCAACGACATCAACGATTTCGTCCGCCGCGCGCAGGCCGGTGAGGGCGCGATCCCAACGCCGTCGCTCGATTTCATCCGCCGGTTGCCGCGCGTCACAAAACCGATGATCGCCGCAGTGGATGGCTTAGCGATCGGGGTTGGCACGACGCTGCTGTTCCATTGCGATCTGGTCTACGCGACGCCGCAGGCCAGCTTGCGCACGCCCTTCCTCGATCTGGGCCTGGTGCCGGAGGCGGCGTCGAGCCTGCTTGCACCACAGCGGATGGGTTACCAGCGCGCGTTCGAAATGCTGTGTTTGGGCGAAGCCTTCGATGGCCAGCGCGCGTATGAAGCGGGCATCGTCAACAAGGTGGTGGCACTTGACGCCTTGGAGGCGACGGCGATGGAGGCGGCCCGCAAGCTTGCCGCCAAACCACCTGGCGCCTTGGCCGCCGCCCGGCGCCTCGTCCGCGGCGACATCGAGCCGATCACCGCACGCATCGAAGAAGAGGCGCGCGTCTTCGGCGAGCGCTTGACGTCGGCGGAGGCGCGCGAGGCGTTCGCGGCGTTCTTTGAGAAGCGCAAACCGGACTTTTCAGGCCTGAAGCGGGCGGGCTAGGCCATCGTCGACGCACCAGATCGCAAGCAACTTGGGGCGCAAAGGCGGGATGTGAACGCTCAAGTCGGTGGTTCGTTTTTTGCGCCCTTTGCCCGTGGCGCGCGTGCCGCGCACGCGTGGCTAGATCGCGGACGCTCTGCTTGCGCAGGTTCGCGCCGGGCCCGGCTTGCGGTGCATCAGGCCGCGGTTCGCGCCAGCGTGTTGGCGGTTGTTGGCGCCATGGCCTGTGCGCTTAGTCCCGGACCGGCTGGCGCGCAGACGTCGCGCACGTTCGACGCCTGGTCGCAAAGCCTGCGTGCGCTGATCGCGCCGCCGCCGCTTTTTGTTGCGGTCGGTCCCCATCAAGGGCACCTCGGTGACGGCACGTTTGCAGACGCCCGTGCGGCGCTCCAACGCTTGCCCACCGTCCGACGCAGGCAGGCGCTCGCGGTCACCTACACGGATGTCGGCCACTGGCGCTTTGCCAACGCGGCCGGTGAACGCTTCACCGCCGCCAACACAGCCGAACTTGAGCGCGTCGCCCCGACGTTGCTGGCAGGACGCGCGCCGCGCACGGTGCTGATTGCGGCGCAGGCGCTCTTCAAGCGCAAAGCACCTCTTAACGTCCTGCAGCGTCTGGGTGACCGTGCGTCGCTGCATTTGGTCGATGGTGCATTAAGTCTGCCGCTGACCCCGCTTCCACAGCAGGGCAAGGGCGCCAGCGCGCCGCGCTTCAGTGTGGTCGCGTCGCCCCATGTCAGCATCCTGCCCACGTCCCACGCCGCGTTGCGCGAAGCGCTCTGGCGGTTGTCGCAACCGCTGCGGTCTTCGCACGTCCGCCTGATCGCACTTGACCGCACCGGTGGGGTGCGTCTGCCCGCTCGCCCTCGACAAAGCACGCCAACCGGTTTGCCAGCACCGGAGCGCCTGAAGCCGGCCAAGCTGATCGAGGCGTTCGCAAGCCTGAGCGGGCAGACGGTGATGGTCAGCGGCGTGGTCACCGACGGCCGGTTGCGCTTTGAAGATGAAAATACCGTCACCTCAACGCTTTCGCTGGCCGAGATGTTCGCGGCGGCGGCCCGCCACGACGTCAACCTCATCATCATGCAGGCTGACACCACCGCGCAGCCGGGCGCCAAGACCTGGCTGTACCAGACGGTGGCGCTGAAAGGGTTCGGCGAAGCGATAGGCCAGCCGCGGCTCGGTGCCGTGCTGGATGCGTTCGCGCGCGCTGCAGGCGGCATGAACCTTGTGGTCGGCGCGCCCCAGCGGGGTCGGCTGACGGCACAGCTGTCACGCGACGGCGCCGCCCCGCGCGATGCCCTCGACCAGATCGGTGGCACGTTGAGCGACTATTACGAAGCCGTCGTCGGGCGTCTTACCGGCGATGTGACCACACGCGGCGCGTGGCTTTCGTTTCCCAATCGCGAACGTCAGCTCGAACTGGATCGCCGCGTGATCCCGGGCATCCCGTCCTGGCTGCAAGCGCTCTACGTCGCCCTGTTGGCGCTGGGCCTTTTGGCATGGCGGACCGCGCAGCGCTGGTGGCGTGCCGTTTGGGCGCCCGAGCGTGCGGGCGCGTACCCTGGCTTCATCGGCTACGTCGCCGCGCGTCTCTTCCGGCTGCTCGCATTCATTATGCTGTTTGTGCCGCTGGTGGCGCCCTTCGCGTTGCCGGCTGCGGTCTTCGCGCTGATCGCCCGCCGTGCACCGGCATCCGCCACAAGCCCGCCGTCGGCTTCGAGCCCGCCGTCGGTTTCGAGCCCTGGCGGCCAAACGCGTGGTCAGGTCGATGCGAATGTGACATGACGGCGCGAAACGCAGGCCGCAACGCCGTCCAAACGCACCCCTCAACCCCTAGACGGGAGGAGCCCGATGCCCGCGACCACTTCGCTCCAAGGCAAAACACTTTTCATCACCGGCGCCAGCCGTGGCATCGGTCTCGCGATCGCACTGCGCGCGGCCCGCGATGGTGCCAACGTCGCGATCGCGGCAAAGACCGATCAGCCCCACCCCAAGCTTGAAGGCACGATCCACACCGCCGCCGCCGACATCGAGGCCGCTGGTGGCAAGGCGCTTCCCCTGATTTGCGACATCCGCGATGAAGCGGCCGTTGAAGCTGCCGTCGCCAAGACGGTGGACGCGTTCGGCGGCATCGATATCTGCGTCAACAACGCGAGCGCGATTTCGCTGACACCCACCTTGCAGACCGAAATGAAGCGCTACGACCTGATGCATGGCGTCAACGGGCGCGGCACGTTCCTGGTCTCCAAGACCTGCATCCCGCATCTCAGGAAGGCAGAGAACCCGCACATTTTGATGCTGTCGCCGCCGCTTGATCTGGCACCGCGGTGGTTTGCCGGGCACGTCGCCTACACGATCGCGAAATACAACATGAGTCTTTGCGTGCTTGGCATGGCGGCGGAGTTCGCGCGCGAGGGCGTTGCCGTCAACGCGCTGTGGCCACGCACCACCATCGCGACCGCCGCCGTCAACAACCTGCTCGGCGGCGATAAACTCATGCAGGCCAGCCGCACGCCCGACATCCTTGCAGATGCTGCCCACCTGATCTTCACGCAGGACGCGAAAAGCTGCACCGGCCAATTCTTTATCGACGACACTTTGCTTTACGAGCATGGCGAGCGCGACTTCGACCGCTACCGGGTCAACCCTGCCGTCGACCTGATGCCGGATTTCTTCGTGCCGGAAACGTCGTTGCCGCCGGTGCCGCTCACGAAGGTTGCCGGCTAACGCTGCGTTCGGCGCGCTCAAGGTTACGGGGAAGGTCACATGGCCACGCTTTACATTACGCACGATCGTTTCATCGATCACGATACCGGGCCCGGGCACCCGGAGCGCCCCGACCGCATGCGCAGCGTCCATAAGGCTTTGGCCGCCGACGCCTTCGATGCGCTCGATCGACGCCAGGCGCCTTGGCGTGACGATGTGGAAGCGGCGATCACCGCTGCGCATCCCAAAAGCTATGTCGATGATCTGAAAGCGCGTGCGCCCTCCCCGGGCGGAGACCTCGTCCGGCTCGATCCTGACACCGTGATGTCGCCGGGCACATGGGAAGCGGCGATGCGGGCGGTCAGCGGTGGGCTTGATGCGGTCGATGCGGTGATGGGCGGCGACGTCGCAAACGCGTTTTGTGCTGTCCGCCCCTGCGGGCACCACGCTGAGCGCACCACGGCGATGGGCTTTTGCCTCTTCAACAACGTCGCGATCGCCGGCATGTACGCGCGCGCCCGCCATGGTGCTGAACGCGTCGCCGTGATTGACTTCGATGTCCACCATGGCAACGGCACGCAGGACATCTACGAGCGCGAGCCGGCGTTGTTCTTCGCCTCCACCCACCAGATGCCGCTTTACCCGGGCACCGGCGCGCTCAGTGAAACGGGCGTTGGCAATATCTGCAACGCGCCGCTGCGTCCGGGCGATGGCAAGGAGCCGTTCCAGGACGCCTTCGAATCACGCGTGTTGCCAGCCTTGCGCCACTTCGGCCCCGACCTCATTTTGATTTCCGCCGGTTTCGATGCGCACCGCGATGACCCGTTGGCCAATTTGCAGCTCACCGAGGCCGATTTCGTGTGGGCAACCGGCAAGATCGCAGAGGTCGCCGATAAGCATTGCGAAGGTCGGCTCGTTTCGATGCTCGAGGGCGGCTACGATCTGGCCGCGTTGGAGCGTTCGGTGGCAGCGCATGTGGGCATGCTGATGCAGGCGGGCGCCTGAGCGATCATCTGAGGCGTGCGAGCGGCGGCGAAGCTGATGGAGGAGAGGGCGGATGGAAGCGAAGACAGCGCAGGCGGCGGGTGCAGGCCGCCATGAGGATATCGCAGGCTTCACATTTGAGCAGGCGCTAAAGGAGCTTGAGGGCATTGTCAGCCGGTTGGAGCGGGGCGATGTTGAAGTCGAGGAATCGATCCAGATCCATGAGCGTGGTGAAGCGCTGAAGGCGCATTGCGATCGCGTCCTCAAGCGTGCTGAAGCGAAGGTCGAGAAGATCAAGCTCGATGCGGCGGGCGCACCGGTCGGCGTTGAACCGCTGGATGCTGAGGGCTAACCCGATCCCGTTGTGCCGTGCGGGCACATCGGCTACATCCTGCCGCCACGCTCGTTATTCGATTGACCGCCAAGGCTTTCCGCGCCGCGCCACGCGCGTTTGTCCGCATCAGGTGATGATCATCTGAAGCGATAAGATGAACCGCAAAACAATGGCTTAGATGTCGGGTCTGCTTCAAAGCAGATCGCCAACCGACACTAAGGCCGTGTGCCGCGCGCCATCGCCCTTGCGTTCGATCCCGTTCGCGAAGGACCGCGCCATGGCCAACCCCCAATACGTCTACCACATGCACAAGTTGTCGAAGACCTACCCCGGCGGCAAACAGGTGCTCAAAGACATTTCCTTGTCCTTTATCCCCGGCGCCAAGATCGGCGTTGTGGGCCTAAACGGCGCGGGTAAGTCGACGCTCCTCAAAATCATGGCCGGCGAGATCGAGGACTTCCAAGGCGAAGCATGGGCGGCGGACGGCATCCGCGTCGGTTACCTCGCGCAGGAGCCCCAGCTCGATCCCGAGAAAGATGTGCTCGGCAATGCGATGGAGGGCGTGGCGGCGAAAAAGGCGATGGTCGACCGCTTCAACGAACTGGCGGCGAACTACTCCGAGGAGACGGCCGATGAGATGGCAACGCTGCAAGATGCCATCGATGCCGACAATCTTTGGGACCTTGATGCCCAGGTCGAGCAGGCGCTCGATGCGCTGCGCTGCCCGCCGTCCGATGCGAGCGTTGACAACCTGTCCGGCGGGGAAAAACGTCGTGTCGCGCTAACCCGGCTGCTGCTTGCCAAGCCTGACATCCTGCTGCTGGACGAACCCACCAACCACCTTGATGCCGAAACCGTCGCATGGCTTGAGCGTTACCTGCGCGATTATGCCGGCTGCATCATTATGGTGACCCACGACCGCTATTTCCTCGACAACATCACTGCGTGGACGCTGGAACTCGATCGTGGGCAGGGCGTGCCTTACAACGGCAATTACTCAAGCTGGCTTGAGCAGAAGGCCAAGCGCCTTGAGGTTGAGAAGGGGCAGGAAGAGGCAAAGTCGCGCGCGCTCAAACGTGAACTGGAGTGGATCCAGTCAAGCCCGCGCGCGCGCCAGGCGAAGTCTAAGGCGCGCATTCAAGCCTATGAGAAGCTCGCCGAAGAGGCCGGCCGGCAGGACCTCAACCGCGCGCAGATCGTGATCCCCACCGCGCAGCGTTTGGGCGATGTGGTGATCGATGCTGACAACCTCACGAAGGCGTTTGGCGAGCGCTTGTTGATCGATGATCTGTCGTTCGATCTGCCGCCGGGCGGGATCGTCGGGGTGATCGGCCCGAACGGTGCGGGCAAGACCACGCTGTTTCGGATGATCACCGGGCAGGAGGACCCTGACAACGGCGACATCCGCATCGGTGAGACGGTGGACCTCGGCTACGTCGACCAAAGCCGCGATCATCTCGATGCCAAGAAAACGGTTTGGGAAGAGATTTCCGATGGCAACGACGTCATCGCGCTTGGCAAACGTGAGGTGCCCTCGCGCGCCTATGTGAGCTGGTTCAATTTCAAAGGCGGCGACCAGCAAAAGAAGGTCGACATGCTTTCAGGGGGCGAACGCAACCGCGTCCACCTGGCCAAAATGCTCAAGAAGGGCGCCAACCTGCTGCTGCTCGATGAGCCGACCAACGACCTTGATACCGAGACGCTGTCCGCACTCGAGAGCGCCCTGGAGGATTTTGCCGGATGCGCCGTGGTGATCAGCCACGATCGTTTCTTCCTCGATCGTCTGGCCACGCACATCCTGGCCTTCGAGGGCGACAGCCATGTAGAGTGGTTTGAAGGCAACTTCGCCGCCTACGAGGAGGACAAGAAGCGGCGGCTGGGTGATGCATCGGTGGAACCAAGCCGGATCAAGTTCAAGCGTTTTGAGCGTTGACAATATCAACTAGATGATCGATGCACCGCGCCAACGATCAGTCTTGAAGGCAGGACCCCGACATGCGCACGCCACCGTTTTCGATCACGCCGATTTTGATGACCACGCTGGGTGCGGGCGCGCTGGGCGGTGCCATAGTTGGTGCGCTGCTCGGTGGGATGGGCCTCAGCCATTGGTTTTGGGCGACGCTGTGCGGCGTGCTGCCGGGCTTCCTCGTGAACCCGTTGCGCGCTTCGCTTGAAGCTGGCATGGCCGACATCGCCGGCGCAACGCCGCCACCGTTTGCGGTCAATACACCGGCCTGCATCGGGTTGGCGATTGCATCATCCCTGATCGCAGCCTACGCCATCGTCGGACTGGCCGACCTGGGCGTCGGCTTTTTGTCAGGCACGCTGATCGGCCTGTTGTCCGGCATCCTGGTGTCATCCGTGATGACGCTGCGGCGCACGGCGAGCTGAGCTCACGGCCAACAAAAGCTCACTTGAGTGAGCCTGGCCCGTGCTCCCGGTCATCCCAGACCTCCACGTCAGCGTGGCGGCCGTCGGGACGTGTGATGCGTAAGCCAAACCACTTGCGCCGCACCTGGTGGTAGTGCTCCGCCGGGTCGTAGACCTGGGACATCAAGGCGAGTTCTTGCGCGTTCAACCGCCCCATGGCGCCCAGTAGCGTGTAGGCAGCGACCACCACCTCGCGCCGTGTGCGCACCAGCGCGATCTCGGCGCTCAGCAATTCCTGCTGGGCGTTGAGAAGATCGAGCAGGGTGCGTTGGCCCACTTTCTCCTCAAGGCGCACGCCATCAAGCGCCGTACGGTTGGCGGAAACCTGCATACGGTCAGAGCGCAGCCGTGAACGCGCTGCCTTCAATCGTGACCATGCGCTGATCAGTTGGGTCCGCGTCTCCGTGCGTGCCTGCTCGATCTGCTGCAGCCGCGTCACGTGGCGGTGCTTGGCCTGGCGCACGCGCGCGTGAACCTCGCCGCCGCGGTAGAACGGCACGTTGATGCGGCCAGAGACACGCGTCTCATCCTGGTCATTCACGGTCCCGGTCACGTCGAACCGGCGGCCGTAGGTCGCTTCCAGGTTGACCTCGGGCAGCAGTTCCCCGCGCACCAGAGCGACCTGATGGCGTGCTTCTTGTTCGCGGTACTTGGCGGACACCACGTTGGGGCTTTCGTTGAGCGCGATGTGCAGCGCGCGCCGCAGGGTGCGGGGGATGAGCGATGCCTTCAGGTAGGGGCTGTGCAGGTTGCGCGGCGCGTGCCCGATGATCTGCTTATAGACCGCACGGCTGGTGCGCAGGGCAGCGCGCGCGCTGTCGAGATCGGAGATCGCACGCGCCCGGCGCGCGCGCGCTTGGGCGACATCGGTCCGGGTGATCTCACGGGCGTTGCGGCGTGCCACCGCGGCATCGAGTTCGCGGCTCAGCACGGCCACGTTGTTGCGCTGCAGGCGGACCAGGCGGCGGTCCCGCAGCACGTCCATGTAGGCGGTGGCGGCGGCCAACAGCGTTTGCTGCTCGACCAGACGCAGGTTCTCGCGGCTGACGCGCACTTGCGCTTCGGCGGCAGCCACGCCGTTGACAGTTCTAAAGCCACGGAAGACGGGCTGTGACAGCCGCACCTGATAGCCCCAGGGCCGTCCGCTGCCATCGTTCGAAGATGCGGGTTTGCTGCGGCGCTTCTCTTGCCCGAAGTCGGCCGAACCGTCGATGCGGGGGCGCCATCCGGCTTTGGCGCGCGGCACCTCTTCATCGCTTGCGCGCAGGCGGGCGCGCTCAGCGTCGAGCCGCGGGTTTGTGCGGTAGGCTGCAGCCAGCGCCTGGCGCAGCGTGTCGGCGCGTGCAGGCCCAACGTTTACGGTGCAGCTCAGCAGCGCCACGGCGCTCACGCATCCGAGCAAGGCGGCCGCCAACGAGCCCGACCCACTCGACGCATGACGAACGTCAGGCGGCGCGGCCGGCTGGGCCGATGGCTGGGCCATTATCTTGGCCCGCACCTGGGCGCAGAGCGCTGATGAATGACGCGAAGCTGACACGGCCGAACCCACCCGTTTGCGTGATCACAGCTCGCATTCCAGGCTGATTCGCTAAACGAAAGGTAAAGGGTTGTTTCGCGGGGGCCGATGCACGCCAAGCGGGTAGGGCGCACCCAAGGACGACCGGCCAAAGTCCGCTACAGCTCGAACGCGGCCACCCGCTGGAACCCGGGCAACGCCGGTCCGGTCGCATCGAACACCACCCGCCGGTCAAACGATGTGCCGGACCGCTTCACCACCACGCCGCGCCCGACCTCGCCTTCTTCCAAGATGGCAACGAGCCGCCCGCCGTCCTTGAGCTGATCCAGCAACGCATCGGGGATCAGGTCCACCGCTCCTTCGAGCAAAATGGCATCGAACGGCCCCTCGGCTGCGACGCCAGCGGTAAGTGAGCCCTGCTCGACCACGGCGTTGTCGATGCTGTGGGTGTTGAGCGCCTTCGTCGCCTGGCTGACGTGACGCTCGTCCTCTTCAAGGCCCACCACGGTCTGCGCGATGCGCGCCATCACGGCTGTCGAATAACCGGTCGCGGCACCCACATCGAGGACGATGTCGCCGCTGTCGATTTCAGCCGCCTGGAGCATCTTCGCGAAGGTGCGGGGCGCCAGCAGGTAGCGGGCGGGACGTTTGCCATCACGCGCGATCACCTGGAGGTCCTGGTCCGCATAGGCAAGGGTGCGCAACGCGGAGGGGACGAATTGTTCGCGTGGCACCGCGCTCATGGCGGCGATGATGCGGCTGTCGGTGACATCGCTCGGTCGGATCTGTGAATCGACCATGTTCGTGCGTTGTTCAAGCGCGGTCGTCATGCGGCGTCCTTCAACAGCAAAAGGCGGAGAGCGCGCCCT
The DNA here is from genome assembly GCA_038522635.1 of Pseudomonadota bacterium. Taxonomy (GTDB): domain Bacteria; phylum Pseudomonadota; class Alphaproteobacteria; order Rhizobiales; family Hyphomicrobiaceae; genus JBCBJZ01. The sequence goes on along the minus strand of JBCBJZ010000010.1, from coordinate 28,849 downwards.
GTGTGGCGCACGCGCTGCCCGCTTGGCAAGGGGCGCGACGACCCGCTCGCGGTTGTTTTTGCACATCGACGTGTCCCGCTTCGCCCAAATGGAGCAAATCGCCCGGATTTCGCCCGATTGTTCTGACGGCTTATCCCCGTCCATGGCCAAAGTGCCGAGCCGTTTTTACAAATGCTGTCCAACACGACGGATTTGGCTGAACGGCGGCCATGGGCGGCCAAAGCTTTGACCTCGATCGGTGGGATGACGGGGACAAAGGCGGGAAGCCTCCGGGGTAACCGGTCTTGCGGCCATCGCTTGAGCGCAAACCACAGCGGGCCACGCTGTTGGGTTGCGCATCGATGATGCGGTGGTGCCGGTTGCAACGCGCTTACCCGTGACGTCCAGCATAGGGGTATGCACGTGATGCGCTGGGTCGACCATGGGGGGGGCGTGATGCCCGTCGCGCTGACGCTGGTGGGGATGCCGGTGTTGGTCGCGGTGATGGCGACGCCTGTCCACGCGGGCAACCGCATCGATATGCCGTTCCACTGCAAAATGGTGAACGGACATCCCCAACTCACCCCTGGCATCAAACAACGCTATCGGATCGCCGGCAAACGCGTGCGGCGTAGCTTCACGAGCTGCCGTGACCGGGCTGGAAAGCGTTGCACCACCAGCCTGGTCCACCGCTTCAAAGTACGTTGTGGCAAGGGGCGAACATCCTGGCTGTCCATCGTGGCTGCCGCGCAGGCGCTGCGGCTGTCGAAACGCCGGGGGCGACTGACCTGGGTCGAAGATGGACGCCTGCATCGCGCTTACGGGGCAAAACGCGCCGTTGTCGAATACGCGTGCTGGCGCAGCCGTGCGATCGTGCGCGTCACCACAAAACGGAGCAAGGCGCGCGGGTGCCTTCCCCGTTGGCGCTTCCGCACGGCTGATCATGTGGTGCGGTTTCCCGCCGGGTTTGCACCGCTGGCCGCGGCAAAAGCGCGGTTCGTGAGCGAGAACGATGAACGCGAGATCCCGCTTGCCCGATCCGCGCCGCAGCCCGCCACGCCGTTGGGCCCACCCAAGCCGGCAAACGTGGCACAGCAGAGCACCGATCAGGACGCGCGCGGTCATGGGTTGGAACAGGATGTTTACCCAGCCGGGCACTTGCCTGAGATTGATCCTGCCTACATCGCGCAGCCGGGCGACGTGGAGGAGCAGGTCGCGGGCCTAGGCGGACGTGCCAACCGCTGGCGCAAGGTTACGGTGGTGCGGCCGGCAGCGGGGGGACGCGATGCCAACCCTTACGCTGGCACCGCCTTCATGATGATGATGGGCGCGCTCGGCCTGGCGCTGGCTGCGGCCGGTGGATGGTTTGGTTGGCGCCACAGGCTGCAGGTTGTTGGGCTTGCGCGCGGTGAAGGGTTGGCCTCGCGGTGGCGTGCGCACGCCCTGAGCCGTTGGCGCTTGCCGTTCGCGCCGCTAAGCGTCCTCAAGGGATGGATGGCGCGTGCTCCGCGCGCCAACGCTGGCGTGGGTGGTCGTGACGAGGGGAGCGCCTCGAACCGCGCCTCAGCCCCCACCGATCCGCAGGAGGTTGCTCCGGACACAGGCAACCGCCCGCGCAGCTTCGCTGATCTACGTCTACAGCTCAAAGCGGCACGGCGCGCCCGGACCGACGCCTTGCGGGCGGTCAAGCACCTCAAGGCTGCGCCCGCCCTGCGGGATGTGCTGCTGCGCGAACTCGCAACGCTGAGCGAACGCTTCGATGCGGTGCATGCGCGCGGCGATGCCGGCCCTGAAACGCTTAGCGCCGATTGTGCGGCGCTCGATGCCCTCGAACAGGACTACCGGCGCCTGTCGGCCATTGCCGCCAGTGCCGCCGCATCGATCCCGACCGAGGACGACGTGCGGATGCCGGAAACCGCCGACGACGCCTACGCCATTCTCGGCGTCAATCCGCATGTGAGTGACAAGGCGCTCAAACGGGTCGTGGAGGCGCTGCGGATGAGCTGGCATCCCGACCACGCACGCGGTCGCAAGGATCACGCGCGTCGCGATCAACGCATCAAGCAGATCAACGTCGCCTGGGACCTCATCAAGGCCGAGCCCGGTCGCAACCTTTGAAGCTGAGCCGCCGAGCGGTTGGCGCCAACAGGCTGCGACGCAAAGAGCGTTGCCGCCGCTTGACATCGCCCGCCTGACCCAGCATTGCTGCGCGCCTTGGTTTGGGGTGGTGTCGTTGACAAGAGCAGGCGGCCAACCGGCTTGCTCACCTCATGTCAGTCAGTCCCAACCGACCCTGAACCGATCTTGTCCCCTGGCACGGCAGTTGCTATCGCTAGGGCGTTCACGCCGCCGTGAACGTTTGGCGTTCGTCCGCATCAGGTGCAACCGCCCGATGGGGACGATGATCGCCAAAACAATGGTTTAGACTTCGGCCCTGCTTTCACGCAGAACCGTTTTTCGTGAAGCCGCGGCTTTAGGCCTTTGCGCTTAAACCCCGGCGTGGCACGACCCCAGGATGGCCACGTGGCGGAGTGGTGACGCAACGGATTGCAAATCCGTGTACCCCGGTTCGATTCCGGGCGTGGCCTCCATTTTCCTTACAAGGACAAGGTCGATCGGCGCCCGCTCAGGTTGCAGGGCGCTGGATGATCACGTGCGCAAGCCCGCGATGGCGCTGAACTTTTCCCCAGTCACTGCAACTTATTAACAAGTCGTTAACTGTGTGCGCTCAGCAACGCTAGGTGGTTAACCGCTTGAAGCATAGCCAAAAAGTCAGTGTCAAAGTCGTTCATGTGGATACAAGTGGAGGCCTTATCCACGCGTGTGCACACGGGCCAGTACCTGCTGTGGATAAAGAATCGCGCTACGCGGCAATGCAGATGCGGGCGCGGGCAACTGCGGCAGATACAGGACACATCGTGCATGGCAACGTGGGGCGAACCCGACGGCGGCGGGGCGGGACAGGCAGCACGGCGGAAGAATGCAAGGACGGCAGACGGGGTGGCCCGTCGGGTCAGCCTCGGGCTGACAGCGCTGACCCTGGCTGCCGCCATTGGCACGCCGGCAGCGGCTGAGACGCTCAATCAAGCGCTGGCAGCCGCCTACAAGCACAACCCGCAACTGGATGCCCAGCGTGCACGCCTGCGGGCCACGGATGAGGGCGTCGCCCAGGCCAAATCGGGCTTTCGCCCCCTTGTGCGCGGCTCCGCCGACGTCAACGTGGTCAACACCGAAACGCGGCCGCCATCGCCCAGCGACGGCACGATCTATCCGCGTGGCTATGAGGTGAATTTCTCGCAGCCGCTCTTCACTGGCTTTCGCACCCCGAACGCGATCCGCGAGAGCGAAGCGAATGTCCGGGCGGGACGGGCGACGCTGCGTAACGTCGAACAACAGGTACTGCTGTCAGCGGTCACAGCCTACATGGACGTTGTCCGCGACCAGGCGATTGTGCGGCTGCAAGAAAACAACGTGCGCGTGTTGTCGCGGGAGTTACGCGCCACACGCGATCGCTTTTCGGTTGGCGAAGTCACCCGAACGGACGTGGCACAAGCCCAAGCACGGCAGGCGGCCGCCGTCTCCGCGCTCGATCTGGCGCGCGCCAACCTAAGATCGTCCCGCGCGGTCTACGAGCAGGTGATCGGCAGCAAGCCCGGGCGCTTGCACGAGCCGAGACCGCACCGCCGGCTGTTGCCACCCGGGCTGCACCGCGCGATCCACATCGCGCTGAAAGAGAACCCGCTGGTGCGCACCGCGCAATTCCAGGAGCAGGCTGGGCGCTTTACGGTGGCACGCATCCGCGCCGAGCTGAACCCTACGATCGAGCTGCAGGGCCAGTTCCAAAAGCGCTTCGACCCCTCACGTTTCGTCGATCGCCAGCAGACGGCGCGGTTGACGGGTCGGATCGATATCCCGCTCTACCAGCGTGGCGAAGTGTCCGCCCGCGTGCGTCAGGCGAAACACAACCATGTGGCGCTGATCCAGGAAATCCAGCGGATCCGCAACGAGGTGAAGGCCAACGTCATCAGCGCATGGTCTCAACTGCGCGCGTCGCGGGCGCAACTGCGCACAGACCGCTCGCAGGTGCAGGCCAACCAGATCGCGTTGACCGGTGTGCGCGAAGAAGAGCGCGTAGGCCAGCGGACCTTGCTCGATGTGTTGAACGCCCAGCTTGAGTTGCTCAATTCGCGTGTGAGCCTCGTGACCACCCAGCGCAATCTGGTGGTGGCGTCCTACAATCTGCTGTCAGCGATCGGCCGCCTAAGCGTGCAGGAACTGCACGTCAGCAAGAAGGTCTATGACCCGCAGGTGCACTATTTTGAGATCCGCAAGAAGTGGTGGGGTCTCAGCATCACGCATAAGGACGGCAAGCACGAATACTTGGACCTTTGGGGCACGCACGGTCGTCGCCACCACGCCGATCATCGGCCCTATCGCCACAAGCGCCGGTCACACAAGTAGCGTCAGGCGATAGACGCCACGCGAGGCGCGCGGGTCAGTGAACGTAAGCGTGTCGCGGTCCTCATACGGCCTAGCTGACAGCCGAACAGGTGTTTCAATCTGAAATCAACGGCTTGCCACGGACCGCCTCCTGCGTTTTGCCATGGCTTTGCCTTCAAATGCGTCTAACCCTGGGGTGAACGGCGGGATGTTCGCGTGGAGGGCGTGAACACCTGTGGGCGGGCGCGGGCTGCGGTTGAAGCCCCTCCGCTTCCATTGTACCACCGCGTGAAGGGTTTAGCGGGCCCGGCAAGCGTGAATGGCATGTGTGAAGAACCAATTGCGTGCGGCGCGCAAGCAGGTCTCATGTGCCGATGGCCCAAGCGGCACCGATGGCCTAACCGGCGTTCAGGGCTGGTCAAGACCGGTCTGGGCCGGTTCAGGCGAACGTGCGGCGTATGGGGCGGCGAACAAGGTGAGATCCGATGAGCGGAGCTGAAAAGGCACAAGATCCCAGCATGGACGACATCCTGTCGTCGATCAGGCGGATGATTTCAGACGAGCCGGCCGCCGCGGCCCCGGCACGCAGTGCACCGATGGAACCTGCGGCGCATGACGCCGCATCGCCCGATGTGGCGCAAGGCGAACCTGTGCAGGTCGCCGCCGAACCTCAGGCGAAAGCTGGCGGATTGCCGAGCGTGGGTAACGCGTTGCCAGCGGCATCGGCCAACGATCCGCTCGGTGCTCCTGGCGGCCCGGCTGGTGACCGCACTGGCGGCCCCACTGGTGGAATGGGTGACCTGATGGATCTCATCAAGGACATGCCAGCGGCGCCCGTTGCTGCCGCATCGGCCCCGAAGGCGCCCGCGGCGGAAGCGCCAGCACCAACGGGCTTGCGTCCGTTTGAAGATTTGCTGAAAAGCCAACAGGCGGCCGAACCTGCGCCACCGGCGCCTGCTCCCACGCTGGCCCCCGCTGCGCCGAGCGAGGAGGGCGGCGCCTTCAACGGTGCGGGCGCGCCGGTCTTCAGCGCGTCGCCATCGCTTGCTGGTCCGTCTTTGATCGCCGCGACAAGTGATCCTGCGCCACGCGCTGACATGACCCCGGCTGAGGATGCGGCCGCTGGGCCCGATGATGCCGCCGATGCATCGAACGGCGCATTCGACCGCCTGATTGCCGCTGCAACGGACACGTCTGACGCGCTGTCGGTAGCGCCTGCTGGGCTCAACGGGTCGGAAGCGCTCGATGGACCCTCACTCGCCGAACCGACGGTCGCGGCTGAGGCCCATTCGGCCGAGGAGCCCACCCATGGTCTGACGTCTTCGCTTCGTGCTCTGACCGAAGCCAGCACGTTTTCAGCTTCAACGCCCGGCGACGCGAACGCCATGGCGGCCCTTGGCGCGCCGGTATCTGCCGACGAGAAAGCCGCGCCAGGTCCCACGGTCATCGCTTCGACCGCGGCGAACGATGAAACGACGATGCCGTTTGCGGCGGAGCCCGCAACGCTCGCCAGCGTGGCTCAGTCCGCTAACGCGGCTTTCGGTGCCGGCCGGGCGGCGATCGGTCACGAGCCGCAGGTTGATGCGCTGGGGCCTGCGCCCGCATCGGACTTAGGCGACTTCAACGCCGAGGATGCCGCGATCGGCGATTCCGATCACGAAGGCGCCGCTAGCGCTGCGGCTGAGCCCGCCGATGCGCCTGCTTCAACGGCGCCGGCACAAGAACCACAAGCGCCCACGCAAGCGGAAGCGCCTGCTCCTGCTATCGACGCAACGCCGGATGCTTCGCGCGCGCTAGCGCCCACGAACGTCGGCCAGGAAGTCTTGGCACCCGATGCGCCCGGTGGCCCGCGTTTGCCCGAACCTGCCAGCCGCTCGCTTGAAGATGCCGTTGCCGAGCTGCTTCGCCCGATGCTGCGCGAATGGCTCGATGCCAACATGCCGCGCATCGTGGAGAAGGCGTTGCGGGTGGAATTGGCTGAGGGTGCTCAGCGCACCAACGGCACTGGCAAAGCGCACTGAAGCGCTGCCTCTGCCCTCCCCGGGGGATGCACGGATCAACTCTAACGGCGTGCTGGTGGTGTTCCATGATCGGTGCGCGGCCTGGAACGCCGCGCTCCTGAGGCATGCGCGAACGACGGTTGGCAACCCGTCGAAGCCCGACACACGTGTCTTGCGTGACCGCATGCCCACGCGACATGGCCCGCGTGGCGCCATCGCGTGCCGCCGTGACGCCACTCCTGCGCACAGCCAGCGGCGGTTGACGGCCCTTCGCCCCGCGCGTACCACGCCCGCCTGACCGCGCAGCAACCCCGAACACCGGTTCCCATGCTTGAAAAAACCTACCAGCCCGCCGCCATCGAGCCGCGCATCGCAGCCCTGTGGGAGCACGCCGACGCGTTCGCCGTCGCTCGGCCGGAACGTCGTGAAGCTGACGCCACCCCCTATACGATCGTGATCCCGCCGCCCAACGTCACCGGTTCGCTGCACATGGGGCATGCGCTCAACAACACGCTGCAGGATATCCTGTGCCGCTTTGAACGCATGCGCGGGTGCGACGTGCTGTGGCAGCCTGGCATGGACCATGCGGGCATCGCCACGCAAATGGTCGTCGAGCGGCAACTGGCGGATCGCCAGGAGCCAGACCGCCGCGCCATGGGGCGTGACGCTTTCCTAGAACGCGTGTGGCGCTGGAAAGAGGAGAGCGGAGGCACCATCGGTGGGCAGCTCCGTCGGCTCGGTGCATCGTGCGACTGGTCGCGCGAGCGCTTCACCATGGACGAGGGTCTCTCGCGGGCGGTGCTGCGCGTGTCCGTCGAACTTTACCGCGAAGGGCTGATCTATAAGGACAAGCGGCTCGTCAACTGGGACCCGAAATTCCAGACCGCCATTTCCGATCTTGAGGTCGAGAACGGCGAAGTCGACGGCCACATGTGGCATTTCAAGTACCCGCTGGCGGGCGGCGAAACCTACGAGTACGTCGAGAAGAACGAAGCCGGTGACGTGATCCTGCGCGAAACCCGCGACTACATCTCGATCGCAACCACAAGGCCCGAGACGATGCTGGGCGACGGCGCCGTCGCGGTGCATCCCGATGATACGCGTTACGCGCCGATCGTCGGCAAGCTTTGCGAGATCCCGGTTGGGCCTAAAGCGCAACGTCGGCTGATCCCGATCATCACGGATGAATACCCCGATCCAGCCTTTGGCTCTGGCGCGGTCAAAATCACAGGTGCGCACGACTTCAACGACTACGCGGTCGCCCGTCGCAACGCTATTCCCATGTACCGTTTGATGGACGATGTCGCCGCCATGCGCGTCGATGGTGATGCCTACGCCGATGAAGCGGCGAAAGCGGCAGCCCTCGTTGAAGCCGGCGGGACGCCTGATGCCGCCGCCGTTGATGCGATCAACCTCGTGCCGGACGCTTACCGCGGGCTCGACCGGTTCGAAGCGCGCAAGCGCGTTGTCGCTGATATCGATGCCGATGGCTTGATGATCGGTGTTGAAAAGAAACTGATCATGCAGCCGTTCGGTGATCGCTCCGGCGTGGTCATCGAGCCCATGCTGACCGACCAGTGGTTCTGCGATGCGGCCACCCTCGCGAAGCCTGCGATCGAAGCGGTCGAGAGCGGCGAGACGACGTTCGTCCCCAAGGTCTGGGAGAAGACCTACTTCGAGTGGATGCGCAACATTCAGCCCTGGTGCATTTCACGCCAGCTCTGGTGGGGTCACCGCATCCCGGCGTGGTACGGGCCTGATGGCGAAATTTTCGTGGCCTTCGATGAAGCTGAAGCTGTTTCGATGGCGCAGGCCCACTACGGCGAAACGCGTACCCTGACGCGCGATGAAGATGTGCTTGACACATGGTTCTCCTCCGCGCTGTGGCCGTTTTCGACGCTCGGTTGGCCGGACGACACCGACATCCTGAAACGCCACTACAAGACCGATGTTCTCGTCACCGGATTTGACATCATTTTCTTCTGGGTCGCCCGGATGATGATGATGGGCCTGCACTTTAAGCGCGAAGTCCCCTTCCACACCGTCTACATCCACGCGCTGGTGCGCGATGAGAAGGGTGCGAAGATGTCGAAGTCGAAGGGGAACGTGATGAACCCGCTCGACATCATCGAAGGCGTTGAACGCGATACGCTGATCGAAAAGCGCGTGAGCTCACTCACCAACAAGGCGGACGCCAAGCGCATCACCAAGGCGACGCGGGCTGATTATCCCGATGGCATCGCGGCCTACGGCGCGGATGCGCTGCGCTTTACGTTGGCGATCATGGCGGCCCAGGGTCGCGATGTGAAACTGTCGATCGCGCGGGTCGAAGGCTATCGCAACTTCGCAACCAAGCTCTGGAACGCCTCGCGCTTTGCCGAGATGAACGAGGCGGTCAGCGATGCAGCCTTTGATCCCGCCGCCGTCACGCAAACGTTGAACCGTTGGATCGTCGGGGAGACCGAGCGCACCGCGCTCAGCGTAACCGCAGCACTTGAGGGCTATCGCTTTAACGAAGCGGCCGCGGCTACCTACCAGTTCGTCTGGGGCGTCTTCTGCGATTGGTATCTTGAACTGATCAAGCCGATCCTGAACGGCGATGATGAAGCGGCGAAGCGCGAGACGCGCGCGTGCGTTGCCTGGACGCTCGACCAGACGCTGGCGCTGTTGCACCCGTTCATGCCGTTTGTGACGGAAGAGCTTTGGCAGCGCACGGGCGAAGCGGGCAACGGGCGGGCAGCCCCCTTGGCGTTGAGCACGTGGCCCACCCTTGCAGGTTTGCAAGATGAGGCGGCTGACGTGGAGATCGGCTGGGTCATCGCGCTGGTCGAGGAAGTCCGCTCGGTGCGCGATGAAATGAAGGTGCCGGCGGGGGCCAAAGTGCCGCTCGTGTTGGTCAGTGCGGACAAAGCGGTCCAGCAGCGCGCGACGCGTTACGAGCCGATCCTAACGCGGCTTGCGCGCCTCGATGATCTCAAGTTTGCCAAGGCAGCACCGAAGGGTTCAGCGCAGTTCCTGGTCGGCGAAACGAGCGTGGCGCTGCCGCTTGAGGGGCTGATCGACATGGCGGCTGAACGCACGCGCTTGGCGCGCGAGATCGAGAAGGCGCAAGCCGAGATCGCCAAAATCGACGGCAAGCTTACGAACGAAGCGTTCATGGCCAAAGCCCCGGAAGCGGTGATTGAGGAAAACCGCGAGCGGCGCGTCGAATTCAACCTCACGGTGGAGCGGCTCGGCGCGGCGCTTGAAAGGCTTAAGGCGGCCTCCGAATAGCCGCGCGCGTGCTCTCAAGGGCGTCGTGGCGGTAGCCCGACAGGCGACGACAAGCGGGGCGAGGAAGAGCGCGCAGCCCCGCCTGCCGCAGGCTCAGGCCTTGCTGCGCGCCATGAAGGCCAAGCGCTCAAACAGGTGAACGTCCTGCTCGTTCTTCAGCAGCGCGCCATGGAGCGGCGGGATCAGCTTGCGCGGATCGGCTTCGCGCAACGTCTCCGCGTCGATGTCTTCGTTCAACAGCAGCTTCAGCCAGTCGAGTAACTCCGACGTTGACGGCTTCTTCTTGACGCCCGGCACATCGCGCATGTCGTAGAAGACCTTGAGCGCTTCGGATACAAGCCGCGCCTTGAGCCCGGGGTAGTGCACCTCCACGATCGCTCGCATCGTCTCGGGATCGGGAAACTTGATGTAGTGGAAGAAGCAGCGGCGCAGGAACGCGTCCGGCAACTCCTTTTCGTTGTTCGATGTGATGATCACCAGCGGGCGCGCGCGTGCGCTGATCGTCGCGCCGGTCTCGTAGACGAAGAACTCCATACGATCGAGTTCCTGCAGCAGGTCGTTCGGGAACTCGATATCGGCCTTGTCGATCTCATCGATCAGCAGCACGGGCGTGGTCTCGGCTTCAAACGCCTCCCACAGCTTGCCCTTTTTGATGTAGTTCGCGATGTCGTGGACGCGTTCATCACCGAGTTGGCTGTCGCGCAGCCGGCTGACGGCATCGTATTCGTAAAGGCCCTGCTGCGCTTTCGTGGTCGATTTGATGTGCCACTCCAGCAATGGCACGCCGAGCGCCTTGGCCACTTCGATCGCCAGCACGGTCTTGCCCGTTCCGGGTTCACCCTTGATCAGCAACGGACGCTGCAAGGTGATCGCGGCGTTGACCGCCACCTTTAGATCCTGTGTGGCGACGTAGGCGGAGGTACCTTCAAACTTCATGGGGCTCTCAAGCTGCAAGGGATGATGGCGCGGACCATAACGGCGCCATCGCGCTGGCAGCAAGCCCGCATGACCGAGGACCAACGGGAAGCGCCACCCCCCGGGAGAAGAGGAGGTGGCGCCGGGCGCATGGGAGAGCGCCATGTGGGGTATCGTCCGCGGTTGCTAGGTCTGTCCATGAACGCGTGCAAGAGTGCGTGGACTGTGGGGAGAAGACCCGAGTGGGGAGTGCAGGCGGACGATACCCCACAAACGAAGTTGCTGACGTCGTCGTGCTCTGGTCTGGCCTCCATCGGGTTCGCGGCACATCGCTGTGCGCAGGTTTTGCAATTCAAGGTTGCAATTGAACGCTACAGCCCCCGCCTAAATACACGGTAAACGGGAAGCAAAGGAAAATGCGCGCGTTGCGCGAGTTTCCCACAGCCGAACGCGCGTATTCCCGCTGAGCGGGTGTGTGGCTCAGTTGCTGAGAAAGCCGGTCTCGAAAATGCCGTCTTGGTGCCAGCGCTGCATCCTTCAGACCGAAGGCTGTTCAGGAAGATCCCAAGGCACCGGCGAAGTCATTAAATTTGAAGCGACTTTTGCTTGACGCTGCGGTCACCTGCCTCCATACGGGCGGCGCACACGGTCTTAGACCTTTGTCGTGTTCAGGGTGCCTTGATGCCGTTTCCGAACACGTGGTTTACGCATCTTTGGAACTAAGTGCTGTGCGCGCAGAGGGCAAAAAACGCCCCGAATGATCGGCTGGCCCGATCACGTGAATCGAGTGGGAGGTTTGTGGTGCAACGTCCGGCCAAATCGCGCGTACGCGGTGCTTCGACGAAGACGGGCGGCACACGCCGCAGAAACGGTGATGCGGCAGCTGCGGCATCGCAGACACAGGGCGATGTGGCTGTTATGGCAAAAGCGCCAACGTCCCGGGACAGCATGAAGGCGCCCACGCGTCGTGCTGGGAGCCGTTCGACCAAGCCGGCAAAGGCCAAGACGATCGCGCTGCCGGCCGATTACGCGCCGCGCGAAGACGAGCCGTTCATGAATGAGCTGCAGTTGCTTTATTTCAGAAACAAGCTGCAGCAGTGGAAAGATGACATCATCCGGCAAAACCGCGAAACGCTGACCGTCCTGCACGAAGCGTCGGCGCAGCACGCTGACATCGGCGATCGCGCCACGTCGGAGACGGACCGGGCGTTAGAACTGCGGGCACGCGATCGGCAGCGCAAGTTGGTCGCGAAGATCGATTCAGCGCTGCGTCGTATCGCTGATGGCAGCTACGGGTACTGCGATGCGACCGGCGATCCGATCGGCGTGAAGCGGCTTGAGGCTCGGCCCATTGCGACGCTGAGCTTGGAGGCGCAGGAGCGTCACGAGCGGCGTGAGCGCGTGTTCCGCGACGATTGAACGACGATCGAACACCGCCCGCGCGAAGTTTAAGCGCGCTCGGGCGTCCAAGGGCTGCATTCCTCAAACCAATGATGGCAACGGGCCTTCCAGGGCGTAGACACGCGCTGGCGCACCATCACCACCGTCGACCTTCAACGGTGCGGCCGACAAAAGCACGCGTGGCGCGGCGATGGTGTGCGCGTTGCAGACGTACTCGATCATGGTCACGCCGGCGCGCAGCAGCACATCATGCGTCACGTGTTCGGGGCCGGGCCGCACTTCGCCGTCGAGCAGCAGGCGGATCACGTAATCCTGCGGGAAATCGTAAGCGATCGTGGTGATGCCGCGCTCGCGCAGCCAGACCGCCGCCGCGCGGCTCAGGTAGGGCGCATCCCGCCAGAAGTTCAGATCATCGATCGCGCGATGGCGATCCCAGCCCGTGCAGAGCAGCGCGAAATCGCCCTCCCGCCAGTCCTCAAACCGGGCCGCCAGCAGTTCAGGGCCGATCTCCTGGTTGGCTTCGACGTCGCGCAAATCGATCACGCTGCAGGGGCCGACCACGACCTCAAGGGGCGTTGCTTCGATCGTCGCTGCGCCGGCAAAGAAATGACGGCCGGCGTCCACGTGCGTGAAGGCGTGGCAGGAGGTGGTGAGCGTGGTCACCTGGAACAGATCGCCCGCGCTAACGTCGCCTTTGATCGCGATGCCGGGTTTCCAACGCGGGTGGTCGGCGGTGAGGGTGTGGGATAGATCGATCACGCGCATGGGGCACTCCGCAAAGGTCGTGAAGAGCAACGGGCGCGCACGCGCCATTAGGCTGACCGCAACGCTGCAGTGCTAAGCTCAGACGGTGCGAGAGAACCACAACAGCCAGTGAATGCCCGTGCCGGACTTTTACAATACGCTGATCAATCTCTTCAAACCGCTGCTGACGTCCAGCGCTGAAGCGTTTTTCATCGGGCTCTTCTTAGGTATTCCCTTGTTGCTCGGGCTGCTCGTGACTTTGGGGCGGTGGCGGGCGGTGCTGAAGGCCGCGCTCGTATGGCATGCCGGCCTGTTCGTCATCTTGCTTTGGATGACGCGGGACTTGAACCAGACCCTGCACGGCTATCTGGTTTACGCGATGTTCTTTTCGGTGCTTGCCGTGCCCGTCCTGTCGGTCATCTTTGCGGTAGGGCCGTGGCTGGTTCGCTGCGTTTGGCCGGCCGCAAAGGACAGCGGTGCACCAAGTACCGGTTGCTAACCCACGTTTGGCACTTCGCGAAGAAACGAGGCCCATCCGTCAGCCGCGGCGTCAGGTTAGAAGAACCTGAGCGCCTTGAGGCTATCACCCCATCGCTGCCAAGGCGCACCAGTGTGCGACGCCGGCGAGGTCTCTGCAGCGGCTGACGCTGTCCTGCGCGCCTGGAAATCGTTGATCAGATCGGGTTTCACCACGTCCCGCAGCGCCGCGGCGACATCGTCTTCGCTGATCCCCCGACGCGCAAACACGGGGCGCAGCGCGTGGTGAAGGTAGGCGGCATCGAGCGTGAAACGGGGAAAGTCGAGCAAATGCACCGGAATCCCCTTTGCAACGAAGGGTTGCAAGCAGCCGTAGAACTGTAGGGCCAGCTTCTCTTCTTGCTCAGCCGGGTTCTTTGTTTTCCAAAGGCCGCCAGGCTGGCGCAGCGGATTGCGGTTTAACGCTTTGGCCGTGCGATAAACATGGCGCCGGCTTTCCGCGGCGGAAAAGAGATCGCGCACGGGAATAATCGCCGCTTCAACGTCGATGGTCTCATGCGCCAAAAAGGCCGCGATACGATCGGCTTGCGCTGGCGCCTTGATGACCTCGTGCTCGGGGTGTGTTTTGAGCTTCAGTTCCAGACCTGCACGTGCCACCGGATCAAGTTTCTCGGCGTCGTCAGCGGTGAAGCCGGTATCCATTCCCAGCGCTGTAAAGCATTGCACCAGCACGGTGGTGCCAGCCCGTCCCGTTCCCGTGATGACGATGTGTTGCATCGTGTCCTCAAGCGGTTGACCCATAAACCCCTGTTTGCCGCCGCCTGCGACGCCTCATGCCGTGGACATGAGCGCGCCGACTTTTTAGATTTGAGGAAGGCTTCGAAATCTATCTCCCCCGACCTTCGTGGAGGCCATCCCATATTTTTGTTCAAAATGAGGAGGTTAGCCATGTTGGCTATGCTCAAATCGGGAACAATGAGCTTGCGATTGACGGTTGCGACCGTTGTCTGGCTGTTCGCCGCGGGCACCGCGTTCGCGTGCGCCTGTGATATCGATTGCCCGAAAGGTGAGATCTTCTCAGACGAACAGGAAATGTGCGTCCCCGATCCTGCCAAGCCGATCAGCTAAGCGTTTTTCAAGAAGCTGCGCGGTCCTGCAGACACATGCGCGACACTTGCGCATCCCGTGCAGCGGGTGACGTCAAAGCGTCAGCGCTCTTTTGACTTCGAAAACTTCCATGATGCGTGCGCCCTTATGCGGGCCATCGCAGACAAACGTCCAGGACCCTTGCGTGAAGGTATCGCACAGCTTCACACCTTTAATGCCGATCCAATGTCCTTCTTTGCCTTTGTGAATGGCGAGGACGTAATAGCTCCAGGCGTTGCGCGGTTTCTGCATCCAGCCCCAGAGGCTCGGTCGCTCGCGTCGCGGCAAATGCTGGAAGTCTTCACGCAACGTCATGGCGTAGCCGAATGAAGCCAACGCTGCGGCGACCTCATCGGCGTGCGTGCCCACAACGCCACCGCCACCTTGGGTCGCACCTTCCGCCGTCGAACCGATCACGTCTGAACCATCATGTCCTTGCGTGGATGTAACCTGGTTCGCCGCTTGCTCCTGGCGGTAGCGCTGGATGGCAGCTTCGCACGCGCTGATCGCGTAGCCGGTGATGGCGGAGACGACATAGGGGCCGCAGTAGGCCGTGCGTCCGGTGTCATTCGCAACCGCTTGAAGCGAGCCTTTGCGTTTCGCGTGCGCTGCCATCGATCTCACCCATGCGGTTTGCCCAGTACCGGCCCAGACAAGTCCTACCGGTCACGCGGCGCAGGGCACCTGATGATAGGCTTGCGGTGCGGGCGTTGATGAAGCGTTAATCATGGCGCGAAGCGATAGGGACGCTGCTGGCAAAACGGTCCAGCAGCGCACGCACTCACGGACACAGGGGGCACGGCCATGGGCCAAGATCAGACGGGGCAAGATCACGACAACAATGGTGCTGGCGCGAAACCAGGCGCGAAACCTGAAGCCGTATCGCCGTCGCGCGAAACCGCCGCCCCGGAGCGCGGCTTCTTGCGCGATCTCCAGACCTACGGCGACCGCGACTTCTCGATCTACATGCGCCGCGCCTTCGCAAAATCGATGGGCTATAGCGGCGATGAACTCGCCCGCCCGGTGGTGGGCATCGCCTACACCCACTCGCGCTTCAACCCGTGCCATCGCCACTTCCCCGAACTGCTCGATGCGGTCAAACGCGGGATCGCGGCTGCCGGTGGGTTGGCGCTCGAGTTTCCGACCATTTCGTTGCACGAGAGCACGCTCGCGCCCAATTCGATGAAGTTCCGCAACCTGATGGCGATGGACACCGAAGAGATGATCCGCGCCCAGCCCATGGATGCGGTCGTCCTGATGGGGGGATGCGACAAGACGGTGCCCGCGCAACTGATGGGGGCGATCAGCGCAGGCAAGCCGGCGATCCAACTGATCGGCGGGCCGCAGATGACATCGCGCTACGAAGAGCACCGCGTGGGCGCCTGCACCGACTGCCGCAAGTTCTGGACGCGTTACCGCGCCGGCACGCTCGATGATGCGCAAATCGAGGCGGTCGAGAGCCGGCTGGTGACCACGGCGGGGACTTGCGCTGTGATGGGGACGGCGAGCACGATGGCGGCGATCGCTGAAGCCTTGGGGATGACGTTGCCGGGCACCGCGGCGATCCCGGCTGTGCACGCGGACCGGTTGCGGGCGGCCGAGGCGACGGGCGCGCGGGCTGTCGCGCTTGCACGCTCCGATCTGACGCCGGACAAAATCATCAACCAGGCATCGATCGAGAATGCCGCGCGCGTGTTGCTGGCGCTTGGCGGCTCGACCAATGGTGTCATCCACCTGGCCGCGATCGCCGGGCGCGCGGGGCTGAACCTCGATCTCGCCGCCTTCAACACGTGGTCAGACAGCACGCCCGTTCTGGCCGCGGTGAAACCCGTCGGTGACACGCATTACATGGAGGACTTTTTCGCAGCCGGGGGCATCGGTGCGGTGCTGCGGGAATTGAAGGACGTGTTGCACGCCGATTGCCTGAGCGTCACGGGGGAGACGTTGGCTGAACGCCTGGCCGGCGAAGAAAAGGCCTACGTCGACCGGGCCGTGATCGCAGCGCGCGCGACGCCGTTTGAACCTGAGGGAGGGTTGGTGGCGCTGTTCGGCTCTCTCGCGCCTGAAGGTGCGATCATCAAACGCTCCGCGGCGACGCCTGCCCTATTCGAACGCGAAGCGCGCGCGGTGGTCTTCACCTCGCTTGACGACATGGCCGCACGGCTTGACAACCCCGATCTGGACGTGACGGCCGACGACATCTTGGTGCTGCAGAACGCAGGGCCGCGCTCCGATCACGGCATGCCCGAAGCGGGCTTCTTGCCCATACCGAAGAAACTGCTGGCAGCCGGCGTTAAGGACATGATCCGCCTGTCAGACGCCCGCATGAGCGGCACTGCTTACGGTACGATCATCCTGCATGTGGCGCCCGATACCGGGGCGGGCGGCCCCATCGCGTTGGTGCGTGATGGCGACCGCATCCGCCTGTCGGTTAAAGAGCGCCGCCTCGATTTGCTGGTCGATGAGGCGACGCTGGATGCGCGGCGGGCGGCCTTAACGGCGTGCTCATCGGGCAACCATCGCGGCTATGACCGGCTGTTTCGTGAGCACGTGCTGCAGGCGCCGCTTGGCTGCGACTTCGATTTTTGCCTGCCCGCCGGATCGCCACCGACCGCGAAGGTCGATGGCGGCCACCGGGGTTAGCTTGCAGGGTCAAGGTGTGAAGATCACCGAGCCCGTGGTCTTGCGGGCCTCAAGGTCGCGGTGCGCCTGGGCCGCATCGCTGAGCCGATAGGTGTGGTTGACGTTGATCTTGACCGCCCCGCTGGCGACCACGTCGAACAGGTCCTGCGCGGTCTCAACAAGATCCTCGCGTCTGGCCGTGTAGGTCATCAGCGTCGGGCGGGTCATGAACAGCGAACCCTTTTGCGCAAGCAGCCCGACGTTGAAATCGGTGATGGGGCCCGACGCGTTCCCGAACGTTACGAACAGCCCAAACGGCTTCAAACAGTCGAGCGAGTGGGGGTAGGTATCGGCGCCGATGGAATCGTAGACGACATCGCACTTGGCACCGTCCGTGATCGCATTCACCCGCTCGACGAAATCTTCATCGCGGTAATTGATGACATGGCTCGCGCCATGCTCAGCGGCGAGCGCACATTTTTCAGCGTTTCCCGCCGTACCGATCAACGTGGCGCCGAGATGGCGAGCCCACTGGCAGGCGATCAGGCCCACGCCGCCTGCTGCCGCATGGAACAGGCACGTGGTCCCCGGGCCCACGTCAAACGTTTTGCGCAGCAGGTACCGCACCGTCATGCCCTGCAGCATCATGCCGGCCGCAGTTTCATAGCTGATCGTGTCAGGCAGTTTGACGACCTTCTCAGCCGGGATCAGCCGCTCGCTTGCGTAAGCGCCAGGCGTGCCGGCGTAGGCCACGCGATCACCGACGCTGAGGATGCTGACGCCTTCACCGACTTCGATCACTTCGCCCGCACCTTCCATCCCCGGAACGAACGGTGTGGAGGGCTGCGGATAAAGGCCGGTGCGGAAGTAGACGTCGATGTAGTTGAGGCCGATGGCGTGTTGACGCAGTTTAACTTCGCCGGGGCCGGGCGCGCCGAGGGTTACCTCTTCGTAGGCGAGAACGTCGGGTCCGCCGACTTCATGCACTTGGATGGCGTGCGCCATGGCTTGAGTCCTTTCTGCAGGGAAACGTACGTGCGTGAGGGAGGGCCGATCGCAGCCTGTCGCCGAGCGGCTTCAGCTTAGCGATTGGCCGAAACGAGATGGCCGCATTGAAGCGCATGGCTTGAGGGTGCGTCCACCCTCGATCCGACGATCGAGCGGTGTGGCCGGCGTGCGCCGCCCTGAGCGCACTGCGAGCGTCGACTTCGCGCGTGGGGATAACTGCCGCGTTGCCGCCTTACTCTCTGTCATAAGGGTGTCGTGCGGGCAGCGTGGCAGACAGGTTGGACGGCGCGCGGGCTGCGCGGGCGAACCGCGCTGGCCATGCTGACGGGGCGAGGGGGCGAAAGGTGAGCAAGCGCTGGCAAAGCTTCGGGGTGCGCGGGGGCAACGACTGTACAGTCGCGCTCTGTAGGCTCACGAGCGCTTTCATGTTTGCGATCGCCGCCGCTTCGTGCACACCGCCCAAACCGCCGCAACTCGACACCCGCGCGGGTCTCGATTGCGTCGATGATTCGCCCACGTGCGTGCGCCGCCGGGTGCGCACACTCGAAACGCTCAAACGCAGCCGCGATCGCCGCTGGGTCCATG
The DNA here is from genome assembly GCA_038522635.1 of Pseudomonadota bacterium. Taxonomy (GTDB): domain Bacteria; phylum Pseudomonadota; class Alphaproteobacteria; order Rhizobiales; family Hyphomicrobiaceae; genus JBCBJZ01. The sequence goes on along the minus strand of JBCBJZ010000010.1, from coordinate 10,259 downwards.
AGGCGGCAAGCCCTCGCGCTTATGCGTCGGGCGTCCGCTTGTTTGCGCTACAAGCGCGGCAGCGCGAGTTGACCTGTCCGGAACTCAAGGTTGCGCGGGCGGAAGCGGAGCGGGCGCCGCGCGTCCTTGCGCGCGGACGCGATCTCACGCCGGCACAAATTTCGCGCGGCAAGATCCTTGCGGGCGAGGTCGCGCGCGGCTTGCGCAAGGAGTGGGCGAGGCGTTGCGGACGCCGTTAGAGCAACGGGCGCAAAGTGCGAACCACCGGCTCAAACACTTAACGCCTCGCTTTTGTGCCCGAAGTTGCTCTGCCCTTGAGATTTGATGATCTTTGGTCGACTTAGGGTGAGCCCGATGGACCGCCCGATGATGCAGCGCAATCGCCCACAGAGGGCGCGATGAAAACGAACAGCTTCGATTTCGAATTGCCTGAAGCGTTGATCGCGCTTGAGCCGGCCGTGCCGCGCGATGCCTCGCGCCTGTTGGTCGTGACGCCGGGTCGCACGCCGGACGCGGACGCAGCCTTCGAAGACGACACCGTGCTCGCGTTGCCGCGGTGGTTGCAGCCGGGGGACGCGCTCGTCTTCAACGATACCCGCGTGTTGCCAACAGCCCTTGAAGGCCGTCGCCACCGAGGCGCGCCGCCGAGCCAGACCAGCGCCGACCAACCCGCTGATATGAGCACACCAGGTCCCCGCATCCGGCTCAATCTCTACGAGCGTGTTGATGCCAAGCGATGGCGCGCCTTCGCGCGGCCTGCGCGCAAGCTGGAGGCGGGCGACATGCTGGTCTTCGCCGATGATGATCCGACCGGCGCGCCGGGTCTGACCGCCCGCGTCGACTCCAAGGGCGAGGGCGGCGCCCTGACGTTGGCTTTCGATGTATCCGGCGATGCCCTTGATGCGCGCCTGCGGGTGACCGGTGCGATGCCACTACCACCCTACATTGCCAACCGCCGCGCAGCGCGCGATGAGGATGCGACGCGCTACCAGACCGTCTACGCACGTCACGATGGTTCCGTGGCAGCACCCACTGCGGGGCTCCACTTCACGCCGCGCCTGTTCGATGCGCTCAAGGCCCGCGACATCGCATGCCATTTTCTGACGCTGCACGTGGGTGCGGGCACGTTCCTGCCGGTCACGGCCGACGATGTCGAGGATCACAGCATGCAGCCCGAGTGGGCGCAGGTCAGCCAAACGACATGCGACGCCTTGAATGACGTGCGCGCGCGGGGAGGACGGGTCGTCGCCGTCGGGTCGACCGCTCTGCGCTCTTTGGAAACGGCGAGCGATGCGGCCGGCGTGTTGCGTGCCTTTGAGGGTCCGACTGCGCTCTTCATCAAGCCCGGCTATCGCTTTCGCGTGGTGGATGCCTTCATGACCAACTTCCACTTGCCGCGTTCCACGCTGTTCATGCTCGTGAGCGCCTTTGCAGGTCTGGAGACGATGCAGCATGCCTACGCCCACGCGATGGCGGCACGGTATCGGTTCTATTCCTTCGGCGATGCGTGCTTGTTGTTCCCCTCTTCAGGTGTCCAGCAAGGTCTGGCGCAGGCCGAGCGCGCGAGGGCGCCATCATGATGGTGCAACCGACGGCCGATAGCCCGTTCGCCTTCACGGTGAAACACCGCGATGGGGCCGCGCGGGCTGGCAGCATCACCACCAGTCGTGGCGCAATCTGTACGCCCGCGTTCATGCCGGTGGGCACAGCGGGCACCGTGAAGGCGCTCTACGTGGATCAGGTCCGCGATGCCGGCGCCGACATTGTGCTGGGCAACACCTATCATTTGATGTTGCGGCCGGGCGCTGAGCGCATGGCACGCCTGGGAGGGCTGCACAGCTTCATGCGATGGCCGGGGCCGATCCTTACCGATTCAGGCGGCTACCAGGTGATGTCGCTTTCGACGTTGACCAAAATGAGCGAAGACGGCGTCACCTTTCGCTCGCACATCGATGGGACGAAACATGCGCTCTCGCCCGAGCGTTCGATCGAGATCCAGTGCCTGCTCGGCGCTGACATCCAGATGCAACTCGATGAGTGCACACCCTTTCCCGCAACCCACGATGAAGCGGCGCGCTCAGCGGCACTGAGTTTGCGCTGGGCGGCGCGCTCCAAGGACGCCTTCATGCGCTTGGGCGGTCCGCATCAGGCGCTCTTCGGCATCGTCCAGGGCGGCGTTTATCCGGACCTGCGCACCAGATCGCTTGAGGGCCTGATGGCGCTCGACTTCCCGGGCTACGCGGTGGGCGGCCTGGCCGTGGGCGAGGGCCAAGAGCTGATGCTCGAAACGCTTGAGGCGCTCACGCCCCAGATGCCGGCCGATCGCCCGCGCTACCTGATGGGTGTTGGCACACCCGATGATCTGATCGAAGCGGTGCGGCGTGGCATCGATATGTTCGATTGCGTGATGCCCACGCGGTCCGGGCGCCACGGGCAGGCGTTCACATGGGCCGGCCGCATCAACCTCAAGAACGCACGTTTTGCCGAAGACCTGCGCCCCCTCGATCCCCGCAGCCGGTGCCCGGCGGCGCGCGAATATTCTCGCGCTTACCTGCATCACCTAATCCGCAGTGGCGAATACTTAGGCGCGATGCTGCTCTCCTGGTCCAACACCGTATTCTACCAGCAGTTGATGGCCGCCATGCGCGAAGCGATCGCGGCGGGGCAGTTCGAGGATTTCGCGCGCGAGACCAAGGCAGCGTTGGCCGGCAAAGGAGAGTTTTGAGTTCGATCCACGCGCGGTGTCGCCGGCCACGGTAAGGGAAACGTGTCGCGCCTTCGCGCATTGACACGCTCCGCAGAAACCGGCAAAACCCGCGCTGCATCGCAGGTGCGAAGGGCCCATAGCTCAGCTGGTAGAGCAACTGACTTTTAATCAGTAGGTCACAGGTTCGAACCCTGTTGGGCTCACCACCTGCGCCGCCATCAGGCGGGATGTGTGAGCGAGACGGCTGCACCCGAGGTCTGTACGCCGGCCGCACGTCTGCCGGCTAGACGTCTCTGGCACATCGCGGAAGGCCGTTGGACGATCACCCGCCTTGCAAGCTGCGCCAGACCTCAGCGAGTTCCCCCATCAAGCTGACCTCCGGCCCCCGCGCACCCAACAGAAGCGCGCCCAGCATGGTCACCACCGCCACCGGGAACACCACGATCTGCACCAGGCTCACCAGCCAGCGGGCGCTCCGCCAGCGCGCCACCGCGCGGTGATCTTTCAAGATCGATAACCCGATCATCAAGGCGACGGCTGCATAGGTCGCCATGAAGATCTTGTCCGACAGCGTCGCCTGGTCGGTATCGACCTTGGGCAACGCGAGATAGAGCGCGATCGCGGACAGCAGGGCTGTGACCTGGATGCCCATGGTCGATTCAAAGCGGCTCGCGCGCAGGAACACCGAGAAATACGTGATCAGCAGGATAAACCCGAGCGGGATCACCACGCGCAGGTAGTAGTCGACGGCAATGCGCTGCACGACCCACGTGCTGTTGAACTTGTAGAAGGGGACGATGCGCTTTTTCACGATCGAGCGGTCGAGCGTTGGGATGATGTCCTGGTCCGAACCGACATAGGCATCACGCGCGCGCCAACCATCGAGCCGTGGTTGCGTGACCAGCGCGCCCTTTGCCGGCGGCTGGATCAAAAACGGCTTTGATGTTGTGGCAGGCTGAAACGAGATCGACAGGCGCTGGGTGTCGAAGGGGTATTGGCCAAGTTCTGGCTCGAACACGAATTTGCCGGCGACCCGGTAGAGTTTCACGCCGGCTGGAAAATTCGAGACCCGCGCGCCGTCATGGATTTCGCGAACCGAGATCAGCGTACCGCCGCCCGTTTGCGAGCGGTAGGCGTTGGTGAACTCGATCGAGCGGATGTTGATCTGCTCATCTTCGCTGCGCAGGGACAGATAAAAGCTCGCATCGAAACTGCGGTCGTTGGTGTCGATGCGGCTGATCTCTTCCAGATCAAGGCTCAGATAGACAACCGAGCGCGCTTCCAGCCGCTGGCCCGTGCGTACGTATTGGCGTGGTGCAAGCCGGATGCCGCCGCCGGGGCCGGGCCGGGTGATAATCAAGGTGTCGGCGGCGGAAGCGCGCGCGCGGGTGAACGACCAGTCCTGCCACCAGCCGTGCAGCACCCGTTCGCCCTTACGATGGGCAGCGATCGTCTTCGCGATGTGTGCGCGCAAACCCAGCACGTCGAGGCCGGGCGGCGCTTCACGGGCGGCCTGCACCATCAGCGCCAGCATATCGCGGTATTGGGCGCCACGGCCGATCGCACGGCGGTTGCGGTCATCGAGCACGCGTAGCGTGCGTGGCGGTTTCGTCTTGCAGCCCCGCAAGCGCCATTCATCGGCGGGGAGGGCGGCCGGCAAGTCTTCGAAAATCCACCGCTGGGGATCGCCCGAACGCCAAATGCGGCGGCGCAAGCGCTCGTTAAAGGCGTTCGGCACGCCATCCCAGGCGAACTGGAAGAGCGGGGCCGCGTAAGCGCGCGTGTTCGCGTTGCGCATCATGCGCGAGATGCGGCCGAGGACCACGAACACCGGGATTTGTAGATCGGCCGCCAACATATGGCGCAGAAACTGCTCGCCGGCTGAGCTTTGAATGCCGAGAAAAAGCACATCGGCGCGCTTGGCCTTGAGGTCGGCGATGACCGGTGCGGCTTGGGCTTTCGGGACTGAGAAGCCGCGGATGTTCAACCGATGGTCAACGGCGAGCGCGGACGCCTTGGCAACGGGCGCGCTCAACCCATCGGTTGGCGTTGCGGCAAGCCCGTCTCCCAGCGCGCGGGCGTAGAGGTTGTCACGCAAGCCGACGAAGGCGGGTCGGGTGTAGCCTTTGTCGGCGATGAACGCGCGGAGCAGATCGACTTCGTTGGAGACCGCGCTTGCGAGCGTAAAGACGTGCGGCTGATCGGCGAACATGCCGTTGAGCGAAATCTCGGTGATGAACGGCAGCCGGCTTTCGCGGATCGGCAGGCCCAGCGCATCGAAAACGGCCTTGCCGCGGGTTGAACTGGGGACACCGATCATGCCGATGAGGTTGGGTTCGCGCAGTGCAGCTTCTACGTTCTTGACCGTGTTCGCCGCCGTATCGAGGTCATCGCGCAGCGACAGGGCGAGGGGCCGCCCGCGGATACCACCGTTGGCGTTGACGTCGGCCGCGTAGTCGCTCGTGAACTGACGGATCGCCTTCACAAGCCCCGGGGTGTAGCAGGCGTCGGCATCGGAACTGGTGAAGATGGCGATGCGGTAGGGGGCCGTTGCGGTCGATGTGCCGTCGGTTGCGTCGGGCTCATCGGGCGTTTGGCCGTCGGCCGTGAAACTGCCGGCGAGCAGCAGCGCAACCGCAGCCAGCGCGCCGAGCAGCGACGTCGTAAGCCACCGTTGCGGCCGCCTCAGTGGCGCAGCGTCCGCGCCCTTGCAGGGTCCTAGATCATCGGGCGATTTATCGGGATCACCACAGGTGAGCCCGAAATCGCCCAAAGATGATCTAGTCTTAAAGTGCAGAGCAACTTTGGGCGCAAAGGCAAGGCGTGAGTGTTTAAGCCGGCGACCCACACTTTGCGCCCGTTGCTCTAGGCTGGCTCGCATGCTGGCTCCCGTCGCGCGTCGCGATGGCCGCGACCTCTGGTTTCGTGTTAGCCCCCTTGGTGCGGCCGATGCAACGCAAGGCGGTGACGTCAAGCCGCATTCCCTCAACCACCATGTGGATTCGCCACAGGGCTGAGGATGTCCTGTGCGGAACGTTGTGCGTGGTCCGCTCACCACTTCCCAGCACGTGCCATCCGGCCGTGCGCGCGCCCATGCGAGATGCCCCGTTGAAGACGCTCACCACGTTTTGGTCCGATCCCGCGCGGCGTACCGTGCTGCTGCTCGCCATCGCCCAGGCCTCTTTCATGTCCGTGCAAAGCGCAGGCATCGCGACCACGCCGCTTGCCGGCCACATGCTGCTGACGCTCGACAAGCAATGGGCGACGCTTCCGGTCTTCCTCACGCATCTGGGCATCATGGCGACCACGGTGCCCGCCTCGTTCCTGATGAAGCGGATCGGCCGGCGCGGCGGCTTTTCGATCGGGGCGATGATCGGGATCGCCTCAGGGCTCGTCTCGACGCTAGCGATCTATCAGCAGAGTTTCTCACTGCTTTGCGTGGGCGCCTTCGCCCAAGGCATGGCGGCGGCTTTCGCCTGGTATTTTCGCTTCGCGGCCGCTGAAGTTGCCGATGAGGCCTTCAAGCCCAAGGCGATCTCGCTCGTGATGGCAGGCGGTCTTGTCGCCGGGCTGCTCGGCCCGCAGGTCGCGAAGGATGCGTTGAACTGGCTGGCGCCTGTCACCTTTGCCGGCATCTATGTAATGATTGCGCTTTTCTCGGCCGCGGTGCTGGTGATCGTGCAGGGCTTGAAAATCCCGCAACCCAGCGCCGAGGAGCGCGAGGGCAAAGGGCGCCCGCTCAGCGTCATCATCCGCGAGCCGCGTTTCATCACCGCGCTGACGTCATCGATGTTCGGCTACGCGGTCATGACGCTCATCATGGCCTCATCCCCGCTGGCGATGTTGGCCTGTGGCTTTGGGTTCGCCGATAGCGCCAGCGTCATCCAGGTGCACGTGGTCGCCATGTTCGCCCCGGCGTTTTTCACCGGCCATCTGATCACGCGGTTTGGCGTCTTGCCGGTCATCGCGACGGGTGCGCTGCTGCAGGCGTTATGCGCTGTGGTGCATCTGGCGGGGATCGCGTTTGAGAATTTTTTCGCGGGGCTAGCCTTGTTGGGGCTGGGTTGGAGCTTCACGTTCATTGGCGGCACGACGCTTTTGACCTCGGTCTACAGTCCGCAGGAGAAGGCGAAAGTGCAGGCGGCCCATGACTTCGCGGTCTACGGGGCGACGGCTGCGGCGGCCGCAGCGGCGGGCTTCATGTCGCATCAAGCCGGGTGGGCTGCGATCAACATCGCCGCGCTACCGCTGATGGCGTTGGTGATCGGGGCGACGCTTTGGTTGGGGTATCGCCAGTCGAGGCGCGCGCCGGCTTGACGGGCGCCCTTTAGTTCAATAGTTCATGAACTATGGAAACATTGAGCGCGCTCGGCGCCCTTGCCGCCCTCAGCCAGGAAACTCGCCTTAACGTGTTCCGCCTGCTCGTGAAGGCGGGGCGCGAGGGCATGCTGGCTGGCGAATTGAGCAGCGCGCTCAGCGTGCGCACCAACACAATGTCCGCCAACTTGGCGGTCCTGCTCAGCGCCGATTTGGTGCGCAACGAGCGCCAGGGCCGCACCATTCGCTACTTCGCCAACTTCGAAGCGATCCGCGCCCTTCTGGGCTTCATCATGGAAGACTGCTGCGGTGGCCGGCCGTCGCTTTGCCGCCCGCTGTTGGATGAGATCGCTTGCTCACCTGAAAGCGCCGCGCCGTGAGGCACCTCAACCATCGCGGCGAGATCGCAAAGGCTCAAGGTCGATGACGTACACGCCCGCACAACGCCTGTTCGCCGAGTTCATCGGCACCGCCTTCCTGCTCGCCACCGTCGTCGGTTCCGGCATCATGGCGGAGCAACTGGCAAGCGGGAACGTGGCGGTTGCGCTGCTAGGCAATACGATCCCGACCGGGGCGATCCTGGTGGTGTTGATCACCATGTTGGGCCCGATTTCAGGAGCGCACTTCAACCCGGCCGTGACGCTGGTGTTCGCGCTTCGTCGCGAGATCGCGGTCCCTGAGGCGTTGGCTTTCGTGGGCGTCCAGATCGCAGGGGCGATCATCGGTGTGTGGGTCGCGCACGCGATGTTCGACCTATCGATCCTGCAGTTCTCGGCGAAGGAGCGCACCGGGGGTGCGCAATGGTTCGCAGAAGTGGTGGCGACGTTCGGGCTCGTGTTCACGATTTTGGCGACGCTGCGCGCGCGCGAAAGCGCGGTGCCGATGGCCGTCGGTCTCTACATCACCGCCGCTTACTGGTTTACCGCGTCGACCTCATTCGCCAACCCGGCCGTCACCATCGCGCGCGGGTTTTCAGACACCTTCGCTGGCATTCGCCCCGACCACATCGCGCTCTTCATCGTGGCGCAACTGATCGGCGCGGTGGTCGCATGGGCGGTCTGCAACGTGCTGCTGACAGCCCCGCGCGAGGCAGGCGAACAGGTGCCGGCTGAGTGAGCGATGCCGATTGGCGATGATCGGCAGCAACGACCGGATGGATGGATAGAGGGGGCACGGGCGATGAAGGTTGTCATTCACCACAACCCGGACTGTGGGACATCGCGCAACACGCTTGCGATCCTGCGGGCGGCCGGTCTCGAGCCGTCCGTCATTCCCTATCTGGAAACGGGCTGGACACGCCCCCAACTGCTGGGCTTGTTCGCGGCCGCTGACCTCACCCCGCGAACGGCCTTGCGCGAGACGAAATCGCCTGCCGCTGAGCTCGGCCTGTTGGACGAGAACGTCGATGATGAAGCGTTGATGGAGGCGATGCTGGCGCATCCCGTTCTGGTCAATCGCCCGCTCGTGTGCACGCCGCTCGGCGTACGCCTATGCCGGCCCTCGGAGGCCGTTCTGGCGTTGTTAAAGCCCGACCACCGCGCAGCGCTGGCCGCAGAAGACTTCCGGAAAGAGGACGGCACGCCTCTGATCGAAGCTGGTCGCTGATACACGGCTTAAGCTCTGATCGAGCCTGGCGTTGATACGCCCCCCACCCGCTCGCGACCGGAACGGCCCGTCAGCCGGAAGGTCAGCGGCGACCTTCAGTACACTTCGGCGAGACGCGAGGGGTCAGGCTTGGCGCCCGTCACGCGCTCTAACGCGATCGCAGCCAGCATCTTCGACGCCAGCGTCTTCCGCGTGAGTTCTTCGTCCGTGACGCCCGTGGTGGTCGGCGGCGCTTCAGCCGCATTCGCGCTCATGATCGCGTTGATCCGCGTCGCCGAGTTCGCGCAGCCGCAAAGCGCAAAGGCAGCCAACGCCAAAATGGCGCACCGCTTGAACATCTGACGTCCCCCGACAAGTCCGAGTGTTGTCCCATGGCCTGACGCGACGCTGTTGCGTTGGCCTCCCGGTTGTGCAGAGCACCATAGCCAGCAGAACGGGGCGATCAAGTGGCAAGCGCGGCGCCATTACGCTTTTTTGGGGGCAACCCTTATCCAGCGCTTGCCCTGTGGCTTCCATTAAGGCCGTGAACGGTCGTTCGTGCGTCATGGTTAGCGCCGTGTGAAGCAAACCTTCAAGAGACGCTTGCCTGTTGTCTCAGCGTGAGCAGAACGACTTGAATTGAACCGCGCGTTAGTTGAATTGACCAAGAAAGTTACGAGAAAAGAGCGGCGCTTTCGTCTTGATATTTACGCGATTTCATCACGGCGGTGACAGGCTGGAGCCGTCGCTGACACGTTGGCGACGTGAGGTTCACGCCTTCAAGACGCGCTTCGCGGGTGCCCGCGGGACCAGGCTTCGAAGGGTTGCGTAAAGCGCCCGTATGACCTTCGCAACGGTAGGGTCACGCGGGCGGCAAGGAGTGCCAAATGGCCCGTATTGAGTTCGCCACGGTGGCAATGATGGAGCAAACGGCGCAGGCCGCATCACCCGATGCTCTGTTCCAGTTGGGCATGGTCTACGCCAGCGGTCGCGACGTCGACGTCGACCTGATCACCGCGCACAAGTGGTTCAATCTCGCCGCTTTGCGGGGCAACGAAGCGGCCCGCAACTACCGCACCGAGATTGCCGCGGAGATGTCGAAAGCGGACATCGCGAAAGCGCAGCGGATGGCGCGTGAGTTTCTGTCGAAACGCCCGAACTGATCTTAAGGGTTGGGCGTCGCTGCGGCTGGGTAAGCGCTGAGCTGCCACTGCCCCCGAGCGGGGAACTGCCCCCAAGTGCTGTGTTGCCCCAAGTGCTGTGTTGCCCCAAGTGCGTTCTGGCCTCTCTTGCCGAGGGCGCTGAAGCGCCAAGGCGCTAAACCGCCGAGGCATGAGCTGACGGCTGGTGCGCGCGGATGGCTGATGGCGGGGGAAGCGCGTGAAGGGCGCGACGACCCTGGTACGCCGCGCCCTGGGATCACGCCGGGGAGATGGAATTCACCAGGGTGAGTAAGGGGTACACCCCTGCGGCTGAACTCGTTTTTAACGGGCCGTTTATCTGGCGTTCATCGAGGACGGCCCCCGCGATGCTCGCCGCTTCGTCCGCGTCCCACACCCGACTTAGAGTCGGTTCGCTTCAACTTGAAGCGGAACCGACATCTAAGCTTTTGTTTTGCCGTTCATCCGCTTCAGGTGGAATCGCCTGAAGC
>JBCBJZ010000009.1:0-43594 GCA_038522635.1 Pseudomonadota bacterium | reverse complement strand
CCGGCATTTGAAGCCGACATTTCGCGGCCCACCGCAACGGTGCGCGATGGTGGCGACAAAGTTCCGCGTCAGGTGATTTCACCTGACGCGCATCACCTCTTTAATCGAGCGGGGTTCAGCGCCATCTTTTTAGGCGCTAAGTGCATGCACGCGCCTCAGAGCATCCCGCGCGATCAAGATGTGAAACGGCAGTATCGCCTTAAGATACAGCCTGCCACCAAGATTGTGCGGATGCACCCATGTCGCCAAAAACACGCTGTTTTCCAACGAGAGGACCGACACGCGGAAGTTCAGGTGCTTGTCGTCGAAGCCCGCAATAAGTTCGCGATCATTTTCGATCTCCACCGGAAAGATGCCGATCTTATCGTCCGCTTCAGGACCATCGTTGGAGAGGCCAAAGGGCGCCGTCACCCATCGACGTAGCGTCAGTAGAAAGCGGGCCCAGCCGGGAAAGCTCGTTATAACCTCAGCGGCACGGCGAGGCGGCATACCGGATGTCACACGGTAGCAGTCCAGGAAGTCGCTCTGCGCAACGCGTGCGCGCAAGAGGCTTTCTTGAGGTAGCTCCGTCGTTGTCACTTTGGTCTGGTGCATCGCAAAATTTCCCCTGAAGACCGCCGTGCGCCCAGCCACCTTGCATCCGATGCTATAGGGCGGTGGCGTTCGCCTCTACCCGGCTATGGCGTGACCTGACGGCGCACGTCGCGTGACGCCGATCACTCGAACCGACCCTAAAACAACGAACCTTGACCGCCGCCGGGTGTGATCTTCGGTTTGCGCCGTGGGCGGATCCCAGCGGGTGGGTCCTTCGGTGGTGGCTTGGGGGCCGCGCCATCGCGCAAGGCTTCGACGGCCACGCGGCCATCGGCGAGCTCAACCTCAAGGCGTTGACCGCGCGTCACGCCGGTGGCCTCGCGCAAAGGCCGTCCAGCCGCATCGCGCACCAAAGCATAGCCGCGCGCCAGCACGCTTTGGTAGCCGAGCGAACCGAGCAACTTGCCGCTTGCCTCAAGGCGCGCGCGCCGCCGCTCCGTCACAACCGCAAAAGCTTGGCTCAGACGATCGTGCGCGTTTTGCGCCCGTTCTCGCACGGCCGTCACGCGGCGGCTCAAGGTCTCAGGCTGCAGCCGACCAGCAATCCGCGCCAGCGTATTTGCGGCATCGCGCGTGTGCGAGACAAACGCCCGGTCGAGTTGACGTTCCACCGCATCGAACCGCTGCCGCGGCAGCGCGATGATGTCTTCAAGGCGGGGCAAGCCCCGTTTCGCAGCCCGCAGATCAGCGTGCGCATGCTCCAACGTGCGCACCATAGCGACGCCTAGCCGCGCGCCCTTTTCGCTCACCTGCGCAAGCAGGTCAGAGTGCTTCGGCACCGCCCATTCGGCCGCCTTCGTGGGCGTCGGCGCACGGGCATCCGCAACCAGGTCGATCAGCGTCCAATCGGTTTCATGGCCGACGGCGGAAATGATCGGAACGGTGCTGGCTGCGGCAGCGCGCACCAGCTCCTCATCGTTGAACCCCCAGAGGTCTTCCAGACTGCCCCCACCGCGCGCGACGATGATCACATCAGGTCGCGTCAGCGCGCCCGGGTCCCCCTCTTCGCGCTTGACGGGGAGCGCGTTCATGCCCCGCAGCGCGGCGGTGACTTCGCGCCCGCTGCTTTCGCCCTGGACCCGCACCGGCCACAGCAGCACGGTCGTTGGAAAACGCTCGCGGAAGCCCGCCAGCATGTCGCGGATCACCGCGCCTGTGGGCGAGGTGATGATGCCGACGGTTCGCGGCAGGAACGGCAAAGCGCGCTTGCGCTCGGCGGCAAACAGCCCCTCGCCTGCGAGCGTCGCTTTACGCGCCTCCAAGAGCGCCATCAGCGCGCCGGCGCCCGCAGGCTCCAGCGCTTCGATCATGATCTGGTACTTGGACGAGTTGGGGTAGGTGGTGACCTTGCCGGTGGCGATCACCTCCATGCCCTCTTCCGGTTTGAAGCGGAGCTTGGAAAACACACCGCGCCAGACAACGGCGTCGATTTTGGCGCGCTCGTCCTTGAGGCCGAAGTAGCAGTGCCCGGAGGCGTGCGGTCCGCGGTAGCCGGAGACCTCGCCGCGCAAACGCACGTAGCCGAAGCGGCCTTCGAGCGTCGATTTGATAGCGGACGCCAGTTCGCTGACAGCAAATTCGGCAACGTTACCTTGCGCAGGTGGGTCACTTTGCGCGGGTGGGTCACCTTGCGCAGGTGAGGCCGCCTTTGCCGCCGGGGCTGGCTTGGCCGCGACGGGACCTGCTTGGGCGGCGGCGGGGCCTACAGGGGCGGCGGCCGCGCTGGATGATGCACGCCGCGCGGACGTTCGGCGTAAGGCGATGCGCTCGCCCATGGTGGTGCTCCTCGCAACCGCGTGTTCGTCGTCGTCAGGTGGGTCACCTGATGCGAAAGATGAACGGCAAAGCATAGGCTTCGACGTCAGGTCCACTTCCAGGCAGACCGCGAACCCGCTCTTTTGACTGTGGCCGGCACTATAGGTGATTTGCGGCGGTCGCGAGGGCGATCGCTCTTGATCCCCAGTTCGATCACTGTTCCAAGCGGTTCTTGGCCTCCTTTGGGCCCTCGTGATGGCGAGCATGCCAACGTCGCGGCTCTCGACGGCCCGCCGCAGCCCTGCCATAAGCCGCGCCATGCAGACACGATCCTTGAACGTCCTCGTGATCGGCGGGGGCGGCCGTGAACACGCCCTATGCGCGACCTTCGCCCGCAGCCCCGCTTGCAACACGCTTTACTGCGCGCCCGGCAACGCTGGCATCGCGTCGGTGGCGCGTTGCCTGACGCTCGATCCAGCCGACCACGCCGCCGTCATCAACGCGTGCGCGGCGCATACCATCAACCTTGTGGTGGTTGGCCCTGAAGCGCCCCTTGTCGCTGGCCTTGCTGATGCGCTGCGTGACGCTGGCATCGCCACGTTCGGTCCCTCACAGGCAGCGGCCATGCTTGAGGGTTCGAAAGCCTTCACCAAGGCGTTCTGCGCGCGCCACGCGATCCCAACGGCGGCATCAGCGGCTTTTCACGATCGCGCGGCGGCCCACGCCTACCTGGAAGCGCAAGGCGCACCGATCGTGATCAAGGCCGATGGTCTGGCGGCCGGTAAAGGCGTGACCATGGCGCACACAGCCGAAGAGGCCATGGCCGCAATCGATGCCTGCTTCGATGCGGCGGTTGGCGGAGCCGGCAGCGCTAAGCCCGCGCCATCCCCGGATGAAACCGACGCCCCGCCCGTGGTGGTGATCGAACGTTGGCTGCACGGCGAAGAGGTGAGCTTCTTTGCACTGATCGATGGCACCTGCGTGGTTCCACTTGGCAGCGCTCAGGATCACAAGCGCGCCTTCGACGGTGATGAGGGCCCTAACACGGGTGGTATGGGAGCTTACGCCCCCGCGCCGATCATGGACGCGGCGATGACCGCGCGCGTCATGGAGACCATCATTGAGCCGACCGCGCGCGGCATGGTTGACGAGGGACGCCCCTTCTCGGGCGTGCTGTTCGCAGGGCTGATGATCACCGCGCAAGGTCCGCAGTTGATCGAGTACAATGTACGTTTCGGTGATCCGGAATGCCAGGTGCTGCTGATGCGGTTGCGCAGCGATCTGCTGGCGCTCGTGCATGCGACGGCCACGGGTACGCTGGCGGATGTCGCGGATGATGTTGCCTGGCACGATGAGGCGGCGCTCAGCGTGGTGATGGCGACGCGCGGCTACCCTGGCACTTACGGTAAAGGCAGCGAAATTCGTGCTCTTGAGGCGGTCGAGGCGAAACCCGACGTTGAGGTCTTCCACGCGGGGACGTCACGCGATGATGAGGGTCGCCTGCGGGCCATCGGGGGACGCGTGCTGGCCGTCACGGCGCGCGGGACGGACGTGGCCGAAGCGCAGGCGCGTGCCTACGCGGCCGTGGATGACATCGATTGGCCGGAAGGTTTTTGCCGCCGCGATATCGGCTGGCGCGCGCTGAAGCGTGGCTAGATCATCGGGCGATCAATCGGGATCACCACAGGTGAGCCCGAAATCGCCCAAAGATGATCTAATCTTAAAGTGCAGAGCAACTTTGGGCGCAAAGGCAAGGCCTCAGTGTTTGAGCAGGTGATTCGCACTTTGCGCCCGTTGCTCTAGGGTCGGTTCGCTTCGGCTTGAAGCTGAACCGACATCTAAACAATTGTTTCGCCTTCCATCTTTCGCCTCATGCGGTCCAACCCGAGGATGACGGGCCTTTAGTTTTGGGCGTTGGAGTTTAGGAGTTCAACCATGCCAACAACGCCTGCCGCTGCGCACCTCGAAGCCCTGCCCGACCTGTTTCCTGGGTTCGAACACCACACCATCGCTGCCGGCGAAGTGAAGCTGAACCTGCGAACCGGCGGGCGTGGCCCGGCCCTCGTGTTGCTGCATGGCTACCCGCAAACGCACGTGTGCTGGCACGCCATCGCCCCGGCGCTCGCTGAGCATTTCACGCTCATCATTCCCGACCTGCGCGGTTATGGCCGTTCCGAAGCACCGCCCGCGGACGAAGGGCACCTTGCCTACGCCAAACGCACGATGGCCGCCGACATCGTTGCGCTGATGCGCGCGCTCGGCCATGAGCGCTTCATGCTGGCCGGACACGACCGCGGCGGCCGCGTCGCTTATCGCCTCGCGCTTGATCATGCCGCACGCGTGAGCCGGCTGGTGTTGCTCGATATCGTGCCCACCAGCGTGCAATGGCAGCATCTGACGGCCCAGAAGGCGTTGTCGGGCTACCACTGGCAGTTCCTGGCGCAGCCCTCGCCGATGCCCGAAACGTTGATCGGCGCCGATCCGGCCTATTACGTCCAACACACGATTGCGAGTTGGACACGAACGAAAGACCTATCCGCGTTCGCGCAGCCCGCGCTGGCCCATTACCGGGCGGCCCTGATGCCACCTGAGCGGCGCATGGCAGTGTGCGAAGACTACCGCGCCGGTGCCACCATCGATTGGCGGTTGGATGTCGAAGACGAAGCAGCGGCACGCCGGATCGATTGCCCGACGCTGGTGCTCTGGGGCGACGATTATCTCGGCAAAGGCGCTGTCGATGTTTTGGGCACATGGCGGCATTGGTGCAGGGACGTGCGGGGCATGTCGGTGCGTTCGGGACATTTCCTCGCCGAAGAGGCCACGGCCGAGGTTAGCCGTCACATGCTTTCATTTTTGCAGGCCTGACCCCACCTGTATCAGGAAGCCTCGCCGCATCGCGCGTTCGCGTCACCCGCATGGAAGTCCGCCCCCAGCATGAACGAGCCGTCACAACCGATCACCATCCGGCCGACCACGGCGATCAGCAGCGGTCCGCGTCTTTCCCTGACCCTTGGCGGGGGCGGCGCCCGTGGTCTCGCCCACCTGGTCATCATCGAGGCCCTTGAGGAGTTTGGGGTGCGCCCGGCGCTGATCCGCGGGTGTTCGATTGGCGCGATGTTCGGCGCCGCTTACGCCGGCGGGCTGTCAGCGGCGTTCATGCGTGCGCACCTTGAAGAGATGCTCGGGCGTCGCTTCGACTTGGTGCGCCAGCTCATCACGGCGCGCTCAAATCCGGTGCGCCACGTGCTCAACCTGCTGCCGGTGCGCGGCGCCCTGCTCAACGCTGAATCCCTGCTCGATCTGGTCCTGCCCTCGACTTACCCGAGCACGTTCGAAGACCTTGATGTACCCCTTGAGATCGTCGCGACCGACTTTGATGCGCAAGCCCCTCACGTGTTTCGCACCGGGCCGCTGACCCCTGCGGTCGCTGCCAGCATTGCGATCCCCGCACTGTTCTCGCCGGTCAGAATCGATGGTGTCTACTACCTCGATGGCGGGCTCGTGGACGCCTTGCCGTTCGACCGCAGCGACAGCGCCTACGATATCGCCATCGCAATCGACGTGATCGGCAAGGGCCGTGAGCGCGATGCGAACGCCCCGCCGTCAGCCATCGAAGCACTGGTGGGCGCCTCGCACATCCTGCAGGCGGCGGTCGTGCGCAACAAACTGAAGTGGTCGACGCCCGACCTCTATTTGGATGCGGCCTGCTCGCGCTACAGCGCGCTGTCCTTCCATCGCTTCAGCGAGATCATCGAAGCGGCGGCCCCGGTGAAGGACGAGTTCAAACGGCGGCTGGAACCGCTCCTGGAACAAGCCCAAGCCGGGCGCTGAAGCGTCAGACGCGGCAGTTGGCCACAGCCGGTGCGGCACCCGTGTCTTCATGGCCGTACGCATCGCCAGGGTGCCACCCTGCCGCACATCACTTGTCCGAAGGGATAGGGTTCGCGCCATCGAATTGAAAGCACGAGCGTGCTACGATGAGGCAGGATGCCACGGTATCGCCCTACAGCGTGGCGGCGCCGTAGAGGTCGAGGCCGCCGTGGCATCCTCCTGCCCCCTCGCAGGGTCCGAGCGAAAGAGGACGCCGGACCGACCGGTCCAACGCCCTCTTAAGAATAGGTCGAGCCGACCGATACGGCAGCCCGCTCATCTTCTGTCGATTCCGGTCTCGCCAACGCTGATCCCGATCGATTGCCCGATGGCTTAGCCGACCATCGGCACGTTGATGCCGCCAGCCTTGTAGGTGCGCACGCGCGCGCCGTCGTGCTGATCGCGAACCACGGTGGGGATATCGCTGCGCGACAGGCCCAGGTCATAAAGCTCACGATCGCTCAGACGCGACAGCGCCCGAATGTCGGCATTTTCACGCGAAAGACGCGGAACACGCGTGGCATAACCGGTCAGAGTGGAAACGATGCGGTGCATCGCCCCCGGGCGACCGGCCCCGGGGTGGAAAGAGCCTTGGGCGTTCAATGTAGCTGCCATGGGTCTACCCCTGAGATGTGAGCTTCATAAGTTGGTTGAACCCGGCCGCCGATGCACAATTGCGCTGAAAGCTACGATCGCGATCAACGTTATGCGTTGGCCGTCGGGAGAACCGCACGTAAGCTCACATCGATGACCGCGCAATGAAGATCGGAAGCACGCATAGCTGCAATGCAAAACTCGCAAAGCTCAACGATAACAGAGGGTTGCAGCGAGTGCATGGCCGCGTGATCCGCCGCACCCACCCACTATCTCAAGCCCGACATCGCGTATCACCGACCCGTCGCGGCCGCGGCTTGCGGTCACATCACACCCCGTGTTTTGAGCCCTTCGATCTGCTCTGGCGTCAGACCTAGCAGCTCGGAAAAAACGTGGTGGGTATGCGCGCCGAGCGCGACGCCCAGATGGTCGATCCGGCCGGGGGTGGCCGAGAGCTTGGGGACCACGCCCGGTTGCGCGATGCGGCCGGCACGCGGGTCGTCGACAAAGGCGATGTTCTCGCGCGCGGCGTAGTGTGGATCATCGAAGATCTCGTCGATCGCGTAGACGGGGCCGCAGGGCACTTCGAAAGCTTCGCAGCGTTCGATGAGGGCATCGCGCGCGAACGTCGACGTCCAGGCTGCAACGGATGCATCCACATCGGCGCGGTCACGCTCGCGGGCGGCCAACGTGCCCCACCGCGTATCACTGGCGAGATCGGGCTGCTCCATCGCGGCGGCGAGGCGGGCGAAGATCTTGTCGCTGGTGCAGGCGATCGCGATCCAGCGCTCGTCCTTGGTGGGATAGTGGCTATGGGGCACGACGTTGACGGTGCCGGGGCCCATGCGTTCGCGCCGGTAGCCGTTGAGCTGGAATGAGCCGGCAAGCTCATCAAGGATCCGGAAGATCGGTTCATAAAGCCCGATGTCGACCACCTGGCCTTCGCCGGTCATATCGCGTGCACGCAGCGCGAGCAGAGCACCCAGCGCCCCGTAGACGCCGGCGAGGTAGTCAGGAATGGTGGCCGAACCCGGCGTGACCGGCGGGCGATCAGGATAGCCCGCAAGGTAGCTCAAGCCGCCAAACGCGTTGGCGATACGCCCGAAGCCCGGCCGCCCGCTGTAGGGACCGGTCTGGCCAAAGCCCGAGATACGCACCATCACGAGGCCGGCGTTCACACGCTTCAGAACGTCCCAACCCAGGCCCCATTTCTCGAGGGTACCGGGTTGAAAATTCTCAACCAGCACATCGCTTTTGGCGAGCAACTTCTTGAAAACGTCCGCGCCTTCAGGGGTGCGGATGTCGAGCGTAACGGACTTTTTGTTACGGCATTCCTGCAGGAAGGGGAGCGAATCGCCCGCCGGCGTCGGCGAGCCGAACTGGCGCAAGGGATCGCCGGTTTCAGGAAGCTCGATCTTGATCACTTCAGCGCCGAACTCGGCCATCTGAACCGCGACGTAGGGCCCCGCGAGGAAGCTTGCGACCTCGATCACCCTGATGCCGTCGAGCGGGCGCGGCGCTTGGGCGGGGGTAGGGCTCATCGCGCTGTCGGCTTGCGTGGACGGCGTTGAGTCGGGGTCGGTGGTCATTGGTGTGTCCTTTGACGTGTTGAGGGGGTGTGCGTCGATGGGGAGCACAGGGGGGCACCATTGGGGGGGCATCATGGGGGCCACCATGGGGAGCACCAACGCCACATGAGATGCGTTACGATCCAGATGAGCGAACCAGCCGCTCGGCCAGGGCCACGGTGCGTTCACAACGCTCGACGATCGGATAGTCGTAGAACCGCCCATCGATCTGAATGGACGCGAGGCCTTCGCGCTCGGCGGCCTTGAACGCATCGATGATGCGGCGCGCGTGCGCGACCTCTTCAGCGTCCGGCGTGAAGGCTGCGTTCGTCACCGGAACCTGCGCGGGGTGAATGCACAGCTTGCCTTGAAAGCCGAGCGCTTTGCAGCGCGCGACGGACGCTGCAAACCCCGCTTCATCGGCAAGTTCGATCCAGACGGTATCGATCGGCGGCTCCAGGTTTGCCGCGCGCGAGGCTTCGACCAGCCTGAGACGGGCCGGCATCAACTCAACCTCATCACGCGTCCACGTCACACCAAGATCGAGCGTGAAGTCGCCCGCACCGAACGCCAAGCGCTGAACCCGCGCGCTGGCGGAGGCGATCGCGCTCACCTGTTCGATGCCGCGCGCGGTCTCGATCAGCGGCATCAGGTCGACGCTGCCTTGAGGCAGGCTTTGCTCGCGCTCAACCTGCGTGATCAGCCATGCGGCCGTGACGACGTCTTGCGCGCTCTCCACCTTGGGCAGCACGATGCCATCAACGCCGCCGCGCACCACCGCCAGCAGATCGCGCAGCGCGTATGGCGTTGAGAGCGCATTGATGCGCACGTAACCGGCTGCGGGTCGCGGGGCCTGAAGGGCTGTGACCACCGGCGCGCGGGTTGCTTCTTTCTCGGCAAGCGCGACCGCGTCTTCCAGGTCGAGGATGACCGCATCTGCGGCCAGCGCCAGCGCCTTTTCAACGCGCCGGGGGTGCGATCCGGGCGCGAACAAAAAACTTCGCATCATGGCTTCACGCTCTCCTTGTCCGACGCTCGCGACCGCGTCGCTGCGCCGCCGCGCCGGCCCTTTGGGAAACGCAAGCATGCAGCACGTGGACCGGATGGGTGGCCTGGTCTACGGTCCTCAGCGCAAAGGCTAAGGGATAGGCGCGCGCCCGCGCAAGTTTGCAAGGCGCACGCCTCACCACCACGGGGATGACTATGAAGATTGCCGTCATCGGTTGCGGAGCGATGGGTTCGGTCTACGCGGCGTTGCTGGCCGATCAAGGCGGCCATGAGGTCTGGGCGTTCGACACCTGGGAGGAGCACATCGCCGCGATCAACCGTGATGGTTTGCGCGTGGAAGGGGCGAGCGGGGAACGGGTTGTGCGCGTCAACGCGACGAGCGACGCGACAGCGCTTCGTGACTGCGACCATGTCATCATCGCGACCAAGGCCGATGGCGCGCCCGCAGCCGCACGCACCGCGCAAGCTGCCGCCAAACCGGATGCCACCATCCTCACCATCCAGAACGGGTTGGGAAGCGCCGAAGAGGTCGCCCGTGTGCTTGGCACGGACCGCATCATGATCGGCGTGGTGGGCGGCTTTGGTGCGTCGATGCGCGGGCCGGGCCACGCCCATCACAACGGCTGGGAATTCGTGCGCCTTGGTGAGATGGACGGCGGCATGACGGACCGCTTGAGCGGGGTGAAAGCGCTTTGGGAAAGCGGTGGGTTCAAGGTACTCACCTTCGACGACATCCACAAAATGGTCTGGGAGAAGCTCATCTGCAATTGCACCTATTCAGGGCCGTGCACGCTAACGGGCTTACGTGTGGGGCAACTACAGAGTGTGCCCGAAGCCTGGCATGTCGCTTCAACCTGTGCGCGCGAAGCCTACGAGGTGGCGCGGGCAAAGGGCATCGCGCTCGATTTCGACGATCCCGTCGCCTACGTGCGCGCGTTCGGCGAAAAGATCCCGAATTCGCGCCCCTCCATGCACCAGGACCATATGGCCAAACGCCCCGCCGAGATCGACAACATCAACGGCGCGATCCCTCGCGAAGCGGCAGCCTTGGGGGTCGAGACGCCGATGAACGCCTTTGTCGTGGCCGTGTTGAAGGCGCGCGAAGCGGGATTTGCGCTGTCCTGAGCGTCGGTCGTTCGGCTGTCACCGGGGGCCTTCAGCCTCGGGCAGCGCTGAGCCGGATGATCTTTGGTGGTCTTTGTTGATCTCCGTTGATCTCCGTTGTTTTGGGCGGCGTTCATCTCCTTTTCAGGCTTTTGCCACGCCGAACGCGCATTGCGCTCCTATGGGGCATGGGGTGGTCGCGACGTGCCGAACGCGCGTGCCCACCTTGTTGCCCAGCCTGATGCATTCTGAGCCAGACCAGTCGAAAGCCGCGCCATGACGATGCTTGCCACGCCCGGTTTTCCCGACCGCGACCGCTTCGATGTGATCATCGTTGGATCAGGCGTTGGCGCGGGCGTGATGGCGGCGCGGTTGGCGGGCCACGGGCTCGATGTATGCATCTTTGAACGCGGCCATGATCGCCCCACCTACGCGTGGCCGCAGCAGATCGCGAAGCCGCTCGACGATCCGGCGGTTGCGCTCACGAGCTTGCGGGCAAACGCTGCCGGCTTGCCCGCTCACGTTGCATTGGGCGCCCACGTTGTCGGCGGCAGCGCGATGTTACATGACGGGCCTTACGTCGCCCCTGCGCAGCGCAAGGTTACAGGGGCGTTCTGGCCCGCAGCGGTCCGGCAGGACCATTGGTTGAACGCAGGCTTTGCCAGGGCGGTTGAAGCGATGGGCGATGTCGACATCGCCTGGCCCCGCGCGGAAGCCTGGTCGCTCGCCGACAGTTTGATCGAGACGGTGCCGTTGCCACGCGTTGCGCCGACGCCGTCTGCTCTGCCAGAGCGTTCGCCCGGACGGCATGCGCGCGGTCGGGGGCGACGGCGCGCTGAAGGCTACGGGCCGCTCGCAGCACAGCCGCAGGCGAACGGTGTCCGCGAGGCAATGGATGCGGCCGTAGCGGTGGCCGCTGGCGGCGAGCGTGAGAGCATCGATACCGCACTTGCGTTCAGCGGGAGCGCTGGCAGCGACGCCAAGGCGCCGCGTCTGCGCGTGCTCGGTGGGCCGATGACCTGCGGCGGAGCGCTGAGCCAGCAGCGCCAGCGCTTGAACGAGGCGGTGGCGCAAGGCGCTGCCCTGCACTGCCGGTGCGATGTCCGCTTCATCCAACGGCTGGACGCGAACCGCTGGGGCGTCATGGTGGCCGAACGCGGTGACAACCACGCGTCAAACGTAAAGCCGCAGTACCACACGCGCGACGCCAATCGGCGCTACTTTGAGGCTTCGATCGTGGTGCTGGCGGCGGGCGCGCCTGGCACGGTGCACCTGTTGGCGCGTTCCGCTGAGCGCGGGCTTACCCTCTCGTCCTGGCTCGGCGCGAGCGTTGCGGGTCTGGGCGACCTGGAGGCCTACGCGCCAGGTCCAGCGCAGGCGCAGTGGGTTGACGCACGGCTCGCGGCGCAGAATTTGCGCCACCGGCCCGGAGCCCCCCTCATCGTACAGGCGATGCGTGGCGAGGGTGACACCGAGCAAGATGCAGCCTCGCTTGCCCCTCATCCCAACGGGTCACGGGCGGACCGGGTCAACGCGCTCGCGCTTGCGGCGCACGTCGCAGGGGCCGCAACCCACCGCTGGCGAGACCACGGCCTCACCGCGGATGAGCCCTTAACCGCCATCATCAGCGACGCGATGCCTGATGCGAGCGGCACGCTCCGCTTCACCCGCGGCGGCATGAAGCTAGAAGGGCGCACGCAACAACAGGCTGACGACGGTCCGCACCCGCGCCCGCGGCTGCGCATCAGCCCGTGCTTGGTTGGCGGCTGCCGGATGGGCGATGGGCCGGAGACCGGCCTTGTCGATGAGCGTGCCCGGGTGTTTACCGGGGAAGCGGCGCCGGCTGGTGAGAGCGCGCCGGTCCACAGCGGGCTCTACGTGTGCGACGCAAGCCTGATCCCGCCGGAGCTGGGCAGCCTGCCGATGTTGCCGCTGATGGCGCTTGCGGAAAGGACCGCGTTGTTGCTTGCGCGCGACTATGGTCTTCGCGAAGCCACGGCTTTGCCGGAGAAAGCGCCACACGAAGCAAGAGAGCCACAACCCGATGCCGAGGCGACGGCGCTACCGGTGGACCAAGCCAACGCGGCTCCTTAGAGTTCATCCGCTTCAGGTGGAAGCACCTGAGGCGAAAGATGAAGGGCAAAACAAAAGCTTAGATGTCGGTTCCACTTCAAGCTGGAGCGGACCGACTCTAGTAAACAGGCTTGAGCGGCTCACCCGTTTTTACCGGTCATCTTTCGCATCAGGTGCATTGCGCTGATGCAGACGAACTCTAACGAGGCGCTTAGGCGCCGCCACTGTGCGAGGTCTTGTACCGCGGTGTCGAACGATCCTACCGGTGAAGCCTTCAACGCGGGCGCCCTCGTCACCGCTAACGATGCGTTGGCGATCAGCTACGATGCGGTGGTGGTCGGATCGGGATACGGCGGCGGCGTTGCCGCCTCACGGCTTGCGCGCATGGGCTTGAAGGTCGCGGTGCTGGAGCGCGGGCGTCACCATGCGCCGGGCACCTTCCCTGACACGTGGGCTGAGATGGCCGCCGACGTGCGGATCGATACGCGCTTTGCGGCGTCTGCAGCCGACGCATCGCCAACAGGTGAAGGCGCCGCGACGCGCGAACCGCGCAGCCATGGTCGAGCTGATGCACTCTTCACGCTGCACCGCACCGATGGCGCCGACATCCTGACGGGCTCAGGCGTGGGCGGCACGTCGTTGATCGGCGCTGGCGTTGCCCTCGGCCCGGCCGAGACCGTCTGGGAGGACCCACGCTGGCCCGAGACGTTGCTGCAAGGCGATACGTTGCGCGAAGGCTTCGCGCGCGCCCGCGCCATGTTGGAGCCCATCGCCTACCCGCGGACCACGCGGCTCGACAAGTTGGCGCGGCTTGATCAAGCAGCAGCAGCGCTCAAGGCCGGCACGGCCCCGGCGCAATCCCCAGCGCAACCGGCACGAGCGCAACCGGCCCAGGCGCAAGCCCTCCCGCTGACGATCGCGTTCAAGCACGGCGCCAACGCGTCCGGCGTGGTGCAAGCG
Organism: Pseudomonadota bacterium; assembly: GCA_038522635.1. Lineage (GTDB taxonomy): Bacteria > Pseudomonadota > Alphaproteobacteria > Rhizobiales > Hyphomicrobiaceae > JBCBJZ01. The sequence goes on along the minus strand of JBCBJZ010000009.1, from coordinate 30,068 downwards.
GCCTGCACGTTATGCGGGGACTGCTGCAGCGGCTGCAACGTGGGCGCCAAACGCTCCGTTGATTTGACCTATCTGCCCGACGCCGTTGCCCACGGCGCGCAGGTCTTCGCGCACATCCAGGTTGAGCACGTGGTCAAGGAAGCGGCCGGCTGGATGCTCGTGGCGTTCGACGCAGAGGGCGTGCGTCGTGAGGTGCGGGCAGCCATCGTCTGTCTGGCCGCAGGGGCTTTGGGTTCAACGGAGATCTTGATGCGTTCGGCCGCGCAGGGCCTCGCCTTATCGCCACGCCTTGGACAGGCGTTGAACGGCAACGGCGACCGCTTCGCGATCGGTTACAACCTCGATGCGCCCGCCAACGCCGTCGGCGTCGGCCACCCCGCGCACGCCGATGTGCCGCCGCCGGGGCCCGCCATCACCGGTGGGGTGCGCCCCGACGAAGCGGACGAAAGCGCGGCACACCCTTTGCGCGCACGTGTCCACGTTGACCATCGCGCGGGCATCGCAAACGCGCTTGGCGAGGCACCAGCGGCGGACGTGATGGTGCAGGAAGCGGGTTTCATGGGCGCGCTGGCGAGCATGTTGCCCTCTTTGTTGGCGGCAAGCGCGCACCGCCATGGCCAGGATACCGATGGCGGTGCTGAAGATGAACGCGCTGAGGCCGCGCGGGTGACGGCCAGCGCGGTCACCGGCGCCTATGCGGGTGCGGTCCACCACTCCGTGCTCTGGCAGGCGTTCTCGCGCGATGACGATGAAGCGTCGGGCTCCTTGGTGGACGGGTCCTTGGCCCTCTCCTGGGCGCCCCGTGCGGCGCAAGGCGTTCGTAACGATGATGCGGCCCGCGCCGCCCTTTACGCCGCAACGGCAGCCAACGGCGGTACACATCTTGAGCAGCTGAGCAATGGCGAAGCGGATGCGCCACGCCTGACGCTGCATCCCATCGGCGGCTGCGCCATGGGCCGCGATGGGGCAAGCGGTGTCGTCAACGACCGGGGCGAAGTTTTCGATGCGACCGCCGGCTGCAACAGCACCGCGGTGCACGAAGGGCTTTACGTCTGCGATGGCGCGATCCTGCCCTGCCCCCTCGGCGTCAACCCGATGCTCACCATCACCGCGCTGGCCGAGCGCATCATGATCGGCATCGCGCGGGACTTCGAACGCCCCTTATCAACGCAAGCGGCCGAGGATGCCCCCTTGCGCCGGGCAGCCCCCTCGACCGTGGTCGGTGCAGCCACGCCCGTCGCCGCGCAGATGGCGCTGATCGCCAGCGGTTTCGTGTCGCGCAACCCCGAAGCCGATTACGAAGGTGCTGCCCGCAACGGTGAACGCACCCGCCGCACGCTCGACTTCGATTTGAACATCGATATCTCCGACCTCGACCGGCTCATCAGCGATCCCACCGTCACCGCGAAAGTCACCGGGACGTTGCTATGCCCGACGCTCGCAACCAGCCCGATGCGGGTGCGCGAAGGCCATTTCAACGTCCTCCAGCACGAGCCTGAACGCCTGGAAACGCGGCGCTTCGATCTGATGGCCTACCTGGAAGATGAGCAGGGCGCGCGCTTTGAGCTGCACGCGTTCAAGCTGCTGCGCGCCGAAGAGGCCGGTGCCGACTTCTGGAGCGAGGCCACCACCTATTACGTTGATCTCGTCGGCTACGCCGAAGGCGAACGCGTGCGCCTGGCGCGCGGCATCTGCCGCAGCGATCACCGCGCTCTGGCCCGGCAGCTTGGCACGATCCAGACCCGTGGGGGCGCGCATGCGGCGGAGCGGGCCCACGCCACCGCCAGGCTCGGCGTTTTGACGGCGGGTTCGCTTTACGACATTTACGGCAAGGTGTTCGCGCCCATGCGACGCTACGATCCCGCGCGCGTGAGGCCGAAGCGGGAGCTTCGTGCGCCTTTGCCGGAGGTGCACTACGTCGCCACGCGCGACGCCAAGCGCCTCGCGCTAACCCGTTTTCAGGGCGGCAACCGCGGGCCGGTCCTGCTCGTGCATGACATGGCGACGTCATCACTCAGTTTCCGCCTGGATACGCTTGACACCAACCTGACCGAGCGGCTCGTGCGCGACGGCTACGATTGCTGGTTGTTCGACCACCGCCTCAGCATCGATGGTCCCTCCGCGACCCTACCCGGTGATGGCGATACGGTTGCACGTGATGATCTGCCGGCGGCGATCGCACTGATCCGCGGGTTGACCAACACCAAAAGCGTGCAGGTGGTGGCGCACGGTTTTGGCGCGATGGCGACCCTGCTCGCCCTTGGGGCCGGCGTCGAAGGCATCCGCTCAGCCGTCCTGCTGCAGGGGGCGACCGACGTCGCGGTGCCGCTTTGGCCGCAGCGAACGTTGGCGATGATCCGTGCTGCCCGCGTGCTGGGAGGCGCGCCGGAGACGACGGCCACACTCGATGCTTGTCCCATCACGCGCACCGGCACCGGCGAACGCGCGCTGGAGCGTTCCCTTGGCACCTTGCGCCTGGCGGACGGCCAACCCTCGCGCAGCAAGACCACCGCGACACGTTTCAGCGCGTTGCACGGGGCGCTGGTCGACCCGGCCAACCTCAATCGCATGACCAGGCTCGCCGGGCTCACCGAGTTGCTGGGGCCCGTCAATGCGGCTGCATTGGACCACATGGCACACCTGTACCGCGCTGGCCGCCTGGTGAGCGCGACCGGCGCCTTTGACCCGCTCGCAACGCCCGTGCGCTTTGCCCTGCCGCTTGCCTTCATTTACGCGGGCCGGGCGCGCTGGCTGGCACCGTCGTCGGGGCGCGCCACCCTGAGGCGGTTGCAACGGGCCAACGGTTCTGGCCTTTACAGCGTAGAGACGATCGCGAACTACGGGCATCTTGATTTGCTGATCGGCGCGCGCAGCGTCCACGACGTCTATCCCCATATCGTGCAGCACTTGGCGCGAAACCCGGGGCCGGACGTGGTGAGCGATACGCCAGCCAGCGCTGAAGCCCTGAATTGACAGGTCAACCGCAGTTTGTAGTCTTTACGCATTCCAACCAGCGATTTGCAGCAGAGGCCCTTGATGTTTCAGAGCCAACAGCACCTTCCCGTTTCGAATGTTCACCGGCCCAGGCGGCACGGTGTTCACCTCATCGCCGCAGCGATGATCGCAACCGGCACATTGGGCGGCATCACGCTGGGCGGTGTCATACCGCCCACCAGCGCAGAAGCTGCGCGCGGCGACGACAACCGCCAGCGGCGCTCAACCATGCTGGAGCTCAACCGGGAAGGCGATCGGCTGCGCAAAGCCGGCAATCTTAGAAATGCGCTGGAGCGCTACAACCGGGCGTTAGCGATCGCCCGTCAGCTGACGAACGCGGACCCCAACAACAATGAATGGCAGCGCGATCTTTCGGTTTCGCACTTCAAGATCGGGCAAGTTTTGCGGCGTCAGGGCAAGTTGAGCGCAGCACTCACGCATTTTCGCGAGGACTTGCGGATTGCCGCGCTGCTGTCGTCGAGCGATCCCGGCAACAAGCCGTGGCGGCGCGATCTGTCGATTTCCTACAACAAGGTCGGCGATATCCTGCGCGAGCAGCGCAAACACGGTGCAGCGCTGCAGAACTATCGCAAGAGCCTAGATATCCGTAAGGAGCTGAACGCGTCCGATCCGAACAACCAACGCTGGCAGCGCGATCTGTCGCTGGTGTACTTTAAGATCGGAAACGTGCTGTTGGCGCAGGACGATACGGCGGAAGCCCTACGGCACTTCCAGTTCGATCTTTCGATTTCGCGTCGCCTGGCCAAGGCCAATCCCGGCAACAACGCGCGTCAACGGGACTTCGCCGTATCGCTGCTCAAGGTTGGCGATGTAACGCGCAAGGAGGGTGATCAGGCGGAGGCGCTGCGGCTTTACCGCGAGAGCCTCGCGATCCGGGAGAAGCTTAATCGCGCCAAACCAGATAACCTGCAATGGCAGCGTGATGTCTCGCTCGCCCACCACAAGATCGGCTCCCTGTTCCTCGATCAGGGCAACACGCTGAAGGCGCTGACGCATTTCCGCACGGACCTCAACATCGCCAAGCGTCTGGCGACGCAACAGCCGCAAAACACCGAGCGCCAGCGCGATCTGTCGATTTCGCACAACACGATCGGCGACACGCTGATTAAGCGGCAGGAGCGCGCTGAAGCGATTTCGCATTACAAAAAGGCGTTGGCGATCCGCGTCGATCTGGTGGCGCGTAACGCCAACAACGCCCAATGGCAGCGCGATCGGTGGCTTTCTTATTGGAAGCTTGCGCGCGCTGGCGATCAACCTGCGCGCCGCTGGCATCAGGCGCTGCAAGCCATGCGCACCATGGAGCAACGCGGCATCCTTCGCTCAAGCGACAAGCGCTTCATCAAGATCGCAGAGCGCGAATTGGCGAAGGCCGGCGGGCCACCGGCCGCCCCAGCGCTGCCGGCTGCCGGACAGCCCGCGCGCCCGCGGGTCGGTGCGGGCGCGGACAATGCTGTTTGGGCCAGGGGCAACAACAATCTCGAATATTCCTACGCAGGGACCCGCCCGCCCGAATAGGGGCCAGCCATGCGCCCGTCGCTCTGATCAACCGCGCACGATCTCGCGCGCATCATCGCGCTCAATCGGACAAAACGCCTCCTCAAAGCGCCCCATCTTGATCAGATCGAGGATCACATCCGTGATCGCATCGCGCGATAGATCCTCGATCAGCACCATGTCGGCGGACTGCAAGTAGAGCCCGCCCAGGAAGGCACCATTGCGGGCGTGATCGCGCCGCAGCGTCATCACGTGGGCATAGGTGATGAACGTCGCGATCCAGGCAGCCCCGCTGTGCATGGTGACGATGACTTCGCTGGCGCCATCGCGGATATCAAGGGCATCACCTTCGGTCTGCGTGAGGTCGGAGCCCACCGCCTCCTCGTGCTCGATCCAAATGTCGGCGACGCGCTCACGTTTGGCACCTGGCGGGCGCCCCGCGCCATGGCCGCCGCCGCCATTCCCTTTGCCGACCCCATCGGCCTCGCCGCTCTCCTTGTCTGGCTCATCAGCAGCACTCATGGCGCAACATCTCCGGCTGGCGCGCCTTCCTTTGACAGCGCGAGCATCCGGACGGCCGCTTGGAACTCCGCCAGCCGACCGGCCCGGCGTACGGCCGCCTCATGGTCTTCGCCCCAGCGCGCAATTTGCCAGTCTTCATCGAGATGGGCCGCTTCCCACGCGGCATCAGCGCTGATCGCCTCGCGCTCGAGCAACACCGCCAGCAATGCTGAGCCGGTCAACGTCGTCACCACGTGCAGCGCGGCAAGCGCGAACGGGGTTGCCGTCGCGATCGCGTTGCGTACAGCATCGAGGGCCGTGCCATCCTGCGCCACCGGCATCACGCCATCGCTCGTGAGGAAGCGGGCACCCATACGCTCATGCACCTGCTGCAAAAGCGGATCCCAACGCTCCGTCTGTAGCGCCTTCAAGCCCTCAGGGTGGGTGGCCCGGTAGCACAGCAGATCGCTGGACGCGAACTTGACGATCTCATCGCGCACCGCCTCAGCGCTATCGGCGACGCCATCAATCGTGGAGTTCGCAAGCCGGGTCAGCGGCATGCTGGCCGGATCGATCACGTCTTCCTGCGCGTCCCACTCGTCGCCCAGCGCGCGGGCGAGCGCCACTGTCGGCACCACAAGGGGCCGCTTGGCCGGCGTCTTCACGGCCCGGCCATCGAGCAGGACGTGCGCGCCAGACGCCAGCGCTTCGACTTCAACGCGGGTATAAAAGCGCTTGGGAAGCTGGGGCGCATCGCGCTCGCTCATGCGTCCACCGTCAACAACGCATCGATCGCCGGCAACAACTCCGCGTAACCCGTGACGACTTTGTTTGCGCCCGCGCGCGTCAACCAGTCCACCGGATGGTAGCCCCAGGCGACCGCGATGCTGGCCACGCCCGCGTTGCGCGCCATTTCGATGTCGAAGGTGGTATCACCCAACATCACCGTTTGCGCCGCATCGACGCCGCTCTCCCGCATGGCCGCCTCGATCATCGCCGGGTGCGGCTTAGAGGGGTGGCCATCGGACGTTTGCAAGGTCGAGAAGAGGCCCTCAAACGCTTCACGCTTGAAGAGCCGCTGCACGCCGCGCATGGATTTGCCGGTGGCAATCCCAAGCACGTGATCCTCGCGCGCGCTGAGCGCCGTGATCGCCTCACGTGCACCCGGGAACAGCGGTTCATGGAGTTCATCCCGGTCGCGCAGGCCCATCCAGGCTTGGCGGTAGCTCGCAGCCAGTTTGGCGCGCATGGTCTCGGGCTGCTCCGGCGCTAACGCTGCGAACGCTTCGGGCAGCGACAGCCCCACGATCGCAAGCGTCTCAGCGCGGGTGGGCGCCTCAAGCCCATTGCGTTCGAACGCTTCGCGCATCGACATGACGATCACGTTTTGGCTGTCGACGATGGTACCGTCGCAGTCGAAGATAACGAGCTTCACCGGGGGCCTCGTGCCTTGAAATCCTGCCGGGTGGGTGGACGATTTCCCAGGAGAGCGCAAGGGGCTATGGGAGCGCGATCGCAGGGACAATCGCGGGCTCCCGATAGGGGCTGGCGCTGAGCCGCGCTCACACGTCGGCATCGAAGCGATGCGGATCGAGCCCCAGCAGGTCCCAGGTGGTGAGCATGTGATCGGGCATCGGCGCCGTGACATCGATGTCGGGCAGCCCACGCACGGGGTGGGGCACCACAAGCCGGCGCGCGTGCAGGTGCAGCACCATCGGCATATCGACGTCGGGCAGGGGACGAGAGCCGTATTTGCTATCACCGACGATCGGGCAGCCGATCAAATCCATGTGGGCGCGCAACTGATGTTGGCGCCCGGTCACCGGTTTGAGCGACATCCACGCGGCCTTTTGCGCGACCTGGTCGATGACCGCGTAATGCGTTGCGGCATGTTGGGCGCGCGCCTGTTCGCCAGCTTCAGCCTTGCGCACGCGATCACCGTCAGGCGTGGGCGCCTTAACCAGCGCGGCTTCGACTTTGCCCTGGCGCGGTTTGGGCACCCCGTGGACGAGCGCCCAATAGGTCTTGGCCGCACTGCGGGTCTGAAACGTCCGCCCGAGCTTCGCCGCAACGCTTCGTGACTTCGCGACCAGCAGCACACCGCTCGTCTCGCGATCAAGCCGATGCACGAGGCGCGGGCGTTCGCCGCCGAACCGGTCAGCCATGCCGGCAAGCAGCCCATCGATGTGGCGCTTGGTCTTGGTGCCGCCTTGGACGGCGATGCCCGCCGGCTTGTTCAGCACGAGCACATCGGCGTCCTCAAACAGGATCATGCGTTCGATGTAGGTGCGGTCAGCCTTTGACAGGCCGGGCGGCGGCTTGAGCGACGGCTTGCGCTCGGGCGGCAAACGAACGGCTTTGGGCACACGTATCGCCTGGCCGCGCTCCAGCCGGGTGTTGGCCTGCGCGCGTTTGGAATCGACCCTGATCTGACCGGTGCGCAGCAGCTTTTGCAGTCGTCCGTGCGTGACGTCCGGAAAGTGCTGGCGAAACCAGCGGTCGAGCCGTTGACCGGCATCGCCGCCCGTCACCTCGATCGTCTCGACAGCATCACTCATCGCTAGGGGTCTCACGGGGGTTTCAGGGGGGGCTTTGAAAGGGGGGCTTTCAAGAGGGGGTTTCAAGGTTCGGCAGCAGATGATCGTGCGCGTCAGTTAAGGTGGCCATCGCGCACCCTGTCAGGACTCACCTTGCGCACTTTTCAGGGTGACACCGCCCGCACCACAACCAGTCCCGCGATCAGCGCCATAACCGCCAACCCGACGCTGCCGAACATGTAGCCGGCGGCTGCCAGCGGCGCCTTGCGCTCCATCAGCGCCACGATATCCAGCGCGTAAGCGGAGAACGTCGTAAAGCCGCCCAGCAGGCCCGTCGTCAAGAGCAATCGCAGCTCCGGGCTCGTCTGTGTGCGCTGCGCGAAGATGCCGATCAGCAGGCCCATCGCGAACGAACCCGCGATGTTGACGATGAACGTCCCCCACGGAAACGAGGGGCCCAGCGCGCGCAACGCGATGAGGTTGACCAGGTGGCGTGTGCCCGCGCCCAACGCGCCGCCGACGCACACCATCAAGAGTTGGTACAAAGTCTTCGGTTCCAGTTCAGGGCAGAGAAGGTACCGCGGCGGCGGCACCAGCAGCGTGCCTCAATCAAAACGGCGGCGCTCACGGTCAATACGCGCGCCGAACATGAACCCCAACGTCCACCCGACAAGCAACCCCCCAACGCTGATGCCGAGGAACACCCAGCGGTGCATAGCACCGACCTCATCGGGGCTCTCAAAGGTCTGCTGCGCCACCACCCAAGAGGCGATCGGCGAGGCGATCAGCACCGAGGTGACGCCGGCCGCCAGGAGGCCCAGGAGCATAGCGAGAAAGTAGCGCATTGCGTCAGCGGACCTGCCAGAACCAAATTTCGCGCGCCTCGGCGTAGTTGGAGTAATAGCGCAGCCAGGCGAACCACTCCATCAGCCATTTCGCTGACGAGCGGTAGCCGTTCCAAACGTCGATGTGGTCGCCGGTGGGGCGACCGGGGCGGTCGGTGGAGCGGTGCCAGTAGTCTTTGATGTAGATGATGCCGGTCTTGCCGAAGAGCGCGCGGTAAAATTGAGAGACGTCGTCGCCCTTGATGATCTTGCGGGCTTCGATGCCGGGAATTTTGGCGCGGGCGAGCGCGTTGGCGACCTCATGCGCGCGGATGTAGTGCATGGCCGACGGGTCATGCGCGCCGCAGGTCACGCAGCCTTGCAGCTGCCCCGGTTTCACGCCGGCATATTTGAGCGAGATCCCCATGCGGATGGCGCATTGGTTCGCGAATACCGGACGCCCGCGCTTGATCGGTCGCCCGGCGAGGTTCACCAGGTCGGTGGGGGCCAGACACGGTGACTGCATGGAGTTGTTGATCGGATGGCTGCGCCACAGATCCTTGAACTCAACCATGGCTGCCCCTTTCAAAGACGGGCCGGGCCTTAAGCGGCCAGGCCTTAAGCGGGAAGCGCGGTCTCGACAAGCCGCGCCCAATAGCTCGCCCCCACGGGGATGGCCGCGTCGTTGAAATCGTAGGCCGGGTGGTGCAGACGCGCGGTATCGCCATTGCCGGTGAAAATAAAGGCGCCAGGCTTATGCTCCAGCATGAAGGCGAAGTCTTCGCCGCCCATCACCGGCGACACCTGGCGATCGACCTTGTCTTCGCCAGAGATCTGCGCGGCGACGTCAGCGGCAAAAGTGGTCTGCACCTCGTGATTGCGCGTGACGGGGTAATCGCGCACGTAGCGCACATCGGCCGTCGCACCGAACGCTTGCGCCGTCGCGTTGGTGATGGTCGTGATGCGCTCTTCAAGGATGTCGCGCACTTCAGGGGAGAGCGAACGCGCGGTCCCGGTCAGCTCCGCCGTCTCCGGAATCACGTTGCCAGCGTTGCCCGCGTGGAACATGCACATGGAGACAACGCCCGATTCCATGGGATCCACGCTGCGCGCCGCGATCGATTGCAGCGCCGTCACCACGTGCGCGCCAACAAGCACGGTATCGATGCATTGGTGCGGTTTGGCGGCGTGACCGCCGTGGCCGGTCAGCGTGATGTAGAGCCGGTCGGCGGCCGCGAGCAAGGGGCCCGATCGGGTCGCGAACGTGCCGACGTCCATGCCCGGCTGGTTGTGCATGCCGTAGACTTCATCAACGGCGAAGCGCTCAAATAACCCATCGTCGATCATCGCCTTGGCGCCAGCGCCGCCCTCCTCGGCGGGCTGGAAGATCACAGCGACCGAGCCGTTGAAGTTGCGGGTCTCACAGAAGTATTTGGCTGCCGCCAGCAACATCGCGGTATGGCCGTCGTGGCCGCAGGCGTGCATGATGCCGGGCGTCGTTGAAGTGTGTTCGACGCCGGATGCTTCTTCAATGGGGAGGGCGTCCATGTCAGCGCGCAGGCCGATCATGCGGGTGCCGGCGCCGCCCTTTCCCTTGATCAGCCCGACCACGCCGGTCCGCCCCATCCCGGTGACGACCTCATCACAGCCGAATGCGGTCAGCATGTCAGCGACGGTTTTGGATGTGCGCGGCAGATCGTAGAGCAGTTCGGGGTGAGCGTGCAGATCGCGGCGCCACGCGGTCGCTTCATCACTGAGCGCGGCGATCGAATTCAACACGGGCATGACGGTCCCTTCCGGATGCTTGAGGCGCGGATCTATGGATGATCTGACCGGCGCAACCGAAACCAGCGCTCAAGTCCTGTCAAGATCGAAGCGAGGACATTGTGCGCTTGGACGACCGACGCTCACAACCGAGCTCCCACCGCTACGCGCGCATCAGCTTCTGCGCGCGCGCCCCACGATTAACGCTGCGCACGCGAGCGCGCCAGGGCTTCAAGCCGCTTGACGCGCTTTCGCCTCACCGCCCTCAACGGGGGAAGCGGACGCCGGCTGGCTGGTCCCCGCTACGGGACCGCGTGCAAAGCCCGTCAATGCCGCCTGCTCTTCGCCAAGTGGCAGCGGCGCCACCATCGCGCGACGCTTGTCACCGTTGGGCACATGCACGGTTACGAGTGTGCCGGGCGCCCAGGCGTCGCGATCCACCATGGCGATCGCCACCCCACAGCCGAACCGCGGCGAGATGGCCGCCGACGTGACGGAGCCGCGCGCTTTTCCCTCGTGCTTGACGGGCCACGGCTTCAGGCAAGGCGGCAGCGCGTCCCCTTCGATGAACAGCCCCATCGCGCGGCGCTTGGCACCACGTTTGGCAACCCGCTGCAGTGCGCTCTTGCCGATGAAATCGAAGTCGCGATCGTGATGGCAGAAGCGATCGAATCCGCACTCCAGCGGGTTGTTGGCGCGCGTCATGTCGTTGCCGTAGGACAACAGGCCACTTTCGATGCGTTCGATCAGGTTCGGGCAACCGGCGTGGACATCGAGCGTTTTGCCTGCGCGCATCAGCGTCTTCCAAAGCGCCCCGGCAAGCGAGGCGCGGCTGAGGTAGATCTCAAAGCCGCCCTGTTTTGACCAGCCTGAGCGCGCCACGTTCACGGTGTGACCACGGAAATTCAGCGGCGCGAACCGGTAGAACCGAATGTTCTGCACCACCGGGCCGAACACCTCCGTCATCAACGCTTCCGCCTTTGGCCCTTGGACGGCCAGCGGGTAGACGGCGGCTTCGAACACGTTGACGTCGAGCCCGCGGGCGATCGCGAGCGCGCGTGCCCACAGTTCAACGTCGCTGTCCGCGATCGAAAGCCAGAACCGGTCCGGGGCGAGCTTCAGCACGATCGGATCGTTGATCAGGCCCGCCCGCTCATCGATGATCGGCGCGTAAAAGCACTGCCCCACGATCCCTTGCGACAGGTCCCGCGGCGTCATCCACTGGATCAGTTTCGCAGCATCCGGTCCGACCACCTCAATCTGGCGCTCGCCGCTCACGTCCCAGACCTGCACGGCTTCGCGCAGGTGCCGGTAGTCCTCCTCCAGCGTGCGGAACACGGTGGGGAGCAGCATGTGATTGTAGACCGTGTAGCCCTTGGCACCCGCAGCTTCGACGAACGGTGTGAAAGGCGTTGAGCGCAGGCGACGGGATTTCGACAGAAGCTGTGCCATGGGTGGCCTCGGGTAGGTGATGGCATCGCCTCAACGCCCAAAGCGTCAAGGTCGTGAAACGTCTAAGGTTTGGAGCGTTAGGTGGGGCCGCGGTTTATGGCTGTTTCGAGCGGCGGTGCAACAGGCTTTTTGTGCCGCAGTGCACCATCATCAACGTGAGAAAGATTTAGCTGGAAACGGCCGCGACAGCTTGCCGAGGCGCGCCGTGGTTTGCTCTTCAAACGTCATCATGAAACGTGGAAGTGACGGTGGAGGGCGGGAGACGGGAAGCTGAGCTGATCAGTGATCAGCGCCCGCGAAACCGCCCGCCGGCTCGACCAGCAACACCGTGATCAGCGCAACGCCGGCGAAGAGTGCCAGCCCCATCGCAAAGGGCAAGACGGTGCCATCGAAGAACATCGAAATTGAAAACGCGCCCATCACAGCGATCAACGTGGTGGCGAAGCCGACGAAGGACGAGGCCATGCCGGCGACATGCCCGACCTTCTGCATGGCAAGCGCGTTGAAGTTCGCCATGATCAAACCGAAGCCGAAGAACAGCAGCGTCATCAACGCGGTGAAGACATAGAGACTGGCGACGCCCGCCATGGCCGCCAGCACGGTCGCAAGCGCCGTTAGGAGCACCAGCAGCAACGCCATGTGCGAGACGCGCCGCATGCCAAGCCGCATGACCAACTGCGCGTTGACGAAAGAAGCCACGACCATGCCAAAGGCAACGACGCCGAAGAAGATGACGAAGCTGTCGCCCAGGCCGTAGATGCCGCCGAAAATCTGCTGCGCGCTCGCCACGTAGGCCATGAGCGCTGTCAGCGTGAACCCTTGGGCAAGCGTGTACCCCCACGTCTGGCGCGTCGAGAGCACGGTGGCAATCCCGTCCGCCAAGGTCGATGCGCGCAACGTCAGCCGCTTCTCCGGTGCGAGCGTTTCTTCGAGCCGCAGGTAGCCCCAGCCCATCGTGATCAACGCCAGGATAAGCAGTGTGATGAAAATCCCAGGCCACGGCGTGAACTTCAAAACGGCAAGGCCCAGCGCAGGCGCCAGCACCGGCACCATGATGAAGACCACCATCACGAAGGACATCACGCGCGCCATGGCAGCGCCCACATAACGATCGCGGATGATCGCGATCCCGACCACCCGTGGGGCGGCGCCGAAGATCCCTTGCGCCATCCGCCAGAACAACAGCGCTTCGAAACTCGCTGAAAAGGCGATCGCCAGCGACGCCAACGCGTAGAGGCCGAGCCCTGCCATCAAAACCGTCTTGCGGCCAAAGCTGTCAGACAGCGGCCCGAAGATGGGCTGGCCGATGCCGAAGCCCAGCATATAGGCGAAGACCACCAACTGCTGGTCGTTGGGATCAGCAAGGTCGTAGGCCTGCCGGATGTCCGGCAGCGCCGGCAGCATAATGTCGATCGACAGGGCCGTCATCGACATCAAAACCGCCATGAGCATGACGAACTCGATGAAGTTGCTGTGGCTGTCGGCTGACTTGGGCTCTTGCGCGCGTGCGATCCCGTGAGCCCCCTTCTTCATGTTCGCTCCGGTCGCAACGTTTAGCGGTACGCCCGGGCGCGCGGGCGGTTGCCCTTCAGGGGCATAGGCAAAGCGCAGCCGCGCGACCGCGCATGGCATCGAACGGCACGAAGCCGCCGCGACGAAGCTGCGGCACTTGTGTCATGCGCATGACAGCCACGCGCTTGGCTTGTCGTGCACGGCAACGCTTAAGCTAGATGTGGCCGGCAGAAGACATGGCCGGCCGAGGAAGGGGCCGGCGCGGGGCAACGCGCTTGCTACTGTGATGTCGCCGCTGCACCCCACCTATCGCACTCTACCGCTGGAGCAGACATCCAGCGCCCCACAAGCACAGCGGTGCGGCAGGCTCAGCGCAGAGCCCGCCACACCGACTAGGCATGGGCCTTAGGCCGCCTCTTCCAACGTCCCGCGCAGGATGTCGAACAATTCGTCGATGTGCGCTTCGGTTGCGATAAACTGCGGCGCGATGATGCCGGCGTCGCCGGTAAACTTCACGTGCAGTCCATTCCAGAACAGACGCTTTTGCATGGCGGTGCCGCGCACACCCGGCTTGCCATCGGGCTTCACGTCGATGGCGGCCATCAGACCGAAGTTGCGCACATCGGTGACGAGTTCACAGTCGCGCAACGCGTGCACCTTCTCTTCGAAGTAGGGGGCCAGCGATGCGGCACGCTCAAACAGGCCTTCGCGCTCATAGATTTTCATGGTCGCGTTGCCGGCTGCGCAGGCGGCCGGATGACCTGAGTAAGTGTAACCGTGGAAGAACTCGATCGCGCCGTCGGGCGACGCATCCACGATCGTGTCGTAGATCTCGTCCTTCACCGCAACTGCACCCATCGGCTGACAGCCATTGGTCAGCGCTTTCGCCATGGTCATCACGTCCGGCGTGACGCCGAACGCCTGCGCACCGAAGTTATGGCCGAGCCGGCCGAAGCCGCAGATCACCTCGTCGAACACCAACAGGATGCCATGCGCGTCGCAGATCTCGCGGACCCGCTCCAAATAGCCCTCCGGCGGCACCAGACAGCCCGTCGAACCGGCGACCGGCTCGATGAAGACCGCCGCAATCGTCTGACCACCGTAGGTCTCGACCATGCGTTGCAGATCGTCGGCAAGCTCAGCCCCGTGTTGGGGCATGCCCCGCGAGTACCGGTTCTCTTCAAGCCAAGTATGCCGCATCGTGACCACGTAGGGCATCGTCACGGGGAAGGTGTCCCGGTTCTTGACCATGCCGCTAAGCGAGACGCCGCCGATGTTGACGCCATGGTAGGCGCGTTCGCGAGAGACGAAACGCATGCGCCGGTGGTCACCGCGCGCGCCGTGGTAAACCATCGCGATCTTGAGCGCCGTATCGATCGCCTCCGAACCGCTGTTCACGAAGAACACGTGGTTGATCTCTTCAGGCGTGAGCTTTGAGACGCGGCGAGCCAGTTCAAAAGAGCCAGGATGCCCGAGCTGGAAGGGTGCGGTGTAATCGTTTTCTAGCAGCTGATCGCGGACCGCATCGGCAATTTCGGTGCGCCCGTGACCGGCAGCCACGCAGAACAGCCCCGATGAACCATCGAGGATCTTCCCGCCCTTATGGCTCCACAGGTAGCAGCCCTCGCTCTTCACCACGAGCCGCGGCTCGTTCTTGAATTCACGGTTCGCCGAAAACGGCATCCAGTGTTCTTCGAGCGAGTTGGGTGCAAAATCCATGGCCGTGCTCCTTAAGGGCAAAAGGGCGAAGGTGAAGTCGGCCGGTTGACGTCCCCCGTGCCGCTGCGCGTATGACAGGATGTCCCATCAGGCCTCTAGTGGTGACGGGAAAAATCGCCCAGTTCAAGGGGATTTTCGCGCCAAGGCCAACGCGTGATGAGCCCACGGTGACGCACCGGCGTGAGGCACGGGCGACGCCTTGGCAATGAAGCTCCATTCGTGAAGAATGCTCACAAGTCGCAAGGGCGTTGGCGGCGGTCCGCCCGTCCTGCGTTTCAGCAATCGAAGTGGGCTGCAGCAGCGCAGGCTGATTGCGCGCAGGCCTAGGCTGCGATATCGCTCCGCAGCTGTGAAATCATACGGTTAAGCGCGGCGGGTACCCAGAAGCGAGCTGCGGTTCGCCATGCACGCGGCACCATTTTCAACTGAAGTGACAACGATGGCCCCCCACCCCTTCGAGCAGAACCTGGACAAAACGCCCGCAAACTTCCAGCCGCTGACGCCACTGACGTTTCTTGAACGGGCCGCCCTGGTTTTCCCTGACCGCACCGCCGTGATCCATGGCGACCAAAGCTACGATTACGCGACTTTCTACGCCCGCTGTCGCGCGCTCGCATCCGCGCTGGCCCAGGCCTATGTCGGGCCGGGCGATACGGTCTCGGTCCTGCTCGCCAACACACCGCCCATGCTCGAAGCTCACTACGGTGTGCCGATGGTCGGCGCCGTGCTCCATTCGATCAACACCCGGCTCGATGCCGCGATCGTCGCTTTCCAATTGGACCACGCCAACACCAAGGTGCTGATCGTGGACCGCGAGTTCGCAGCCACCGCGCGCGAGGCGCTCTCCCTTGCTCGCGTCAAGCCGATGGTGATCGATTTCGACGACCGTGCTTTCCCGCAGGAGGGCGAACGCCTCAGCTTCAACGACTACGAAGACTTCGTGGCAAAGGGCGACCGCGGGTTCACCTACCGTCTGCCCGATGATGAGTGGGAGGCGATCTCGCTCAATTATACGTCCGGAACCACCGGCAACCCCAAGGGCGTCGTCTATCATCACCGCGGCGCCCACCAGATGGGCTACGCCAACGTTGTCAGCGGGGAGATGGGCCGCTTTCCCGTCTATCTTTGGACGCTGCCGATGTTCCATTGCAACGGCTGGTGTTTTCCGTGGTCCCTCTCCGTGGTGGCCGGAACGCACGTATGCCTGCGGTGGGTGCGCGCGAAGGCCATGTACGATGCGATCGCCGACCACGGCGTGACCCACCTGTGCGGAGCGCCGATCGTGATGGCAACGCTGCTCAACGCGCCGGACGATGAAAAGCGCCAGATCGACCACCAGGTGAAGTTCATGACGGCCGCGGCCCCACCGCCCGAAGCGGTGCTCGCGGGCATGGCCGACGCCGGGTTCGAGGTGACCCATCTTTACGGTTTGACGGAAACCTATGGGCCAGCCGTGGTGAACGAGTGGAAGGCGGAGTGGGATGCCCTCGATACGGCCGCCCGCGCGGGCGCCAAAGCGCGTCAGGGCGTGCGCTACGTGGCGTTGGAAGGCCTGAGCGTGCGTGACCCCGTAACGATGCAACCGGTGCCGGCCGACGGTGAGACCATCGGCGAAGTGATGGTGCGCGGCAACATCGTCATGAAGGGTTATCTGAAGAACGCACGCGCGACAGATAAAGCGTTCGCGGGGGGATGGTTCCACACCGGTGACCTCGGCGTGATGCACGCGGACGGCTACATCCAGCTTAAGGACCGCTCCAAGGACATCATCATCTCCGGCGGTGAGAACATTTCATCGATCGAGGTCGAGGACGTTCTTTACAAGCATCCCGACGTGACCCACTGCGCTGTTGTGGCGCGGCCGGATGAAAAGTGGGGCGAGACGCCCTGCGCGTTCGTGGAACGGCGCGAGGGCAGTGAGATCTCGCAAGAGCAATTGATCGCCTACTGCCGCGAGCATTTGGCCCATTTCAAAGCCCCCAAAACCATTGTTTTCGCGACCATTCCAAAAACATCGACTGGCAAGATTCAGAAGTTCAAACTGCGGGATATCGCCAAGACGCTGTAGGCTAGGCCGACGTGATCAATATTCACAGCGCCACCTTATTCATCTTTAAGTTGTATGCTCAAAATATAAGCGCAAAGCGAGTGTTGTGCAACCTTCTACTCATATGAGACTTTTCCGCTAGTCCGGGCGCGGCCGAATGCAACCTAATTGCGGCTCACTCAGACGGCGCACGAAACTCTCATTTTTCGAATAGACCAACAGTGGGCGCCTGACAGCGGCGCCTCGTTCGCATAGGTTGCCGACATCGACGATCCCGAGGCGTTAACATGAGCATCGCGCAGGCGGCGCCACAATTTTCGGCGGCACAGGTCTTGGAAGCGGGTCGTCAGGCTGAGAACGAAAACCAGCTTGACTACGCTTTGCAGTTCTATCGCCACTTGGCCGACCACTACGGCGCGGAGCCCGAGGCTGTCGCCGCGCGCGAAGCGTTGGCGCGTCTGGGCACGCCCGTGGCTGCGCCCTCCCCGTCGCCCCCGCACACGAACGGCTTTAACGGCGCGAACGGCCACGGTGCCCCTCAGGTCGCCCCCCGCGCGGACGCCTACGGTTACGGCAATGTGCCGGCAGCGCGCCCGGCCAGCACGCAGGTCACCGATCCAGCGCAAGGTTTGGCGCAAGCCCGCGCTGCCGGCGTGGGCGATTACATGCTTGGGCGTTTCATCGCAGGGTTTTTCAGCGCCATCGGCTGGGTGCTGACGGCAACCGGGCTCGGCGCCCTGGTCCTCGGTCTGCTGGTGATGTTCGGGATCATCGGGGCGGAAACAAGCGCGGCTGAGTTACTTGGGCCCCTGCTCCCCCCGGCCATCGCAGCCGGTGTCCTCACGGTCGGCCTGATGATCGTGCTTTGGGGTCAGATCGCGCGCGCAATTTTCGATGGTGCCGCTGCCAGCCGCCGCGTCGAAGCGCGTCAATCGGCGTCCAACCGTTAGATTTCGGCCAAGCGAAAGCCAAAGGCCGATTGTTGGTCTGCGTTGACGCAGAACAGACATCCAAGTTGCGGGCGCGACGCGAGGCGAGCTACCGCGAGATGGCCTGCAGCGCGCGACCTCAGTCGTCGAACGGGTCTTTCATCAAGATCGTGTCGTCACGCTCCGGCGACGTCGACAGCAGCGTCACCGGACACTCGATCAGTTCCTCAATGTGACGCACATATTTGACCGCCTGTGCCGGCAGATCAGCCCACGTTCGCGCGCCACGGGTTGAGGCCTCCCACCCTTCAAGCGTCTCGTAGATCGGCGTCACCCGGCTTTGCGCATTCTGTCCGGCCGGGAAACGATCGATGCGCTCGCCGTCCAGCTCGTAACCGATGCACACCTTCAGCGTCTCAAAGCCGTCCAACACATCAAGCTTCGTCAGCGCGATGCCGTCGATGCCGCAAACCTTGATCACCTGCCGCACCAGCGTCGCGTCGAACCAGCCGCAGCGGCGGGCCCGTCCGGTCACCGTGCCAAACTCGTGGCCGCGCTCGCCCAGGCGCTGCCCGGTCTCATCGTCGAGTTCTGTCGGGAACGGTCCCGATCCCACGCGCGTCGTATAGGCCTTCGCGATGCCGAGCACATAATTGAGCGTCTGTGGCCCGACGCCCGCGCCGATGGCGGCCTGGGCGGCAACCGTGTTCGACGACGTTACGAACGGGTAGGTGCCGTGATCGATGTCGAGCAGCGCCCCCTGCGCGCCCTCAAACAAGATGCGCTTGCCGGTGCGGCGTGCCTGATCGAGCCGTTCCCACACGCAGTCGATGAAAGGGAGCACGCTGCCTGCGATCTCCTTAAGCTCATCCATCAGCGCGGTCGGTTGGATTTCATGTTGACCAAGCCCGCGGCGCAGCGCGTTGTGGTGGACCAGGATGCGATCGACCTTGGGGGCCAACGTCTCAAGGTTGCGCAGGTCCTGCACGCGAATGGCGCGGCGCCCGGCGCGGTCCTCATAGGCTGGCCCGATGCCGCGTCCGGTCGTGCCGATCTTGCCTTGGCCGGCGGCCGCCTCACGCATCTGGTCGAGTTCGCGGTGCAGCGGCAGGATCAGCGTCGCGTTCTCGGCGATCTTCAGATTGTCGGTTGTGATGCTCACGCCCTGGCCGCGCAACAGATTGATCTCATCGCGCAGCGCCCAGGGGTCGATGACAACGCCGTTCCCGATCACGGCGAGCTTGTTGGCGCGGACCACGCCCGATGGCAGCAGCGACAGCTTGTAGGTCTGGTTGCCGATGACCAGCGTGTGGCCGGCGTTATGGCCGCCTTGGAACCGCACCACGATGTCGGCACGCTCCGACAGCCAGTCGACGATCTTGCCCTTACCCTCGTCGCCCCACTGGGCGCCGACCACGACCACATTTGCCATCCGTTTCGTCCGTCGCTCCCGTCGATGCGCGCGCTGAGCACCGGCCTGCGTTCTGCGCTGAAGCGCAACCGCCACCGAAGCCCATGTTCGGAAATCCTCGTCAAGGGCTTGAGCGGTATAGCGGGGAGGTGATCGGCGCAAGGCGCAATTGGACCAACGCCCCGCAGGCCCGCGGCGGCAAACGCCCTGCTCCGGCACAACACCCGCAATCAGGTCTCTCAAACCACCAAAGGCCGATGAGCGTTTTAAGCGACGCGGGCCGTTGCGGCTGCTGGGCCTTGGCCAGGTTGACCTTGGGCCGGCTGACCTTGGGCCACCTGACTTTGGGGACGCGGAGCCCCGCCCGTTGCGGCGACAGGCCCCGTGGACGGGCGGGCTGCGCCTCGACCTGCAAGCCGGCGTGCAGCGCCCACCGCTTCGCCGCGCCCGAGCGTGATGCCTGCCTGCAGCGCGCTCGCCACATGATCACGCACGTCCAAGCCATCGGCGATCACGGTGATGCCTGCGCGCGCGAAAAACGCGGTCAGCGCCTGGCCGCTGACAAGGTCACCTTCGAGCAGCATCCCGCGTGTCACATGGGCGACCGGCAACACGACCTGCTGGAAGCCATGCGCGCTGGCCGCGGCGAACTCCATGTCGAGATCGCTCACCCCGCCCATCGCGAAGCGGAACTTGAGGTCGAGCAGCGTCTCAAGCGTATCCCAATGCGGATCCTGGAACGTGCGCACGTCATCTTGCGCGAGTTTCAGGACAAGCTGCTCAGCCAACCCGTCATGCGCCTGCAGCGCGCCAGCGAGGCGATCCAGCAGCGCCTCGTGCACCAGCGCCTGCGGCGTAAGCTCCATCAAGACCGAAGCCTGTCGCCCGTGCGCGTTGAGCTGATCGATCAGCGTGCAGGCCCCGTCCAGTCGCTCCAGATCGAGCGTGAGGGGATCTAGGGTGGCATGCGCGGGATGCGTGATGATCTCGAAGTGGCGGGGCTTGAAGTCGTCGAGGCCGACCACCGGCACGACAAGAAGTTCGCTCACCGGCGTTGGGGCGGCCGAAACGGCGGCCTGGGGCGTGGTCCCGGCGGCAGTGGGTGAAGTGGGTGAAGCGGATAAGGACCCAGGGGCAGGCAACGTGGCGGGCACCGTGGCGGCCGCATTTGCTGGGGCAGCGGAGCCAGCATGGCTGTTGCTGTCGTCGCTGCCGCCGCCGCCGCGCAAGGGCTCACCTGGGCTTGGCAAAGCCTGGCCCGTCGCGCCGATGTGGCGGTCGGGAGCAGCGCTATCGCTGAGCCGGGCGCCGCCTTCCAGAGCCGCTTCGAACGGCGAGTGGGTCGCGATCGCGCCCGCGCGATCTTGAAGCATCGCGCGCTCAAACGTGCCCTGCGCGGTGCTGCGCGTCATAGCCTCGTCCGGCATCGCAGGAGCCTGTGCGCGGGGCGCCACACGGGGTGGCAAAGCCGGGGCCTCAGGCGGTGACCCGCTTGGGCCCGTCGGTTCTGGTGTCTCTTGTGACTTCGCGGGCATCGGGTCAACGAGGTCGAGCGCAGAGAATGCGCGCCGAGGCGACGGTGAGACGTCGCGCTCTTGTGTGCGCTCACGATCTGCCCCCAGTGATGGCGTCGCGGGGGTAGCGCGCGCGCCATCTCCGGCAGCATCGCCCTGATCCTTGAAGCGCGCCGCCGCCGAACGCAGCGCATCAATCGACGCGGTCACGAGCGGCCCCAGGTCTTCACGCGTGCGCGCGCCGCGGTCTTCCCATGCGTCCAGCTTGGGCGGCGCAGGCGTCGGCGTGGTCTGCTCGCGTGGCGCCGCAGCTTCCGGCGTGGATGCGGGCGGGGGCATAGGCGGCGCAACGGCGGTCTCGGGCACCATCGGCGGTGGGGCCGGTTTGGCGGGCGCGGCGGACGCAAGTGGAGGGCTTGCGGACGGGCTCGCATAAGTCAGCGGCGCGGGCGCTGGCACGGGGGAAGGGGCGATCTCCAGGGCTGGCGCCACCGGTGCCCTGTTCGTCTTATCCCTCAGGCCCGTGGCTGCACGGTTTCCAACCCGAGCCTCACCCGCAGAACGCGCTGCATGCGCATCGGAAGCAGGCCGCGCTTGGTCGACGCTCGATGCGAAGCCCGGATCTGCGGCATAGGTGAGCGGTGCGGAGGCGACGGGCGCAGCGATCGCAGACGCGGCGTGGGGCGATGCGTAGCTCTCATGCCCGGTGATCGGCCGCTCCGCCGCTGCATTGTTCCCCGTTGCGGTTTGCGTGAGCGGTCCTGCACCGGCCGCAGTTTGCGCCTCGCGCTGCCAAGCCGCGGCATAGGCTTCGCTCGCGGGCGTGACGGCCACGCGCGGCTGCTCCTGTGCCGACGTTTGGGCTTGCGCTTGGACCGCAGCTTGGGCTGGAGTTTGGGCTGGGGCTCCGGCTTGGGCCTGTCCGGTTGCCAGGCTTGGCGCAGGCTGCAGCGCGGGTTCTGCCGGGGGCGCCGGTGCTAGCGCGACCGCCGTTAGTTCTGCCGCAGGCCCGATGCTCGACGGCGGGTTCACGCTCGTCGCGTGCGGACCGTCAGGCTGCGCGCCGGCCAATCCATGGGCGGCTTGCGGCACAAAAGCATCGTGCTGCGGCGCGGCGCCCGAGGGCAGCGTTGGCGTTGGGCCGTACCCCCATCGTGATGCGTCCGGAACTGACGCCGGTGCACCAGCCGGCGGCGTTGGCAGTGCCGTCGACGCCCCTTCTGCTGCGCCCTCTGCACCTACCGCGCGAGGCTCAGCCTCAGCCGCAGGCCACCTCGCTTCAAACGTCGGCTCACGCCGCCCTTCCGCCTGCGAGCGCCGTAACCGGGTAACCTCCGATTCCAAATCCGCCACGTCCTGGTTCAACGCATCAAACCGACCGCTGCGGCGCAGCACCACGTGCATCGAGACCAGCCCCACATAGAGCGCGAGCCCGCCCGTCACCGACATCCAAAAGGCGAGCCCGAACTGCACGTAAAGCCCAATCCCGATCGCCAGCGCCGTCACCGTCATGGCGAGCAGCACAAAGCCGTCACGGACGCGCCCATCGCCGGCCGGGCGCGCGTTTGTACCTGAACGAGGGGTCGCCTGCGCTTCTTCGGTCGGCGCGGTCGCTTGGGGCTGCGCTTGTTCGGGCGTCCACGCCTGGGCCGCTCCAAACGACGGCGATGGCGATGGCGATGGCGATGGCGATGGCGATGGCGACGGTGCACGCCCCGGGGTCTCACGCAACCCACGCGGGTCGTCACGGTTCAGATTTGCTGCCGCGGCCGATGCCGTCGCCGCTTGTTGCGCGGTGACGCCAGGGTCATGACGAGGCTCAGGGCGCGGGTCCAAGACGTGCGACCCGCCCCGTTCGCCAGCCGTCATGGCTGCGCCGTAAACGCGATCTGTATCCATCCGCTTCACTTCATGCTCCCCGCCCAGCGCCACCGGTGCCAGCTCGTGTTCGCGTGTCAGCCACCGATCGAACGCGGCGCACCGCGCCGTCGATCGCGCCGCACACGCACCTCCGGTTGCATATCGTTTCAGCAGGATTCGCTGCGCCGGGCGAGGCGGGCAGCTTCGCCCTCAGAGTGCCCCCACGCGCCTATGACTGCGGCGACACAGTTTCGGCTTGCATCGCCACGTTATCCACAACCGCGATGCCAAAACGCAGCCGGTTATCCCCAACGTTGCACTGCCCCGCGAACCTCAAGGCGGCCGCGCATCTCAAGCCCATCTTGCCTGCGGATTGCTGGGCGTTTGACTGCAAGCTCAGGACGCCAGCAGGCGGTTGTGGCCCGCGATCGACCACAATGCGCTTGGCCGGTGCCTTGGCGCCACCCGAATCGCGGCGCTGTTTAGATGTCATTAGCCGAATCGGCCTCGAATGGACCGATCGGTGCGTTGTCCCCGCGCTTCGCGAACGCAGCGGCCGGGCTGTTCCAAGGGAGGTGCGTCATATGTTGATGCGTGCAGAACAACAGATCTCAACACCCCACGTCAGCGGCGATGCCAGCCAGGCGCCGCGGTCGGTATCAGCCTCGAAACCGCTCAGCGGCCAGCACGTTCTTCTGACCGGAGTCAGCGGCGGCGTTGGCGTCGATGCCGCGCGTGCGCTTGCCGAACAGGGCGCCACCCTGACCCTCGATGTCGCCGCTGACCGCGCGTTGCACCAGGCGATCGGTGAAATGCTCGTCGTGACCGGTGCGACCGTGACGCTGCATCACCACGCCTTCTCCGGTCGCCATGATGCGATGGCCTTCGCGCGGTCCGTGTGCGCGCGGGGGCGGCTCGATGCGGTGTTCAATTTCACCCAAGTGGAGGCGGAGGCGGACAACACCTGGGCAACATCCACCGACGTGGACGATCTCGTCGCCGCCGCCCTGTCGCCCGCCTTCGCTATCACGCAGGTGGTCGCCAATCGCATGGCGCTCACCTGGCGCGAAGGGCTCATCGTTAACGTCTTGAGCAGCGAGGGGCCGCTCGACGCCCATCAACGTTTGGCGTTCGCGACGGCCAAACAGGCCCTCGCCGCGCTGACGCGCGATCAGGCATGCGCCTGGGCCGACGATGCAGTACGGATCAACGCGGTTGCACCACGCACCACGCTCAACCCAGGCTTTGCCGCCGATCACAGCAAAGCGGCGAGCGCCGCTGATATCGCCGCTCTGTTGCTTGAGCTGGCCACATCGGGAAGCCGCCTCACGGGCCACATGCTGGATGCGGAAGGCGCAGCGCTGCGTTGCGCTATCGCCTGACCGGGGCAGGCTCGTTTAGGCTGCCCCACCTTCGTTGTTGCTGCGGCAAGTTGGACCTATTAGGCTCCAGGCTGTCATTTGAGCTGAACAACATAAGGTTTCCATTGCCATGCTCACACTTCACACACTGGCCGTGGCGGCGTGCCTGACGTGCGCGCCAGCCGCGCCGGCAACGCCCGCGGTGACGGCGCCAGCACCCCTGGCGCAGCCTGCGATCGGCAGTCCCGGCGCAACCATCATCCAGGAACCAGGTGTGCAAGGTGAAGGCCTGATCACCAAGGTGCTTTCGCGTGGGCAAGCGCGTCGCGGATGCCGTCGCCGTTGGGGCCGGCGCTTCCGTCGGGTCACGCGCCGGCGCGGTCGCTGGTTCTGCGTTTACACGAAGAGCCGCGGTCAGTTGCGCCGCGAGGCCCGCCGCAATTGCCGTCGCCGGTTCGGGCGTCGCCTGGTCCGTGTGGTGGTCCGCGGCTCACGCTTCACCTGCGTGTTCCGGCGCTGATTTCGCCCGGGATCATCGGGGCCACAAGCCTGACAAACGAGAAGCCGCTACATCGCTGGCGGCTTTTTCTTTGGAGCGATGCCCGTTTTGGGAGGATGCGTCCTCTACGGCTGATGCCTCCCGCGCCATCGCTCAAAAAAAAACGGGCGCCGCTGCGGGCGCCCGTTCTCTTTTGAGCGAACCGGACCACAGTCCGATCCGGGCTGTGACCGGCAGCTTACATCATGCCGCCCATGCCACCCATGCCGCCCATGTCAGGCATGCCGCCGCCAGGGGCTGCGCCTTCCTTCTTCGGCGTTTCAGCGACACCGGCTTCGGTGGTGATCATCAGGCCAGCAATGGACGCGGCATCCTGCAGCGCGGTGCGCACGACTTTGGCCGGGTCGATGATGCCCGTCTCGATCAGGTCGACGTATTTGTCGTTCTGGGCGTCGTAGCCGAAGGTGTAGGAGTCGTTTTCGCTGACCTTGCCAACGACGATCGAACCCTCGATGCCGGCGTTCTCCGAGATCTGACGGATCGGAGCCTGCAGCGCGCGCTTGACGATATTGACGCCCGCTTCCTGGTCCGCGTTGTCGCCAGTCGCCTTGATCGCCTTCACGGCTTTCAGCAGCGCGACGCCACCGCCTGGAACGACACCCTCTTCGACGGCCGCGCGGGTTGCGTTCAACGCATCATCAACGCGGTCCTTGCGCTCTTTCACTTCGACTTCGGTGGCACCGCCGACCTTGATCACTGCGACACCGCCGGCAAGCTTTGCCAGACGCTCCTGCAGCTTCTCACGATCGTAGTCCGACGTGGTCTCTTCGATCTGCGCTTTGATCTGTGCGACGCGGGCTTCGATGTCGGATTTCTCGCCAACGCCATCAACGATCGTGGTGTCGTCTTTGGTGATCGAGACACGCTTGGCGCGGCCCAACATCTCAAGCGACACGTTTTCGAGCTTGATGCCGAGATCTTCCGAGATGGTCTGACCACCGGTCAGGATCGCGATGTCTTCGAGCATCGCTTTACGGCGATCGCCGAAGCCCGGTGCCTTGACGGCAGCAACCTTGAGGCCACCGCGCAAACGGTTCACCACCAGCGTTGCCAGCGCTTCGCCTTCCACATCTTCCGCGATGATCAGCAGCGGACGGCCCGACTGCACGACCGCTTCGAGCACCGGCAGCATGGCCTGCAGGCCCGTCAGCTTCTTCTCGTGGATGAGGATGTAGGGGTCTTCGAGTTCGGCGACCATTTTGTCGGCGTTCGTGATGAAGTACGGCGACAGGTAACCACGGTCGAACTGCATGCCCTCGACGACGTCGAGTTCGCTTTCGAGCGACTTGGCTTCTTCGACGGTGATCACACCCTCGTTGCCAACTTTCTGCATGGCTTCAGCGATCATCGTGCCGATCGCTTCTTCGCCGTTGGCAGAGATCGTGCCGACCTGCGTGATCTCGTTGTTGTCGTTGACTTTTTTCGATTGCGCTTCGATGTCCGCGACGACGTCGGCAACGGCTTTGTCGATGCCGCGCTTCAGATCCATCGGGTTCATGCCAGCGGCGACCGATTTCAGGCCTTCACGCACGATCGATTGGGCGAGCACCGTTGCGGTGGTGGTGCCGTCACCGGCAATGTCGTTGGTTTTCGACGCCACTTCGCGCACCATCTGGGCGCCCATGTTCTCGAACTTGTCGTCCAGTTCGATCTCTTTGGCGACCGTGACGCCGTCCTTCGTGGTGCGCGGGGCACCGAACGATTTGTCGATGATGACGTTGCGGCCTTTCGGGCCGAGGGTCACTTTCACAGCATTGGCGAGCGTGTCGACGCCGCGCAGCATTTTCTCGCGCACGTCGGCGGAAAAGCGCACATCTTTTGCAGACATGGTGGTCTCCTGCTTGAAACGATTTCAGTGGGGGGAAGGGACGATCGAGCCGTCGCGCATCAGGCGACGATGACGCCCATGATGTCGGTCTCTTTCATGATCAGCAGCTCTTGGCCGTCGATCTTGACCTCGGTGCCGGACCATTTGCCGAACAGCACGCGGTCGCCGGCTTTCACGTCGAGCGCTACGATCTCGTTATCGTCGCCGCGTGCGCCAGGACCTACGGCGACCACTTCGCCTTCCTGGGGCTTTTCTGTTGCCGTGTCGGGGATGATGATCCCGCCAGCGGATTTGGTTTCACTGTCGACGCGCTTGACGACAACGCGGTCGTGAAGAGGACGGAAGTTCATGTCTTCTGTCTCCGAAGATGGACATGGGATGAAAGGTTGAGGGCTGCGCGCTGACCGCACGCCATAGGACCTGCGAGCGCGTTAGCACTCTGACTAGAAGAGTGCTAGCAGCTGCGCGGGAGATAGGGCAGCGCCCCCTTCCCGTCAACCGCCTGAGCGCAGATTTCGCAGGTCCAAATGGGTTGAATGACAGGTTGCAGACGCACGAAAGACCGCGCCTAGATCATCGGGCGATTTATCGGGATCACCACAGGTGAGCCCGAAATCGCCCAAAGATGATCTAGTCTTAAAGTGCAGAGCAGCTTTGGGCGCAAAGGTAAGGCATGCGTGTTTAAGCCGGTGACTCGCACTTTGCGCCCGTTGCTCTGGTGTGCCAAGCGCGGGCAATGCTGGAGCTGACAGTCGGTTCGCCGTCTGCGTTGAAGCGGAACCGACCCCGCTCTATCAGGCGCGTCTCATCCGCCGGCGACGGCAACCCCGATGATCCGCCCGCCCGCATAAGCGATGGCGGCGGCTGCGCAGCCCTGCAGCAAACCGGTCGCGAACGTGCCGGCCTTGACCGCTGGCGGCGCGCGCCAGGTCACGCCGCCGCGTGCGATCCGCGCGGCTCTGGCCCGATGATCCACGATCAACACCGCCAAAGCGATGCCGGTCACCAACGTCGCCCACCAGGGCAGCCCGCCCGCGCCGAGCAATGCCGTCACCACAACCACACCGAAGGCCACCATGTCATACCCCGCGAACTACCCCATCCATCGTCGATGGAGGGCTGTGGTAGCTCGGTTCAATGATGGCGAAAACAGGGCCGTGGCGCGGCGTTGATGAGGCGGGGACAACCTGGGGATCAGGGCCGAAAGTCCACAACATCAACCGCTTCGCGCGGCGTGGATGGCCCGCCCCCAGCACTCACACAGCGCGTGCGATCAAGGCGAAAACGGCAGTTACACCCATCTGGCGCCCACTCGCACCCTGCTGTGCCCTACCGCCGCGCCCAACCTCGCGGTCAGCGCAATTCAGCGAGCAGGCAGCGCACGAAAGCGCGTTCGAAGCGATCACCCAGCGCCTTCATGACGGGGGCAAGGTCGGGGGAGGCGTCGCCGCCCTTTAGCGTCCCGCAGCGTTCGAAGATGGCGTGGATCTCATCAAGATCTTCGTCATCGTAGTCGAACAGATCGGCGGTCTCTAAAGCGCCTTGCTCGACCGCGCCGATCATGTGCTCGTAGACTGTCTCGGGTGGCAGCCCTCGCGCCGCGGCAATCGCTTCCACGCCGAGGCCTGAGCGAAATTGCGCCAACGAGCGTGCCGCCTCAGCGGACACATCGCCATCAGCATCGCTCCCGGAACCAGAACCAGAACCAGAACCGCGCGCCGCGCGATGCTGGGCGATCACCTCAAGCAGTTGCGCGCCATAGCGCTCGACTTTCACGGTCCCAAGGCCGTTGATTTGCTCCAGCGCACGCTTGTCGGCCGGCATCACCTGCACAAGCTCGATCAGCGTGCGGTCGGCGAAAATGCGGAACGCTGGCAGCTTGGACGCCTTTGCAAGCGCACTACGGGTGGCGCGCAACGCATCGAACAGCGGTTGTTGCTCGGCCGTGATCGCCGGCACGTCGCGGCGTTTGGCGACCCGGGCGCCCTCTCCCTTAGCGCCGGCGTGGGCGGTGCTCTTGCGCACGTTGAATGTTGCTTCGCCCTTGAGCAGCGCGCGCGCGTCGCCCGCGAGCACCATCGTCTGATAGCCTTCTTCGTCCTGCGCAAGGTAACCGGCGGCCACCAATTGCCGGATCAGAGCTTTCCAGTAGCTCGCCTTTTGGTCACGCCCGATGCCGAACGTCTTGATCGCATCGTGCCCGTTGCGGGTGATGCGTTCATCGGCCTTGCCGGTCAGCACGTCGACCACGTAGGTGACACCGAACGACTCACCCGTGCGGTAGACGGCAGAAAGCACCATCTGTGCATCGCGCGTGGCGTCCACCGTCTGCGGCGGGGCGATGCAGTTATCGCAGTTCCCGCACGGTGGACTGCCCGTTTCACCGAAGTAGCTGAGCAGTGCTTGACGCCTGCACGTGACGCCCTCGCAAAGGTCGATCAGCGCATCGAGTTTACCGCGCTGCACGCGCTTGTGCAGGTCGGACCCATCAGATTGCACGATCCATTGGCGCTGCTGCGTGATGTCGTTGAGGCCGTAAGCCATCCAGGCGTTGGATGATGCGCCGTCGCGACCCGCCCGCCCCGTCTCCTGGTAATAGGCTTCGATCGACTTGGGTAGATTGAGATGCGCCACGAAGCGCACGTCGGGCTTATCGATGCCCATACCGAACGCGATCGTGGCGACCACGATGATGCTCTCTTCGGCGAGAAAGCGGGCTTGCACGATGCGGCGTTGTTCAGCCGGCATCCCGGCGTGGTAGGCGAGCGCGACGCGGCCTTGATCGCTCAGCCATTGGGCGGTCTCCTCCACCGCGCGTCGTGACAGGCAATAGACGATGCCAGCGTCCTGCGCGTGGTTGGTCGCGATGAAATCCCACATGCGACGGCGCCCCACGGCGCCCCCGCCCGCATCACTGATCAGATAGCGGATGTTGGGACGGTCAAAGCTCGCCACGAATTGTTGCGCGCCTTCCAGACCCAGCTGCTGCACGATCTCAGCGCGGGTGCGCTCATCCGCCGTTGCCGTCAGGGCGATGCGGGGCACCTTGGGAAAGCGCTCCGCCAGGATCGAAAGCTGGCGGTACTCGGGTCTGAAATCGTGCCCCCACTGGGACACGCAATGGGCTTCGTCGATGGCGAAGAGGGCAAGCTTCGTGCGTTCCAGCAAGGAGAGCGTGCGCTCCTGCACCAGCCGTTCAGGCGCGATGTAGAGCAGGTCAAGTTCGCCCGCCCTCAGCGCCCATTCGTTCGCCGCGCGCTCATCGGGCGTCAGTGACGAATTGATGTAGGCCGCCTTGACGCCGTGTTGTTCAAGCGCGTCGACCTGGTCCTGCATCAGCGCGATGAGGGGCGACACGACGATCGCCGTACCCTTCCGTACGAGCGCTGGCACCTGGTAACACAGCGACTTGCCACCCCCTGTCGGCATCAGCGCGAGCGCATCGCCGCCCGCGATCAGCGTGTCAACGATGGCGCGTTGGTGGAAGCGGAAGTGCTTGTAGCCGAAAACCTGTTCGAGCACGTCTTGCGCAGCGTCGACGCTCCCGTCGCGCGCTGACCCTGCCGGTGATGCTGCCGCTGAGCCTGGAGCGCGCGCCCCATCAGGCGTGCCGAACAGATCGCTTCCCATCAGGTCCTCGCCGCCTGCCCGTTGCGCCATCATCGCCCCCACGACCTGCGCTTAGAGTCGGTTCGCTTCAGGTTGAAGCGGAACCGACATCCAAGCTCTTGTTCTGCCGTT
>JBCBJZ010000008.1:0-44053 GCA_038522635.1 Pseudomonadota bacterium | reverse complement strand
CGGCCATTTTGTGCGTGTCTTCGCGTTTCTTGACCGCCGTGCCGCGTGCGTTGGCCGCATCCAGCAACTCGCCCGACAGCCGGTCGATCATGGTGTTTTCGTTACGCTTGCGGGCCGCCTCGATGAGCCAGCGGATCGCCAGCGCCTGACGACGCTCCGGCCGCACCTCAACGGGCACCTGGTAGGTTGCGCCACCCACGCGCCGCGAGCGCACTTCGACGTTCGGGCTGACGTTGTCGAGGGCGGAGCGGAACATCTCAAGCGGGTCTGACTTCGCGCGGTCTTCCATCTTGTCGAACGCGCCATAGACGATGCGTTCGGCAACCGACTTTTTGCCGTCTTCCATGATCGCGTTCATGAACTTCGACAGCACCACGTCGTTGAACTTCGGGTCCGGGTTCACGACCCGCTTTTCAGCACTGTGACGACGCGACATCGCTCGTTCCTCTTGCGCTTCCCGCGAACCGCCTAAAGCTGCCCGCGCCTCATCTGATTGATCGCCGTGAGACGGACGCCAGGGTGAACCACCTCACCTCGCGTGCGCCTGAACCAGAGTGCCTATTTCGGCCGCTTGGCACCGTATTTCGAACGACGCTGCCGCCGCTTCGCCACGCCCTGCGTATCGAGCACGCCGCGGATGATGTGGTAGCGCACACCCGGCAAATCCTTCACGCGACCGCCACGGATCAGGACCACCGAGTGTTCCTGCAGGTTGTGCCCCTCACCAGGGATGTAGCTCGTGACCTCAAAGCCATTGGTCAGGCGCACACGTGCGACCTTCCGCATGGCCGAGTTCGGCTTCTTCGGCGTGGTGGTGTAAACCCGCGTGCAAACGCCGCGCTTTTGCGGGCAGGCCTGCATCGCGGGCACCTTGTTTCGCTTGCCTTGCTTCTCGCGAGGCTTGCGGATCAACTGCTGAATGGTTGGCATCAGCCATGTCCCATACGTTATCGAGCGCCGCTTGGCTCTGCGCGAACGCGCGTGCCGGCACGGCCAAAACTTTCAAGCGGGTCTCAGACCCCCCAATCGTGAGGCCTGCCCGCTCGCTTTCAGAGGATCAGCGCGTCGACGCGGATCATGATCTGGAGTGTTCATCTGTCGGTCAGCGTCGAGGCAAAAGGTCAGCCCGCGTCCGCGCGTGCTATGCCGTCAAACTGTCCTGAGATGACGCGGGTATATATCCGCGCTCATCCTTGGTCAACACTGAGAATCGCTCCCGATTCAAGAAATTTGCCGCAGCTCGGACAAAGCCGTCCGCCAACACCTAGCCCCCGAGCACGCGGCCCGCGACCGCATCGAGCTTCGCCGCAAGAGCGGGATCACGCGCTTCGGGTGCAGTGATGAGGGCAACATCGAGGGCTTTATCGGAACCGATCGGGCAGGGCTCATGCTCGCGCGGGATGTCGCGGGCCAGGCGTGCGACGAGCCCCGCCGCCTTTTCCGCATTGCCCGTCAGCACCTTGATCACCGCCTCCACATCGACATGCGCGTGATCCTCGTGCCAGCAGTCGTAATCGGTGACCATCGCGACCGTCGCGTAGCAAAGCTCAGCCTCACGGGCGAGCTTGGCTTCGGGCATGTTGGTCATGCCGATCACGTCGCAGTGCCAACTGCGGTAGAGGTTTGATTCTGCGCGCGACGAAAATTGCGGACCCTCCATCGCAAGGTACGTGCCGCCGCGCTGATAGCTGATGCCTTCCGCTTTCGCGGCCGCCTCAACATGGTCCACCAGGCGCGGCGAGACCGGGTCGGCCATCGACACGTGAGCGACGAGGCCGGTCCCGAAGAACGACTTTTCCCGCGCGAACGTGCGATCGATGAACTGATCCACCAACACGAAAACGCCTGGCGCCAGCGCTTCCTTGAACGAGCCGCACGCCGATACCGAAACGAGATCGGTGACACCGGCGCGCTTCATCGCATCGATGTTAGCGCGGTAATTGATCGACGTTGGGCTGAGGCGATGGCCACGGCCGTGGCGCGGCAGAAAGCGTAGCGGCAGGCCGTCAATGCTCCCGTGCAGGATCGCGTCCGACGGCTCACCCCACGGGCTTTCAACCGTTTCCCAACGCGCATCTTCAAGGCCCGGCAGGTTGTAAAGCCCCGACCCGCCAATGATGCCCAGCACCGTTTTTGCCATCTCGCCCACTCCCCGCTCAACGCTGCAAACTTTCGGCCGCAGCTTCACGTACTGCCAACCGATGCAGGCCCATAACGACAAAAGGCCCCGCAAGCGAGACCTTTTGCCATGAAATGACGGTTGACACCGGGACCGTGCCCGGCCGGCGGTCTTAAAGTTCATCCGCCTCAGGTGGAATCGCC
Organism: Pseudomonadota bacterium; assembly: GCA_038522635.1. Taxonomy (GTDB): domain Bacteria; phylum Pseudomonadota; class Alphaproteobacteria; order Rhizobiales; family Hyphomicrobiaceae; genus JBCBJZ01. The sequence goes on along the minus strand of JBCBJZ010000008.1, from coordinate 41,731 downwards.
TGAGGCGAAAGATGAACGGCAAAACTAAAGCTTAGATATCGGTTCCGCTTCAAGCTGAAGCGAACCGACTCTAGTGCTTCACGCGAGCCCAAATCGCCCGCTTCGCAAAGTACAGCAGGATCGTCATGATCAGCAGGTAGATCATCACCGAGAGGCCGAGCTGCTTGCGCTCCTCCAACCGCGGGTCAGACGCCCATGCGAGAAACGCCGTCACATCGCGCGCATTCTGCGCCATGGAAGCTTTCGCGTTCTGATACTCGACGAACACGTCTTTGCTGAGCGGCGCCGGCATCGCGATCTGATGGCCGGGGTAGGACGCGTTATAGTACATGCCCTCGCCAAGCTTGTTACAGGTGTCGGGCTTACGCTTGCCGTCATCGCCGACTTCACCCGGCACCACCTTGACGCAGCGCTCGACCTTGTCGTCGTCTATCTCTGCACCTTTGGCGACGGGAATGAGTTTGCCGTCGGGCGAGCGGGTGTAGGCCGGCGGCTCTTCCTTGTAGGAAGTGAGCAGCGCGTACATGTAGTCCGCGCCGCCTTCCTCGTAACCGGTGGCGATGTCGCGCGCCCAGAAAAACGGCGCGATGTACCACGGGTGATCCTGCGGTGCGCTGCGGGCTTTAATGATCAGCGAGAAGTCGGGCGGATATGCACCGTTGTTGGCCGCACGCGCTTCTTTCTCGTTCTTGAACGGCCCCACGTAGCGATCCGACAGGCGCGCCGGCCGGTCAAACATCTCGCCATCATCGTTAGGACCATCCCGCACCTGCGCTTCGCTCGCCAGCAGCTGGATGCGTTCAGCGTCGAACTGTGGCCCGCCCGGCTCGGTCAGGTTGCGGTAGTAGACGCGGTTCAGCGTGTGACAGGCCGCGCAGTTCTCTTTGTAGACCTGAAAGCCGCGTTGAAGCTGCGCCGCATCGAAACGGCCGAACATGCCGCTCCAAGACCACTTTTGGCGTTCGATCTTGATGATCTCGCCGGCGGCCTGCGCTGGTACCACGGCGCCCAGCGTCAGACCTGAGAGCGCCAAACCCGCCAAAGCAGCGCGCCCCACATTTAAAAGTCGCATCATCTCACCCCTTAGCGCTTCTCAGGCGCGGCGGCCGCGCCCACGGCACCAACCGGTGCACCCGCGGTGTTGTCGTCTTGGCGTCCCAGCACCGCTTCGGTGATGCTGCGCGGCCTTGGTCGTGGCGTCTCGTAGAGACCCAGCAGCGGCATCGCGAGCAGGAAGTAGGCGAAGTACAAGAACGTGAAGATCCGCGCCCACAGGACATAGGCCCCTTCAGCCGGCTTCGCGCCCAGATAACCCAGCGCCAGGCAGGTGAAGACGAACGCCCAGAACGCCCACTTATAAAGAGGACGATACTTGGCTGAGCGCACCTTTGACGTGTCCAGCCAGGGCACGAAGGCCAGGATCAACACGGCCGAGAACATTGCGATAACGCCGCCCAGCTTTGACGGGATCGCCCGCAGGATCGCGTAGAACGGCAGGAAGTACCATTCGGGCACGATGTGTGCCGGCGTCGCAAGCGGGTTCGCTTCGATGTAGTTATCCGCGTGGCCCAGATAGTCCGGTGCGAAGAACACAAACCAAGCGAACAGGATCACGAAGACGGCAAGCGCGAACAAGTCCTTCATCACGGCATAGGGCGCCATTGGGACCGTATCGGACCGCGTTTTGACCTCAAGGCCGGTCGGGTTGTTCTGCCCAGCCACGTGCAGAGCCCAAACGTGCAGCACCACCACGCCGAAGATCACAAACGGCAGCAGATAGTGCAGCGCAAAGAACCGATTCAACGTGGTGCCGGTCACCGAATACCCGCCCCACAGCCATTGCGTGATCGCATCACCGACGATCGGCACAGCTGAGAACAGGTTGGTGATCACCGTCACGCCCCAGAAGCTCATTTGCCCCCACGGCAGCGTGTAGCCCATGAAGCCGGTTGCCATCATCAGCAGGAAGATAATGACGCCCAAAATCCACAGGATCTCGCGCGGCGCTTTGTACGATCCGTAGTAGAGGCCGCGGAACATATGGATGAACACGGCGAAGAAGAACATATGCGCGCCGACCGCGTGAATGTTTTGCAGCAGCCAGCCATAGTTCACGTCACGGTCGATCTTCTGCACCGAGTCGAAAGCACCCTCGCCGCTTGGCACATAGTGCATGGCGAGCACGATGCCGGTGACGATCTGCACGACGAGGCAGAAGGTCAAAATCCCGCCGAACGTCCACATGTAGTTGAGGTTGCGCGGCGTCGGGAAATCGACGAACTGCCCGTGCATCATGCGTGCGATGGGCAGGCGCTCATCGAACCACTTGGAAACCGGGCCTTTCGGCTCATAGGTTGAGGCGTGATCTGACATTGTTTTTCCCTCAGCCGATCCTGATCTTGGTGTCGCTCACGAATTCGTAGGGCGGCACGTCCATATTACGTGGCGCAGGACCTTTGCGGATGCGCCCGGCTGTATCGTAGTGCGAACCATGGCAGGGACAGAACCAGCCGCCAAATTCGCCCTTGGTGTCGCTCAGGCTCTGGCCTTTAGGGATGCAACCAAGGTGCGTGCAAATCCCAACCATCACGAGCCACTTTTCTTTGCCCGCCAGCGTACGGTTCGCATCGGTCGCCGGCTCGCCCTCTGCAAAAGCGGCGCGCGAAAGCGGGTCAGGCAGATCGCCCAGATCCACCTCTTTGGCGGCCGCGACCTCATCAGCCGTGCGGTTGCGCACGAAGATCGGCTTGCCACGCCACATGATCGTGATCGCCTGACCCTCTTCGACGGGCTCCAGGTCCACCTCGGTGGTCGCCAGCGCCTGCGCGGACCGGTCCGGGTTCATCTGCTGCACCAGCGGCCAAAGCGTTGCCAGCGCGCCCACGCCCGCAAACGCCGATGCTGCGATGACCACGAAGTCCCGCCGGTTGTGTTCTGCCTGTTCTTCAGCCACGTCTCTCTCCTTCAGCCGATGTCGCCCAACGCGGAGCGTGACGCGGCTGCCGTATGATGGTGAACGTCTAACGACCAGGCCGAACCATGGGTCCAACGCCTACACCCGTTCGTCATCCATCTTTCAATGCATCTGATATAGTTGAGGTCGCCGGGTTGGCTCGACTTGACCTTTTGCCGCGCCCGTGCGGGATTTCCGCGCGGTTTTTGCCATCGCAGCGCGGCCCCGTCACCCCTCGATGCGACGCAACTTTGGGGTAACGCGCTGCGGGTGCGGGGATCGACAGCCGACTCGCCTCCCCTCTCGCTGACACGCGACGCCCACCGCACGGTTCCCATGCGCCTTGCCCTTTACCAGCCCGAAATCCCGCAAAATACCGGCACGATCTTGCGCATGGCGGCCTGTTTTGGCGTCGAGGTTGATCTGATCGGACCGGCGAGCTTCGATCTGAGCGACCGTGCGTTGCGCCGCGCGGCCCTCGATTATTTGCCGCAAGCCGTTGTCACCCGCCACGTGTCTTTCGCCGCTTTCGCGCAACAGCACGCGCAGACCGAAGCTGGTTCACGCCTCGTCCTCGCCACCACCAAGGCCGATGTCGCGCATACCGCCTTTCACTTTCGCAAGGACGACGTTGTGCTGTTCGGGCGCGAAAGCGCGGGCGTGCCCGATAGCGTGCATGCGCAAGCCGATGCGCGGATCGCTGTTCCCCTCCAGCCCGACATGAGGTCGCTCAACATAGCGGTTTGCGCAGCCATCATCGTCGGCGAGGCGTTGCGCCAGCTCAACGCGTACCCGCCGATGCTCCCCGCGCCTTCAGACCCAGCGCACGAAGCATGACGCGATCATACGCGCCGGTGCGCGCATCGAGCACCAGCCCAAACCGTGAGTGGTAGGCGTAAACGGCCCAGCCAAAACCGCGGCTCGCCGCCGCCTCGCGCACCGCTCGCAACCAGCGCTCGCGGCTTGCCTCGTCGGCAATGCCCCTGTCAGGGGGCGGGCGAAAGACGCCGAACTCGCCAACAATGATCCGCCCCGGTGCCACCCCTTGCCGGCGCCCCCAAACGGCAATGCGTTGCAAATCGCGCGTGATGCTTCGCTCATCGTGTCGGGCCCGCGCGTAACGCTCGATCGTGCGCACCGTTTCCACGAACGCGCGCTTGCCGCCGACCTTGTCGCTCGTCGTGAAGACCCGGGCGCTGGCGTCAATCGCCCGTTTGACCGCGGTGCGCTTTGACGGGAAGGCAAGCCCGGTCAGGTAGCGCGCATAGGGCTGCGACCACGTCGCCATCTGATGCGTGAACACCCAGGGCGTGTAGTAGTGCACGTCCACGAGCGTGCGCCGATCGAACGGCGCCATCGACAAAAAACGCAGGCCTTCAAGCTTCGACCAGCACGGTGGCGTGACCACGATGTGCAGCGAAGGCGCGACCTTGCGGATGGCTTGATAAAGCTCGACTTGCGTTTGCACCCAGCTTCGCGCCTCAGCGCCTGCGCACGCCGAGACCGGCTCGTTCATCAGTTCGAGCGCCACGTCACGCGCACCACTGCGCGCGATGAGGCCAGCCAAGCGCTGCAGAAACCGGACAAAGCGCACGCGGTTACGACGATCGCTGAAGATGAAATCCGGCGTCCATCGCGGTGTCTCGCGGCGCGTCCAGGCGCTGACCATCACGCCAAGGCCTGCGGCCCGCGCGCGGCGCATAAACCGCACGAACCGGCGCTCCAGGTCGCGAACCTGCCGGGGCTTGCGGTCAAGAAACGGCGTTGGCTCGACCGCCAAGCGCACGAAATCGAAGCCCATGCTCCGCAAATCTGCAAACGCGCGGGGGCTCATCGTGGTGCGCGGGCCTTCAAAGATCGGCCACGACGCCTTGCGCGGGTAGGCGAGGTAGTCGCCCACGTTGATGCCACGGGTAAAGCGTGGCGGCGTCGCTTCGACCGCAGCCTTGGTGGCGGCGGAAGCGTTGCCCGACGCGACGCTCCCCACACCGGCAACAGCGCTGCCGGCTAGGATCACCGCCACCAAGGCCGCCGCGCACCGCTTCACCCTCATTCAGCCGCCTCATGCGCCAGAAAGCCGCCGGACTGGCGGGCCCACAGCCGCGCGTAAACGCCACCGCGTGCCAGCAACGCCTCATGCGAGCCCTGCTCCACGATCGCGCCACGATCCATGATCACCAAACGGTCCATGGCCGCAATGGTCGACAGGCGGTGCGCGACCGCAATGACGGTCTTGTCGGCCATCAAGTTCTCAAACTGCTCCTGAATGGCCGCTTCAACCTCTGAATCAAGCGCGCTCGTCGCCTCATCCAGCACCAGAATCGGCGCGTTCTTCAAAAGCACCCGCGCGATCGCGATGCGCTGACGCTGGCCGCCTGACAGCTTCACGCCGCGTTCACCCACATGCGCCTCATAGCCCTTGCGGCCCTTCTGATCGACCAGATCGAGAATGAACTCATGCGCTTGCGCTTTCTTCGCCGCCTCCACCACGGCCGCTAGATCAACGTCTGGCCGGCCGTAACTGATGTTGTCGAACACCGAACGGTGCAGCAACGAGGTATCCTGCGTCACCAGACCGATCTGGGCGCGCAGCGAAGCCTGGCTGACATGGGCAACGTCCTGGCCGTCGATCAACAGCCTTCCGCCTTCAAGATCGTAGAAGCGCAGCAGCAGATTGACGAGCGTCGACTTACCGGCGCCCGATTGCCCGACCAGCCCCACCTTTTCGCCAGGCGCAATCGTCAACGACAGATCATCGATGATGCCCTTGCCACCTTTCGCAACCTTGTTGCCGTAGTGGAACGTGATGCCCTCGTAAGCGATCTTTCCCCGCTTCACAGCGAGTTCACGCGCATCGGGCGCGTCCACCAGGTCATGGCGGCGCGAGATCGTCGTGATGCCTTCCTGCACGGTGCCCATATCCTGGAACACGCCGGCCACGACGAACATCACCCAGCCCGCCATGTTGTTAAGCCGCAGGATCAGCGTGATCACCAGCGCCACCGCCCCCAGCGTGATCGTGCCCGCACTCCACAGCGACAGCGCCAGCCCGGCCGTGAACGCGATCAACACGCCGTTGATGATGTAGACCGTGATCTCCATCATCGACGTGGTGCGCATCTGGTTTTGCAGCTTCGCACGGTGATCATCGATCGCATCGCGCACGTAGGCGTCTTCGCGGTCGACGTCCCCGAACAGCTTCACCGTCAGCATGTTCGTGTAGCTGTCGACCACGCGCCCCATGACGGTCGCCCGCGCTTCAGATTGAATGTGCGAGCGCTCTTTGATGCGGGGCACGAAGTACACGAGCGTGGCGATGAACAGCGCGATCCAGATCACCATCGGCACCACCAGACGCCAATCGGCCTGGCCGAATAGCACCAGTGCGCTCACCGCGTAGATGATCACGAACCACATCACATCGGCGATCTGCACCACCGAGTTCGATAGCGACGGTGGCGTCTGCATGACCCGTTGCGCGATACGCCCGGCGAAATCGTTCTGGAAGAACGACAGCGACTGGCGCAGCACGTAACGATGCGCCTGCCAACGCACTTTGCTCGCAAAATTGGGGTGCATCACCTGGTTCACCAGGATGGTGTGCACAGCGAAGATGAGCGGGCGCGCGACGGCCACCATCACCGCCATGACAAGCAGCGTGGCCCCGTGCTCTTCAAAGAAAGTTTGCGGGTTCGACGAGCGCGCCAGATCAACGAGTTGGCCCAGATACGCAAGCAGCGACACCTCGATCAGCGCCACGAACAGGCCGACCACCAGCACCGCCACCAACGTGGGCCAGACCTGGCGCACGTAGTGCCAATAGAACGCCATCAGCTTTTGCGGCGGCTGTTCAACCGGCGACTCAGCGAACGGATCGATCCAATTTTCCACGCGGTTATAGGCTTCGCGCACCATGATAGGGCTCCTTGAGGCGGCGCGAGTGCGCGCGACCTCGGGTCTCTCACTCTTGTTTATCGCAACCGGCCGGCGCTTGGGCTGTGCCCCGGCGCGCCATGAGCTAGGCTCGGCGTATTTTGCAGACCGTGACCGCCTTACGGGTCATAGGTATCGGCCTCACGACGGGCGCCCAAGGTCTGCTCCTCGGTACGGGCGAACTACGCGCGAGCGGCGGCAAAGGTTCTTACCGTCCGGCAACGTTCCGTCGTGAACTGGCGCGGGCCTGGCGAGAAGCCATGGGTTCCGTCGCGGAGCGATGCTGCGCTTCGAACCACACCGGCGGTCACCTTCACCCTATCACGCAACGCGTTGCAGCGCCGCGTATCACCTGATAGCGCTTCACGAGCTTGCGGCGTCAATCCCGCAAGCACTGCGATTGTGCGACTGCGCAACGCAGCGTCTCGCTCAGCTTCTGTTGGAAAGCCCAGAGCAATCAGCTTGCAAGCTGGGCCGCCTAGCCGCCGCGCTGCACATGGTGAACGAATAGCATGCCGTCAACGCTCCACGATGATCCGCAAACCGCTAAACGACAAGGCATCGCCAAAGCCTGGTTCGAGAGGCTGCGCGACGATATCTGCGCCCGCTTTGAGGCGCTGGAGTGCGATCTACCAGCCGACGCACCCATGGGCGACCGCCCCGCCGGGCGCTTTACGCTTGAGCCCTGGGACCGCAAGGACCACACCGGCGAAGACGGCGGCGGTGGTGTCATGGGCATGATGTACGGCCGTGTCTTTGAGAAGGTTGGCGTTCACACATCGACGGTGCATGGGACCTTCGCCCCGGAGTTTCGCGCGCAGATCCCCGGCGCCGAGGAAGACCCCCGCTTCTGGGCCTCCGGCATCTCCTTGATCGCGCATTTGCAGAACCCGCACGTACCGGCTGTGCATCTCAACACGCGCCACGTGGTGACCTCTAAATGGTGGTTCGGCGGTGGAGCCGACCTCACACCGGTGCTCGATGCCCGCCGCACGCAGGACGACCCCGATACGGTTCGCTTTCACGAGGCGATGCGTACGCCCTGCGACGCCCACGCCATCGCGGATTACCCCCGCTACAAGGCCTGGTGCGATGACTACTTCTACCTGAAGCACCGCGATGAAATGCGTGGCATCGGCGGCATCTTTTACGACTACCTGACACCAAGCGACGAGGAAGGCGGCTGGGATGCCGCGCTGGCCTTCACTAAAGATGTTGGCTTGGCGTTCGCCGATGTCTACCCGGCGCTGGTGCGGGCCAATTTCGCCAAGGCGTGGTCTGAGGGCGAGCGCGAGGAACAACTGATCCGCCGCGGGCGCTATGTTGAGTTCAATCTGCTCTACGATCGCGGCACGATGTTTGGGCTGAAGACCGGCGGCAACGTGAAGTCGATCCTGTCCTCCATGCCACCTGAGGTGAAATGGCCGTGAGCGCAGCTCCCACCAACGGTGCGGTGGCACGCGCTCGAAAGGCTCAGACGGACGCCGGAGCCTTTATCGTCGCCGCGCTCTATAAGTTTGTTGACTGGCCCGCACCCGCTGCCTTCCAGCCGGCCCTCCAAGCGGTATGCGAAGAGCACGCCGTCAGAGGAACGCTGTTGCTCGCAACCGAAGGCATTAACGGCACGATCGCTGGATCACGCGCTGGCATCGATGCGGTGCTCGCGCACATTCGCGGGCTCCCAGGCTGCGCCGATCTGGAGCACAAAGAGGCCCCCGCGCCCTCCCAACCCTTCTTGCGCCTCAAGGTCCGCCTCAAGGCCGAGATCATCACGATGGGCGTGCCTGACATCAACCCGGCGCGTGATGCGGGCACCTATGTTGAGCCCGAGGCCTGGAACGCGCTGATCGCCGACCCCGATGTTGTGGTGATCGATACCCGCAACGACTATGAAGTTGCGATCGGCACCTTCGAGGGCGCCCTCAACCCGCAGACAGCGACGTTCAGTGGCTTCCCCGATTGGGCCGCGGGCGCGGAGGCGCTCAAGCCGGGCGCGAAGGTGGCAATGTTCTGCACCGGCGGCATCCGCTGCGAAAAGGCAACCGCCCTGCTGAGCGCACGCGGCATTGACGAGGTCTACCACCTCAAAGGCGGCATCCTGTCGTATCTGGAGCGTGTCCCCGAGGCGCAATCGAAATGGCAGGGCGCTTGTTTCGTGTTCGATGAGCGGGTGGCGGTCGGCCATGGGCTCAAGCCCAGCAGCCATGCCCTGTGCCGCGCCTGCGGGTGGGCCGTCAGCGAAGAGCAACGCGCCCACCCCGCCTTCCGCCCTGGCGTCTCCTGCCCGCGCTGCATCGACCTGATGACGCCTGCGCAACGCGACCGCTTTGCCGAACGCCAGCGCCAAATGGAGTTTGCGCAAGCACGTGGTGTCGCTCACCTAGGCACCGACGCCCGCCCACGCTCAAAAGACGACCTCCGGCAGCACGCCCCGAAGACGCGTTCCACGACCGCATAAACCGATCCACCGGCCCGTCCGCCTCAGGCGCAAAATCATTCGCTGCGCGTCCTGGATCGATCGCCCGATGATGATCCCGATCTTAAACTGCAGAGCAACTTTGGGCGCAAAGGCAAGGCGTGTCTTTAAGCCGAAAGCCAAGGGAGCAAAGCGACCCGGCGCAGGCGCCGCCCTCGCGGAGGGCCCTCAGCCCGTGAGATCAAGAACAGCGGCCAGACGCATCGTCGACCCAATCGAAAGCGAAGGGAGCAAAGCGACCCGGCGCAAGCGCCGCCCTCGCGGAGGGCCTTCAGCCCGTGAGATCAAGAACCGCGGCCAGACGCATCGTCGCCCCAACGGCAACCCAAGGGAGCAAAGCGACCCGGCGCAAGCGCCGCCCTCGCGGAGGGCCTTCAGCCCGTGAGCGCAAAAATGGCGGAGACGGAGGGATTCGAACCCTCGGTACGCGTTTCCACGTACGACGATTTAGCAAACCGCTACCTTCAGCCACTCGGTCACGTCTCCTGGGAAGCGCAGTGCTATCAAGTTGCTGGCAAATTGCAAGACTTGCGATGCCGCCCTTCCCCGGCTGCGCGGGGCCCCGTTAGCTAAGCCGCGGTCGGCGCCCATCAAGGCTGCGGACCGATGCGCGCATCGCGCGCGGGACACGTCGGTTCGCATACAAAAGCCGGCGCCGCCCGAAAGCGACACCGGCTCCTGCCGTTCTCAGAAGTGAGCGCGTTGCAATCTACACGCAACCAACGAGGGGCCACACGAAAGCGGCGCGGCGCCCCTCGTTGCCATCAGTTTGACTGCTGATCAGCCGGCTTGACCCGCTCCTTCGCCTTTTCAATGGCGTCGCGCGACAGCTCTTTGGCCCGATCGATGCCCTTCTTGGTAGCGTCTTTCGCTTTCTTGTAGGCATCAGAAGCGGTCGCTTTGGTTTTATCGGCCAGCTCGCGCGCCTTTTCCTTCGCACGCTCCAGCAACGACTTGCGGGGCGCCAAGCGAACGAACGCCTTCATCGCCTTCAAGTCTTCGCGGGTCGTATCGAGCACAAGTGAAGGCTTGCCTTTGAACTCACGGGTCTCAAGGGCAGCAAGGCGCACGGCAATCCGCTTCTCGCCGAAGCCCAGCGCGCCGCCGACGCCCATCACGATACCAACCACGCGGTCGTTGAAGTTCAGCACGAGGTCTTCAACGTCGCCGATGATTTTGCCTTGCGGATCGCGGATTTTCGCGCCGATCAGCTTGTCTTTGGCGAGGTACTGGTTCGGCCGCTGCTTCTTGATGAACATGGGCGTGGCCGCCGATGCGTCCTGCGCCACGGCCGGGGCGCTTGCAACGACGCCGAAGCCGGCGGTCACGGACGCGACCAACAGGGCAGCGAACAGTGTTCTGATCATGGGGGGTCTCCTAGGTCGGTGGGGGAAATCTGAGGTAACGCGAGCCCGGGCGCTTCGCTTTTGCCAGCGCATGCGCGGCGGGACCGCTCGATGGTTAGTGTGCGCGTTGTCTATCGATCGAGGTGCTAGCCCCGCTATGTGTCACAAGCAAGTCGCAAGGCCTGATGTGCACATCGCGACCCAAAACGTGGTGAACGCGCATTTGCGCCGCGTGTCGCCGTCCTTTAAGTCCCAAAGGCTTTGGAAAGTTCCACGATGTCATGCGCCGCGGGTGCAATTCGTGACCACGAGAGTTGAACGGGAAGACCAGGACGAAGCAGCCGCTCCCCCCTTGCCCGTGAAGCGGACTGCCATGGGAACGGCCTTGGCAACGGCTTTGGGGGGCAACCTGGGGGACCACAAGCGCCGTGCAAAAAGCGGGATTTGGGAGCGTTATCAACCACGATCACGTTGATGCGCGGACGCGGGCGCGGTAGTTTGTTCAACAAACGTGCAGGGTCACGGGCCAGGCGGCATCGCGCGGCGATGCGACCGGGACATTGATCCATGAGTCGTCGTTGGCGAAGGCGGATGACCCTCGCAAAGCGAACGCCTCCGTGCCATTCGGCTCGACCCGCGCCATTCCCGTAAGGAGCCAGCCCCATCGTGGCAGACGATCCCAACGCCAATAACGGTGCGCCCGACGAGCCGAGCGGGCCGAGCGACATCCGTCCCGTCTCCATCATCGACGAGATGAAGAAATCCTACCTCGATTACGCCATGAGCGTGATCGTCAGCCGCGCGCTGCCCGACGTGCGCGACGGTCTCAAGCCCGTCCACCGGCGCATCCTCTTCGGCATGAACGAGCTCGGCCTCGACCACAACAAGAAGTACGTCAAATGCGCCCGCGTTACCGGCGACGTGATGGGCAAGTACCATCCGCACGGGAACCTTGCCATTTACGATGCGCTCGTCCGCATGGCGCAGGATTTCTCGCTGCGTCTGCCGCTGATCGATGGTCAGGGCAACTTCGGCTCCGTCGATGGCGATCCGCCCGCGGCTGAACGCTACACCGAGTGCCGGCTCGCCAAAGTGGCCCACGCGCTTCTGGATGACCTCGACAAGGACACGGTTGACTTTCGCGACAACTACGACGGCACGCTCAGCGAGCCCGAAGTGCTACCGGCGAAGTTCCCCAACCTGCTCGTCAACGGCGCGGGCGGCATCGCGGTCGGCATGGCCACCAACATTCCCCCGCACAACTTGGGCGAAGTGATCGACGCATCGATTGCGATGCTCGACAATCCGGCGATCACGATCGAAGAACTCTGCGAGATCGTGCCCGGCCCCGATTTCCCAACGGCCGGCATGATCTTGGGTCGCGGCGGCATTCGCTCCGCCTACCACAAGGGCCGCGGCTCGATCCTGATGCGGGCCAAGGTCGACGTCGAAGAGATCAAGCGCGACCGTCAGGCGCTGATCGTGTCGGCGATCCCCTACCAGGTGAACAAGCAGACCCTGATCGAGAAGATCGCCGAACTGGTCAAAGACAAGCGGATCGAGGGCATCGCGGACATTTGGGATGAGACCAACCGCGAGAGCATGCGCATCGTCATCCAACTGAAGCGCGACGCCGTCCCTGACGTCGTTCTGAACCAGCTCTACCGGTTCTCGCCGCTGCAAACGACGTTCGGCGCCAACATGATCGCCCTGTCCGGCGGCAAGCCCGAGCAGTTGACTCTGCACGATATGATCCAAGCCTTCACAGCCTTCCGCGAAGAGGTTGTGACCCGGCGCACCAAGCACCTGCTCGCCAAAGCGCGCGAACGCGCCCATGTGCTCGTCGGTCTTGCGATCGCCGTTGCGAACATCGATGAGATCATCGCGCTCATCCGCCGCGCGCCCAACCCGCAGACCGCGCGCGAACAACTGATGGCGCGCGATTGGCCGGCGCGCGATGTGGCCCCGTTGGTGGAGCTGATCGCTGACCCCCGCCACAAGGTGTCTTCGGAAGGCACCTACCGCCTTTCAGAAGAACAGGCCCGCGCCATCCTGGAGCTGCGCCTGTCACGCCTGACCGCGCTCGGCCGCGACGAGATCGGCGATGAACTCAAAGGCATCGGCGAACAGATCAAGGACTATCTCGACATCCTGTCATCGCGTGTGCGCGTCATCGACATCATCAAGAACGAACTCACCGCCATCAAAGATGAGTTCGGTACGCCGCGCCTGACTGAAATCATCGAGATGGACGGCGAGGTCGACGATGAAGACCTGATCCAGCGCGAAGATATGGTCGTGACGGTGAGCCATCGCGGCTACATCAAGCGTGTGCCGCTTTCCACCTACCGGGCCCAGCGGCGCGGCGGCAAAGGCCGCGCTGGCATGTCCACGCGCGACGAGGATTTCGTCACACAGATCTTCATCGCATCCACGCACACGCCGGTGCTGTTCTTCTCCTCACGCGGCATGGTCTATCGGCTCAAGGTTTGGCGCTTACCCGCCGCGACGCCGCAATCGCCCGGCAAGGCCCTGATCAACATCCTGCCGCTGCAGCAGGGCGAGGAGATCTCGACGATCCTGCCGCTGCCCTCCGATGCCGAAAGCTACGCCACCTCGCACCTGATGTTCGCTACCCACAGCGGCAATGTCCGGCGCAATGCGCTGACTGACTTTGAAAGCATCAACCGCAACGGCAAGATCGCGATGAAGCTCGACGAGGGCGATCGCATCATCAACGTGGCGATCTGCGCGGAAGCCGACGATGTGATGCTGACCACACAGCAAGGGCACTGCATTCGCTTCCCCGTCACCGATGTGCGCTTGTTCAAGGGGCGCGACTCAACCGGCGTCCGCGGCATCCGGCTTGAAGGCAACAACGCGGTGGTCTCGATGGCCATCCTCGCCCACGTCGATGCTTCGCCTGCCGAGCGAGCCGCCTACGTCAAACAGGCGAGCGCGGTGCGTCGCGCACAAGGTGAAGAGAGTGCGGACGATGCCGGCGGTGAGGCCGCGGCGTTGAACGAGCTTGACTCGTCAGACGAGGGCGATACGGGCGACGCCATCGCAGCCAACGCGGAACTCACGCCAGAACGCTACGCTGAATTGGGCGCGCGCGAACAGTTTGTGCTCACGGTCTCGTCGCGCGGCTACGGCAAGCGGACCTCGTCTTACGAGTTCCGCACCTCAGGCCGCGGCGGCAAGGGCATCGTCGCCATGGTGGTCAACGAGCGCAACGGCAAACTGCTGGCCGGCTTCCCGGTGGAGGACAGTGACCAGATCATGCTGGTCACCAACGCTGGCAAGCTCATCCGCACCCCGCTTCACGATGTGCGCATCGCTTCGCGCAACACCCAAGGGGTCACGATCTTCAAGACCGCGGCCGACGAACAGGTGGTGTCAGTTGAGCGCGTGCCCGATGACGGCAGCGGTGACGAGCCTGACGAAGAGGGCGCCGCCTCAGACGGTCCCAGCGCGCCAAGTGACGGCGGCGGCGATGCCGGTTAGATCGTCGGTCAGTTTCGCGTCATCGTTTTGCGCTCGTTGCTCTGGCGGGCTTCACGCGGCCTGATCGGGCGGCGTCAGCCTGGCATGCGTGTCGTACCAGCCGAACAGCGGCACGCCGGCCACGTGCTCGCACGCCCGACGGATGAGGGAACGCGCAGGCTTGTAGCCCACCTTGTAGTGCCAGGCGTAGCGCTCGTTCGCCGCGTGCACGCGCACGTAAAACGTCTTCGCCGCATCCAGCCCCAACCACGGCCCCTGAAGATCGCGGCCGAACGGCCCTGACGACCCGCGCGCAAACCTGTGCGTCACTGTACGCCCCTCCGCCTGGGGTTGCGGCAGCGCAAGCTTATGCAGCCGCGCCTGCTGCACGGGCAAAAACGCGCGGTAGCCGAGCGCTGCCAATTGATCGAGCTGCGCCACCTGTTCATCGATGTCCGACAGTTCCGCCTCGATCGAAAGCGTGGTCGGCCGCACGCCCACCTGCGCCAGCGCATCAAGGCAAAAGCGATCGGCAGCTTCGATATCGATTTTCAGATGATGCGGGACCCCTTGCTGCTGCAGCACGTTCACGAACGACAGGCAGGCACGGTGATCGTGGTCGTCCCATCCGCGCGGCGGTCGCTGCTGTGAGCGAGGTCGGCGCTGATCGTGCCCCACTCTGAGCGTGTGGCATTGGCGAAAAACGTCACGTCATCGCCGGCGTGATCGACCGGCACGATCGCACCTTCGACGATCTCGAGCTGCCCCTGGTCCAGCGCATGGGCGAAGCGGGCTCGCCCTGCCTTGGCAAGGTCGGGATGCGCTTCGAAGGCGAGCACGCGGAAGCCCTTTGCGAGGTAATAGGCGGTGTCATCGCCGTTGTGCATGCCAACGTCGTAGATCAGGTCGGCCACAGCGTTGGCCGCTGCGCGCGCGTGGTCCGGGATCACTAGGGACGGACCGGCTGCGGTGGTTGTGTCAGCGTGGGCACGTCGCGCCCCGGCCGCGCGGACTGCGAAGCGGGCGCCAACGGCTTGCCGGGATTTCTGATCGTGGACGCCCCGCCGCTCGGCACCACTGAGCCCGTCGCCAACACGCTGGTATCGAGTTTGGAAGCGAGCTTCGCCAGCAGGCTCTCCGGCACCTTGCCAGCAGCCGCGCACAGCGTCACCGATCCCGCCACCCGCCGGTAGATCGCTGCCCGCAACCCACGAAAATCGTCGCTCGTCGCCTGGCCGACGATGCCGCGCGCCACGTACCCGCGACGCCACCGCGGATCGCACATCATCGTCACGAGCAGGCGCGACACATCCGAGCGATAGGAAGGTGCGCGCGACGCGTTCGCACCCGCCATCAATTCAGCCCAGCGCGCACGCTCCTCCGATTGGGCCCAGCCCGCGCTGATCGCCGGGTCCATGATCCGCGCGAGCGCTTGCGTGATCTCATCATCGCCGACCAGCGCCAACATGCGGATTTGGCGGGCGCGTTCTCCCTCACTCAGCGGCTTAAGGGCGGCACCTGCAAGCTTCGCCATCTCAAAGGCCTCAGCCGCCGGTGGCACGGTTTGCCAGAACACCGCCTCGGACAAGTCCGCACCGGTAAAGACCGCGCCAGACAGATCAGCGCCGCGAAAACGCGCCTTCCTCAAATCCGCACCGTTGAACTCTGCATCGAGCAGGTTCGCACTTTCGAGGTTGGCGAGTTTGAGGATCGCCCCGTGCGCCCGCGCGTTGCTGAGATCAGCACCTTGCAAGTTGGCGCCCGTCAGATCGATACCCTGCATGGCGGCGAGGAAGAAGTTGGCCCCCTGCAAGCCCGCCCCACCGCGCAACTTCGCACCGGCCAGTTGCGCCGAAGAGAAGTTGGCCCGCGACATCGCCGCATGGCTTAGATCCGCCCCCGTCAGGTTGGCCTCTTCGAGCTTCGCCTTGGTGAGATCGATACCGACCATCCGCGCACCGCTCAGGCGCGCCTTGGAAAAGTCGGCCTTGCGCGCTGAAGAACACTGGCCATCGCGCCGCTTCGTTTCCTCGTTACCGAGCAACAGCGCATTGAGGTTGGCGCACTGCAGCCAGGCGTTACGCAGATCAGCGCCCCGCAGGCTCGCACCCTGTAAATCCGCCCCCGTGAAATCGGCTTGGTGCAAATCGGTGCGGTCGAGCTTGGCGTAACGCAAGTCACGACCACGCAGGATGATCGTCGGCTCACCGGGTGTGACGTCCTTGTCGACCACGAGATCGAGGTCGGTCACGTTCAGGTTGCGGTGGAAAATCCCGAACAAGCTGCCATCGGCGGAGGCGCCGAAAAACGGCACCACGAACCCGCCGATCACGTAGTCATCGCGCTTGGAACCGGCTGCGACGAGCTTGTTGATGCCCATCACCCGTTCGCTCGCCCGCGCCATGAACTCGCCAGGCACCGTCGCGATGAAGAACGAAAAGAACGTGACCGCCGTCAGCACCACCGTGGTGATGAAAAAACTCACCGGGTTCTGGGCGCCCGTGCGCACGAAAGCTGAGAAGAACGACGTCTCCGCTCGCACCAGAAACACGCCGATAAGGATCAGCATCGCCGCATCCGCCACCAGCGCCACGCGATGCGACCAGGTGATGAACACATCGTGGTAGGGCAGGAACATCACCTGGATGTAGACGATCAGCAGCACCGGGATCAGCGCCAGCGACAACCAGGTCATCGTGTGCAGGAAGATCGCCATGATGCGTGAGCGGCGCGGGCCAGCGATCGCCTGCACGAAAAAGAAGTTGTTCAGCTCCAGGCGCAGCGGATGGGAGCGCCGGTTGCTCACCTCCAGCAGCCGGATCGCGGCATCGAACTCGATCGATTTGCGCGCCAGCATCACCAACTGGATGATCACGCCCAGGTGGAACATCAAAATGACAAGCGGCGCGAACAGGAAGAACCGCGCCAGTTCGATCTTCACCTGCAAGATCGGCAGCGCGATATCGTTGTTGAGCAGCAGGTCCTTGTGGCTGACGCCCGCCACCGCAATCAGCAGGTAGCTCATCAGGCCCAGGAAGATCAGCCAACTCGTATGCGCCGAATCGCTCGAGGTGTTGACCGCTTCCAGCAGGCTGTAGGGATTGACCGGCGCTTCTTCTTCGATCAGCGCCGGGGACACCGGTGATAAATCGCTCATGGGCTCGCCTCGTGGTGTCCGAATACCCGCGGCACCTTCAACAGGCCCGCGCGTCACCTTGTGCCAAATCGTACAGCCCCACACAACGCGCGCGACGTATGCCTGTCGATGGACGCGGGTTCTGCGGCCCTCACCTCTTGGCCTGTGGCAGAATTGACATCATTTTCGAGCGGGAATGCGGCCACGGCAGCCGTGGGCCTACCTTCCGGCTTGCCCAACACGCAAACATGTCACTCGCTTCGATCGGCGCGGGCCAACTGATCGCGATCGAGTTTGGCGCCCTTCAGGTTCGCACCACGCAGCTTGGTGCCCTCCAGAAGCGCCCCGCGCAAATCTGCGCCGCTCAGATCAGCGCCGCGCAAATCGCTCGCGCTCAAATCGGCTTTTCGCAAGTCCGCACCGGAAAAGTCCGCACCACGCAAATCGAGCAGCACCATCGTCGCGTTGACCAACCGGGACCCCGGAAGCTTTAGCGCCGGACGCGGTGGCTCAGCACGCCCTGCCGTCGGCCCATAGAACGTCGCAAACGCGAAGTTGCTGCGCAGCACGCGCGCCTTCGCAAGCTCCGTCACGGTCAACGTCGCCAGCCGTAAATTGGCGAACTCGAACACCGCCTTGTCGAGCTTGGCATTGGTTAGATCAGCGCTGCGCATATCGGTGCAGTACTCGCCCGCACGCTGCGTGTTGAGGACGAAATCCGAACGTTGGCTGTCGCATCCGAACTTCGCAAACCGCAGGTCGGCGCCTGCGAAAACTGCGTCCTTCAACAACGCGCCCGAAAAATCAGCACCCTTGAAATCGGCATTGGTGAAGATCGCCTCCGAAAGGTTGCGCCCCTTCAGATCGACGCTCACCTCATCGGGCGCGAAGCGGGCGTTCCGCACCATGTCGGTCCCCGCTAACTGCAACTTGCGCACCGGGCGGATCGCGTCCACGTCGACCAGCTTCGCTTTCAAGCGTTGGCCCGCCCCCGACACCGAAAAGCGATCGAGCACATTGCTGTTGATCGTCGCCAGAAACGTCGCATAGCCGAGGAAGCATGCGACCGCGATCAGCGTTGCGATCACGCTCGCTGAACGATGCCGCAAAGCCCACCCCAGCGCCTCGCCGTAGCTGCGCCCGGGCCGCATGATGAAAACACCGATGGCCGCTAGCATCGCCGCATAGACGAACAGCGACAGGCGATGGCCCATCGTCATGGCTTCGTCGCGGTACGGCAAAAAGTAGATCTGGATGACAAGCAGCAGCAGCAGCGGAAAAAACACCAGCGACATCCAACTGATGATGTGCTGCACGCGCTCAAGCACAGGGTGACGCTCGGGCCCGGCGAGATTCTGCGCCAGGAAATACGTGCTCAGTTCAAGGCGCAGGGGATGCACCCGGTCGCGCCCCGCTTCCTCGGAACGCAACGCCCCATCGAGTTCGCACAGTTTGGCCGCCAATAACGCATGCTGCACCAACAAGCCGAACTGGATGAACAGGATCACCAGTGGCGCGAAGATAAAGAGCCGCTTGAGGTCGATCTCCACCTGCAGCAGCGGCAAGGCGATGCCGGTCCCGACCAGCAAGTCCTTATGGGTGACGCCCGCCACCGCGACGAACAGCCAAGCCATGATGGCAAGCGACAACAGCCAGGCCGCACGCGCCGCGTGGCTCGCTTCGTTGACGCCAACGATCAGGCTGTAGGGGTTGATGCGCAACCGCGGATCATCGTCGGCATGGCGCGCGCCATACGTGCCGGCGCCCCCGTTCGAGCCTGCTTCCCAATCAGCCATCGCGCAGCCCCGTTCGCCGTTCGCTTCATCGGTTGTCTTGCACGCCGTCCTAACGCGACGCGCATGAACTCACGATGAAATGGCCGCCATGGCAAGAGCGGCAGCAAAGCCCGGGCAATGCAGCCGATTCATCCATGAAACGCAAAAAGCCCGGCCATCAAGCCGGGCTTTCGCTGAAATTGAGCACACACACGCGCAACATCATCGCGATGTCATCATGCGGTTTTGGCGTTTCGTCCGCCTCAGGCCTTGGCCATCATCTCTTCGACGTAGCCCCAATTCACGAGGTTATCGAACCAGGCTTCCAGGTATTTCGGCCGCGCGTTGCGGTAGTCGATGTAATAGGAGTGCTCCCACACATCACACCCCAGGATGGGCTGGGCGCCGTGCATCAGTGGGTTCTCACCGTTCGGCGTCTTCATGACCATCAGCTTGCCATCCTTGATCGCAAGCCAAGCCCAGCCTGACCCGAACTGCCCTTTGCCGGCCTCAATGAAATCGTTGCGCATCTTGTCGTAGCCGCCCAGATCGCGGTCCACCATTTGCTGCAGCGCGCCAGGCAGCGAGGAGCCACCACCACCGGGCTTCATCCAGTTCCAAAAGTGCACGTGGTTGTAGAACTGACCCACCTGGTTGACGACGCCCTGATCGCCATCGCTGAAGGCCGCTTTGCAAACGTCTTCGAGGCTCATGCTGGCGTATTTCGAGCCTTCAAGCAGTTTATTGCCGGCGTCGACGTAAGCCTGATGGTGCTTGTCGTGATGGAATTCGAGCGTCTCTTGCGACATGTGCGGCGCGAGCGCGTCGTAGGCGTAGGGAAGTGCGGGGAGCGAAAGGGCCATGGCGAACCTCGTGAGGGGCATCAATACTGCGGTTTTGAACGCGGGCGGGAACGTATCGGTTCCCCATGCGGGCGGCAACCCGGGCCCTGTCGAAGGCCGCACGGGACGATCAGGCCGCCGTGAGGCCGCTTAACGTCCTGACGTCGGATTCAGCCGCCAGCGCCAAACAAGCGGTCGTCCCTAAGCAAGCAAAGTGCGCCATCATCAGCGATGCTCACCCGAAGATCTAGGTCCGCCGGTCAGCATCGCCAAGGGTCCCGATGAACGAGCACGCCAGGTTTCAGTCCGCCTCACCCAAGATCGACCCCGCGCGCCGCCCGATCGCCCCTGGCGCTACGCTCGCCGATGGCTCACCCAATGACTACAACCGTGTCGAGACCGGCCCGAGCGATTTAGCCTTCCGCGAGTGGGCCGCAGCCGGCATCACGCCGCCGAACCTTGCGGCCATGCGCAGCTACCGCCACGCCCGCCTCGTCGAAGAACTGCGCAAGCGTGACATCGGCGGCCTGCTCGTCTTCGATCCGCTCAACATCCGCTACGCCACCGACAGCACCAACATGCAGCTTTGGTGCACCCATAACCCGTGCCGCGCCGCCTACATCGGTGCCGACGGCCATATGGTTCTGTGGGACTTCCACGCGGGCGAGCACCTCTCCGCCCACCTGCCATTGGTCAACGAAGTCCGCCATGGCGCGAGCTTCTTTTACTTCGAAAGCGGCCCCCGGGTTGTCGAGCACGCCCGTGCCTTCGCCCGCGACGTGGAAGCCTTGGTGCGCGCCCACGGCGGCGGCAACCGGCGGTTGGCGGTCGACAAAATCGAGTTGGCGGGTGCCCGCGCCCTTGAAGCGCTCGGCCTCAACGTCCTCGAAGGCCAAGCCGTCACCGAACATGCCCGCTCGATCAAGGGCGCGGACGAGATCAAGGCTATGCGCTGCGCGGTTTTCGCCTGCGAACGCGCGATGGCCGAGATGGAAGCGGTGGTCGCTCCCGGGATCAGCGAAGTGGAAGCCTGGGCCGAACTGCAGCGCGGGAACCACATCCGCGGCGGCGAATGGATCGAAACGCGCATTCTGTCTTCAGGCCCGCGCACCAACCCCTGGTTTCAGGAGGCGGGCCCGCGCGTGATGCAAGCCGGCGACCTGCTCGCCTTCGATACCGATCTGATCGGCCCCTACGGCTATTGCTCCGACCTCAGCCGCACTTGGCTCGTGGGCGATGGTGACGCCACGCCGGCACAGCGCCAACTCTACCGCGACGCGGTATCCCACATCGAAGAAAACGAAGCTCTGCTGGCACCCGGCGTCAGCTTCATGGAGCTCAGCGCTCGCGCCCAACCGCTGCCTGCGCGCTACGCCGACCAGCGCTACGGCGTCATCTACCATGGCGTCGGGCTATGCGATGAATACCCCTCGATCCGCTACCCCGAAGACGTGGAAGCCTGCGGCTACGACGGCGTGCTGGAGCCGGGCATGTGTTTGTGCGTTGAGGTCTATTTCGGCGAAATCGGCGGCACGCTCGGTGTCAAACTGGAAGACCAGGTTGTGATCACCGCGGACGGGTGCGAGCGGCTGTCGACTTACCCTTACGATGCGCGGCTCAACGCCTGATCGCGCGTGTCAACGCGCGCCGCCGCCTTGCCGCGTGCGGCAGCGCGTGTCAGCACCGCCGCTTTGCCTGCAATCTGCCCCGCCGGTACACCCGCCACTTTCTCGAGGTAGGCGCAAAACTTCGGGAAGCAGACCTCCATCGCATCGTAATGCGCACGCACGTGCTCGCGCGCTGCAACGCCTAAGGGCGCGTAAGCCGCGGGATCCGCACACACCGCCGCGATCTGCTCAGCCAGCGCATCAGGCGCGAAGAAATCGGTCAGTAGGCCTGTGCGCTGATGCTCGATGAAGCCGCGCACTGGCGCCACATCCGAAGCGATCACCACCTTCTCAAGCGCCATCGCTTCAAGCATCGACCACGACACCACGAACGGCACCGTCAGATAGACATGCACGCGGGCCAAACGGAGCAGATCGATCAGCGTGGGATAAGCGACGCGGCCGGCAAAGTGCACGCGCGACCAATCCACCTTGTCACCCAGTTCGCCTTGCAGGCGCGCCCGGTAGCTGCTGCCATCGGGAAGCGCGGCGCCGTAGGATACCTCGTCCCCGCCGATGATCACCACCTGCGCATTAGGCCGCCTTTGTTGCAGCATCGGCAGCGCGCGCATCATGGTATGGAAACCGCGGATCGGCTCCAGGTTGCGCGCCACGTAGGTCACGATTTCATCATCGCGGTTGAAGGATCGCCCAGCGATGTCGACGCTGAGAGGCGCGCTGTGCTCGGGCGTCAGGGCGTCGGTGCGCACCCCCTCGTGCAGCACCTCGATGCGGTCGGCCAACATCGCGGGAAACGTCTGCCGCTGCCAGGGCGTCGCGGTCAGGGCACCATCGCAGCGCACCATCGTCATGTAGTTCATGGCGTTGCGCGCGTGGAGCAGCACGTTGATGTTGCTGCGTTCGGGGAACTCGGGATCGTAGCCGACACAGCCGCCTTCTGGGATGAAGTAGTATTCGAAGTAACCCACCATTTTAGCATCGGGCCAAACGTCCTTCAGGTACAGCATTTCGCCCCACCCGACGTGCCCCACGATCAGGTCAGGCGTGAAGCCGCGCGCCTTCAAGCGCGTCGCCGCGCGCGCTGCACCCAACCCGTTGCGGCAGTTGCCTTCGTAAAAGCGCGACAGGAGATAGCTGTCGCCGGACACTTCGCCATCCGGCCTGTAGCGCGCGATCACATGATCAGACGGCGCCTTCAGCCCGCTGCGCTGTGTCAGAAAGACGATGCGATGGCGAGCGCTCGCAGCAAGTGCCGGCATGAACTCACGCCACTGCCCCGGGTAGTTTTGATGGACGAACAAGATGTTCATGAAGCGCGCACGCCCTTGAAGTTGCGACGCCGCAGCCTGCCACCAAAACGTGAAGGGGTCGTTCACCCTGACGAAGGCTTAATGACGATGCCGCCACACGCCCGCGATGCGCCAAGCCTCAACCCTTAACGACCCCTGAAACGCAATCCTTGCGGATTCTTTCCCTCGAGCCACGCTACCCCTGTATCGAAAAGCCACCGTCCACCGGGATCGCGGTACCGGTCAGAAATTCCGATGCCGGGCTCGCCAGAAAGACCGCAATGCCTTCAAAATCGCGCGCATCGCCCCAGCGGGCTGCCGGTGTGCGGGCCAACACGCTGTCGTGCAAGGTGGTGACCTGCGTCCGCGCCGTCCGCGTCAGATCGGTGTCGATCCAGCCTGGTAGGATCGCGTTAACCTGGATGTTGTCCTTCGCCCAGGCGCTGGCGAGCGCCTTCGTCAGCTGCACAACCCCGCCCTTGCTTGCCGCGTAGGGCGCCGAAAACGACGCACCGAAAATCGACATCATCGAGCCGATGTTGATGATTTTGCCACCGCCGGCAGCTTTCATCGCTTCGTATGACGCGTGCGCGCACAGATAGGAGCCATGCAGGTTGATATCGATCACCTGGCGGAACTCATCTTCTTCGTAAGCTTCGGGCTGCTTGCGGATGTTGATCCCGGCGTTGTTGACCAGGATGTCGATGCGGCCAAAGGCTTCGTGTGTTGCAGCCACCATCGCCGCCACGGACGCCTTATCAGCCACATCCACGCTGCAGGCCTCAATGCGTGTTCCATGCGCCGCGAGCGTCGCCACCGCGTCTCGGGATTTCGCCGCATCGCGTGCGGCGACCATGATCTGTGCGCCGGCCCGCGCAAGCCCTTGCGCCATGCCAAGGCCGATCCCGCCGTTGCCGCCCGTGACGATCGCCACCTTCCCGCTCAAGTCGAAGTCTTGCACGCTCACCCTCCCTCATTTGTCTGCGGACGATGCGCGCGCCCTTCATGACGGCACGCACCAGCATCTTCTTTGTGAACCTGCGCTTAAGGCGTGCGGCGCCAATCACCCACCTGCGCGCGCTCCAGCCCCAACGTATCGCGCAACGTCGAACCGGGATAAGCCTTGCGATGGAGCCCGCGCCGCTGCAATTCCGGCACAACGAGGCGCACGAAATCCTCATACGCCCCCGGTAGGTGCGTCGCCGCCAACACGAAGCCATCGCACACGCCGGTGGTGAACCATTCCTCCATCTGGTCAGCGACCTGCGCCGGTGTCCCGTGCAGGCAAGGAAACTCGCGGATCGTGCCGCGGTTTGAAAAACTGATGAAATCCTGGATCGTCGGGTTCGTCTTGCCAGAGGCTTCGAGCACCCGGTTGCGGATCGCCTGTAATCCCGTCATCGACGCTAAATCATCGTCGCTCAACGGCTCATCGCGCGGGCGTGAAGCGAAGTCGAAATTCAACACCTCCGATAGGAGCGCCAAAGCATCCACCGGCTCCGCCAACGCGTCGATCGCCGCCATCTTGTCTTCGGCCATCGCCTGCGTCTCGCCGGTGATCGCATAGACAGCTGGTGCCACCCGCACGGATGCTGGATCGCGTCCATCGCTCGCCAGCCGCTCCTTGAACGCCTTGTAGTTGCGCCGCCCAACCGTGACGTTGGGATAGACCGCAAAAACCAGCTCGCCCCAGCGCGACGCGAACGCCAGACCGCGCCCGCTTTGCCCGGCCTGGATCACCACCGGGCGGCCTTGCTTTGAGCGTGGCACGGTGAACGGCCCGCGCGAGCGAAACCACGTGCCCTCATAATTGAGTTGCTCAACCTTATCGGGATCAGCGAACACACCGCTCGTCTTATCGACCTGGATCGCATCGTCAGCCCACGCATCCCAATGGCCAAGCACGACTTCCATGAACTCATCGGCGCGGTCGTAACGCAGGTCATGGGCCGGGTGTTCGGTCTGCGAGAAATTCAGCGCTTCGGAATCGTTGAGCGACGTCACCACGTTCCACGCAACCCGCCCCTCAAGCATCAGGTCCATCGTCGCGAACACCCGCGCCACATGGTAGGGCTCATAATAGGTCGTCGAATAGGTGGCGCCGAGGCCCAGATGCTTGGTCGCCATGCCCATCGCCATCAGAATCGTGGCCGGGTCCATCTTGACCACGCGGATGCCGTGGCGCACCGCCTCACGGTAATCACCACCCAACGCATCGGGCATCGCCAGGCGATCATCAAAAAACGCCAGATCGAAGCAGCCTTCTTCAAGCGTACGCGCGATCCGTTGGTAATAGGCGGGCGACAGGAAATCCGACATCGTCGCTGGATGGCGCCAGGAGCCTGGATAATTCGAACAGTTCTGCGCTTGCAAAAAGCCGATGAGCGTCATCTGACGCCCTAACGTTGCCGGCTCAGCCATGGGTTTCCTCCCGCACAATTTTTTTCAGGCGCACAGCAACACCGGCCATAACGGTCTTTATGGCCCACAATACGCTCAGGTTCTTGCTGCGTGGCAGGCGCAGCGAACCGATGTTATAGTTCCAGCGCGTTTGAGGGGATGCAAGCCGCCGGGAGCGCGCCTGCGCAGGAAAGGCGCAACTAACGCCATAAGGAGCGAAGCCATGATGATGCGCGGCGAGGACTTTCGCGAAAGCCTGCGGGCACTCAAGCCTGTGGTCTTCTGCAAGGGTGAGCGGATCGAGAATGTCGCTGATGCTCACGTCTTCGCGCCAGGTATCAACGCGCTAAGCCTCGTCTACGATTACGCGCACGACGATGCCTTCCGCACCATCATGACGGCGACGCAGGGGACCTCGGGCAAGACCGTCAACCGCATGATCCACATCGATGAGACCACGGGCGATCTCCTTTACAAGCTCGAAGCGGTGCGCGCGCTGTGCGCGGAAACAGGTTGCGCCATGCGCTACCTCACCCACGATGCGCTGAACGCGATCTTCCAAGGCACAGCTCGTCTCGACGCGGACGATGGCCCCGCCAAATCGGGCGATGTCCACGCGCGCTTTCTCGCCTACCTCCACGACATCCAAGATCGCGATCTCACGCTTGGTGTCGCCATGACGGATGCGAAAGGCGACCGCGGGCGCAGGCCGGGTCAACAGGCCAATCCCGACGTCTACGTCCACATCAAAGAGCGCCGCGCCGATGGCATCGTCATCCGCGGCACCAAGGCGATCGTGACCGCTGCCCCCTACGTGCACGAGTTCCTTGTCATGCCCTGCCGCACGATGAGCGCTGAAGATGCAGCCTTCGCGGTGTGCTGCGCCGTCCCGATCGACGCCGAAGGCGTCACCGTCATCGCCCGACCCGCTGGCCGGCCAGGCGAAAACGCCGCCCGGTTTTCGGCCCGCTACGGCCAATCGGTGGGCGTCGTTCACTTTGACGACGTCTTCGTCCCCTGGGACCGCGTTTTCATGGACGGGCAGACGCAAGCGGCCGGCTACACCACCACCAGCTACGCCACCCACCATCGGCAAAGCTGCATCGCTGCACGCGCCGGCTTCGGCGATCTGCTGATCGGCGCTGGGGTCCACATGTACGAGGCTAACGGTCTTGACCCTGACCGCCACGGCCACATCCGCGACGCCATGGTCGACCTTATCAAGATCGTTGAAGGCTTCTTCGCCTGCGGCGTCGCTGCAAGCGTCTACGGCGTCAAGGATGGTTCAGGCAACATCATGCCCGATCCCGTTTTCGCCAACGTCGGCAAGCTGCTGCTCGCCACGCAGATTTACGACATGCACCGCCTCGCGCACCACGTCTCGGGCGGCCTCGTGGTGGCGCTGCCCGGCCCCGATGAGGATCACAACCCCGAGACCGCGGCATCCTTAGGCGAAGTGCTCGCGGGGCGTGCGGATGTGCCTGCCGCGAAACGCGCCGAGGTTGCGCGGCTGATGGAGGACCTCACCGCGTCAGAGACGGCAGGATGGTATTCGTTGATCTCGCTGCATGGTGGTGGTTCGCCGGAAGCGATGAAGCGTGAGATCTGGCGCAATTATCCGCGCATGGAAAAGGCCGATCTCGTTGCCCGCTTGCTCGATCGCGGCGTCCTTGCGCAAGAGGATCGCAAAGTGTCCAACCAGCCCGGGCGGTGTTGCGCGACCGGCTGCGAAGTCCCTGAACCGGCCAAACCGGACGCCATCAGCCGGCCGCCACCCCAAGCGGCCGAGTAGCTATCCCTGTCGCCACGCCGCAGACGCATGACGCAGCGTTCGCCATCGCCCTTACAACGGCGCAAACAGAGCGGCCAACCGCGCTTCCATGTTCCGCCGCAGGCCCGCGCGGCCCGTTGCGGCAGCACCGATCCAGCGCCAGCCAAGCCGCCAGGCCTCGCCGACCCGCGAGACCGGGCGCCCGTGCTTGGCGGCCACGTACCGCCGGCTCCACATCAAATGGTACGCCTTAATGCGCTCGCCCTGCGCCGATGGCGTCGAAGACCCACCGCCCGCGTGCGTCACAACCGCATCGTGCACGTAGCGCAGTTGCCCCCCCGCCTGCGCTAACCGCGCGCCCAGATCATCGTCTTCGCAATAAAGAAAAATGCGCTCATCGAACCCACCGATCGCCTCAAAGGCATCACGGCGGCAGAGCAACGCAGCCCCTGACAAAATCGTGATCGCACGGTCGGTCGTGGGCATGCCCTGGCGATCGGGCGGCAAGGCGCGCGAGCGTGTTCTGAAAAACTGCTCGCCGGATGCTTCCATGATGCGTGGGTTAAAGGCGACCGCATCGGGATGCGCGTTCGCGGCTTTCAACAGCGCCTCGAGCGCACCTGGCGCTAGGCGAGCATCGGGGTTCAAGAACAAAACGAGCGGACGCGATGAGGCTGCTGCACCACGGTTGCAGGCGGTACCGAAGCCAAGGTTTTCGCCTAAGGCGACGACCTCCGCGCCAGCGGCCTGCGCGCGCACGATCGAGGCATCACCGCTTGCATTGTCAGCCACGATGACCTGGCAGCCAGGCGGCGCGGACGCGATGGCCTCTTCGATGATGCCGGCTGAGTTATAGCTGACCAGCACCACGCAGACGTCTTCGATGGCGTCCTGCCGGGTCATGCTCTGGGTCACAGATTGCGTCACAGATTGCGTCACAGATTGCGTCACGCGCCGCCCCCACCTAAGCGGACGCGCCACGGTTCGCCCGATGCTCCGCGCAAAGCCCGGCCCAGCCTCCCGCCGAGCACCCGTCGCATCAATTCACAGCCGCCGCGACCCGCTCAAACGCGATCACCTGGCTTTCCTGCGCGATCGGTTTGAGCCCCGCGTCCTGCGCCAACGCCAGGAACGCCTCGAGCGAACGCCCTTGAGCTTCGAACACGTCGGGGTGGACCTCGATGATCGCCATCTGACAGGCCGCAAGCGCGGCACCGTCGCGCTCCACCAGGTCAAACTCCGCCCCTTCGATGTCGCAGATCAGGCCGAACGGCTTGCCCTCGCCAAGGGTCTGCGCGACGAGCGCGCTCAATGTCACCGCCGGTACGGTCACCCGCGTGCCCTTCGTGGCGCCGTCATCGAGACGGCTCCCGTGCGGGTTGGCGCGCACCGCGAAGCTCACTTCGTCCATGCCGTAGGCGACCGCATGGTGCAGCACCTGGGCGCGCACGCCCTCACGATGCGCATGAGCGTTGCGCGCGCAAATCTCCAGCAGAGCCGGGTTCGCTTCCACGATAATATGCTCAACGTCGAGAGCCAATCGCCGCGCGATGTAGGAACTCACGAGCCCCAGACAGCCGCCCAGTTCGATCACCGGCAAATCCGCCGGCAAATGCGCATCGATCAGATCCCGCTCAGCGCGCTCATACGTTTCCTGCGCCACCGCATATTGCAGACCGAGCACCGTGTCAGGCGGCAACTCCACCGGCTTGCCGGCGAACAAAAAAGCACCACCCGTAGCATCCAGGTAGCGCTTGATGGCGCGTTGCCGCTGCCAAGTTTTGATCATCCGACGCAAAGGGCTTCTCCCGGGTTCAAACGTTGCCCGGTTATCACCGCTTATGCGTTGCGCAGCAACCGGTTGCGGTTGGCATGCACGGTGCGACGCACGCGCGCCACGCTGCGACCGGGCGCTGCAAACGCGGCCCCCGTCATGAAATCGATGGTGGCGCCCCAGCTCGCTTCGGCGAGGGCTGCGAATTTTTCTTCCACCATCCGGAACGCTTCGGGACCAGCGTCGCTGTCGAACGACGCCATTTTCAGCATTCTCAATCCCACCACCTGCTGGGCTTCAACGGCCAGCATGGTGCTATCGGCCACCAGGGCGGCGAACGACGTCATCGGTGTCTGCATGCAGGTGGGCTCCCCCCAGAGCGCAAGGCTGCGAATCGATGACCAAACTGTCGCACGTCCATCGACGCTGCCAAACCGCTGATCGCGGACCCATGCGCGCAAGCCTTCACCTGCGGCGCATGGGCATCACCGGCAGCTTTGCCGGCGCCGATCGCAAGCCGTCACTTCATGTACTTGCGCCAGATCGCTGACAGGATGTCCGAATAGTCATCGGTCCATGGCTGCGCGTCGGTCTTGGGCGCGGGCTGCACATAGCCAAGTTTCATCAGCGGTTTCATCGCCGCTTCCGACTTGGTGATGAAGAGCACGTGGGAGCGCACCGTATCGAGGCTGATCGTGAGCTTCTTGTCGTCGGCCAGCCACGCGTGGGCACCAGGGATCGCCGCGACCGTCGCCGACGTCACATCGATCAGATCGAGATGGCGGTTCGAGATGTGCATCGAGAGGATGCCGTTGGGCGACAGCTTATCGAGGTAGAGCTTGATCGCTTCCACCGTCAACAAATGCACCGGTACCGCATCCGACGAGAACGCATCGATCTGCAGGTAATCGAATGCACCGGATTTCTCCTTGGCCACCGTCAAGCGCGCATCACCGAGCACGATATCTGCCTTCGGCAAACAGTCGGACAGGAAGTTAAACTTGCTCGGATCGCGCGCGATCTTCGCAACCACCGGGTCGATCTCATAAAAGCGCCAGGTCTCATTCGGCTTGGAGAAACACGCCATCGAGCCTGCCCCCAATCCGACCACGCCAACGCGCAAGCCGCCATCGAGCTTGCCGGTCGACTCCCGCGCTGCCCCGACACCGCGCGCCAGTGGCCCGGTCTCGTAGTAGTACGTCATGGGGTAGGCTTTTTTGACCGGACGCCCGTCCTTGGTCTTCAGGCGTTGAGCGCCGTGGATCGTCGTCCCGTGCAGCAGGATGCGCACGTTGCCGCCTTCCGCCGTCGCGATCCGGTGCGTGCCAAAGAAGCTGCGCTCCGCGTTGCCGCGGTTCATCGCGGACGGCAGGATCACCATCGCAGCGGCGACCACGCAGACGTAAGCACACTGGCGCCAAGGCTTAGGCGTTGCCAGCAGCGCAAGCACACCGAACACCGCCATGATCGCAATCCGCGGCATGGCATAAGGCTTCAGCCAGCCCAGGTTCATCGCCCACACGATCGCCAGGATCAGCACAACAGCGCCGCCGATGACCTTTTGCAGGAACGCCTTTTCTTCATCATCGAGCTTCGTGAACACGCCCGGCCGGCAGGCAACGCCCAACACCAGCAGCAGCGGGAACTCATAGATCGCGTTGAACACCTGCGGCGCAACGATCGCTGCGAAGACCCCGCCAAGGACGCCGCCAAGGGACATCCACAGGTAGAACTCGGTCAGATGCGCTGCATCCGGGCGCTTCTCATAAAGCTCCTTGTGGCACACCATCGTCGTCACGAAGAACGCGATGAAGCCGGCGCCAGCACCGATCAACCAACCCTTATCGCCCGGCGTTGAAAGCCCGTAGAGCACCAGCACGACCGCCGCAGGCTGCAACCGCAACATCCAGTCATGCGGGATCAGCGGGCGCTCGCGGAACACCAGGATGAAGGTCCCAAGGAAGATCGCCAGCGGGATCACCCACAGGAACGGCGCCGACGCGATGTCGGTGGTCACGTAGCTCGTGAACGCGACCAGAAGACCTGACGGCACGAACGCGAGCGCGATCCACCAGCCCCGTTGCGTCAGGCTGACCGGCGCCACAGGTGCTCGCGCTTCATCGCCGGCAGCCTCGCGCGCGGCCTTGGCCGTCGGCGCCACCATCACCATCATCACAGCCGACAACGCGATCATCACGCCGAGCAGCACATAGCCGGCGGTCCACACGTTGGCCTGTTGGCTGAGGCCGAGCCAGGGTTCGATGACGATCGGATAGGAAAGCAGGGCGATCAACGAGCCCAAGTTGCTCGCGCCGTAGAGGAAGTAGGGGTCTGCGGCGTGGCGATGGCCCGTCTTCGCAAACCACGCCTGCAACAACGGGGCGTTCGCGGCGACCGCAAAGAACGGCAGGCCGACGCCAACCGCGAGCAAGCAGATCAACCAGAGGTAGGCATCACCGGCGGGCGGTTCAGCAAAACTTGAAGGCAGGCCGAAGGGCAGCGCGATCAACGCGATTCCCATCAGCGCCAGGTGGATCAAAGGGGCCACCTTGAGCGGCGCGAAGCGGTTCAGTGCGTGCGCGTAGCAGTACCCGGCCAGCAGCGCCGCTTGGAAGAAGCACATCGAGACCGCCCACACCGACGGCGTTCCGCCGAGCTTGGGCAGCACCATTTTCGCGAATATCGGCTGGACGGAAAACAGCAGCAGCGCTGACAAGAACAGCGTGCCTGAAAACGCCATCAGAACCAGGGCGAGGTCTTGCGCCTGGATATCGCGGCGAACGGTTTGGGTGGTGGCTCGAAAAAGGCGGGCAATTGATGTCCGCAACGCCTCAGCGCTCATCACAGCGGTCCTTCGTCCGTGGGGGTTCGAAGGTGCACGCTAGCGGCAAGTGATTGAGGTTAAGCTACGATAGGGTTCGCGAACGGTGAGGACGTGCCCCGTTTCGGGACGCGCCTCATCAACATCCTGCGTCTCCGCGAAGGCGGCATCGAGGCGGTATCCAGGGCGGCATCACAGCGTGATCGTGGCGCCTGGCTCCATGACGTCAATGCCGCTCCCGCCTATCGCGCTGACAAAGTCATCGGCGCTCTGCGCCAGGATCGGAAATGTCTTGTAGTGGCAGGGTACGATCGTCTGGAACTCGAAATACGTGTTGCAAGCCAGCGCGGCGCCCTCAGCGCCCATGGTGAAGCGGTCACCGATCGGCACGATCCCAACCTGCGGCTGGTACAAGTCCTGGACATGCGCCATGCCGGGGAAAACGTCGGTATCACCCATGTGGTAAACCGTCGGCATGGCCTCACCGCGCAGCACAATGCCGTTCGGGTTGCCGAGATAGCGCCCGCCCGACGATGACGAGTGTAGGGCGTCGGTCAAGGACACCTTTATGCCGTCGCGCTCGACCGTGCCGCCTGTGTTCATCGGTTCAAACGTTTCAACGCCCTCGCTGCTCAAGTGGGCGCCCAACTCGTAAGTGGCGTAAAGCACCGCGCCTTGCGACTTGCAGATCTCTACGGTGTCGCCGATGTGATCATCGTGACCGTGTGACAGCACCACGTGGGTTGCGCCAGTGACCGCATCGTCCCACGCCATACCGCTTGCTTCGAACGAGCCATTGCCGCGCAAGAACGGATCGATCAGGATCACTGCACCGCCCGCTTCGATGCGAAACGCTGAATGTCCAAGAAACGTGAGCTTCATCGCTGCACTCCCTCATGTGCCTCGATCATCGGGCCATCGATCGGGATCACAGTAGGTGAAGCCAAAATCGATAGAAGATGATCTACGTTTGGAATGTAGAGCAACTTTGGGCGCAAAGGCGAGGCGTGAGTGTTCAAGCCGGTGATCCGCACTGCGCGCCCGTTGCTCCGGATTGATCTTGCTGCCTTATAGAGCGACCAACGCCGCGGTGCGAGACACCAACCGCCCGCATTGCCGATGACGATACTACGGCCAGGAGCCAACCCGTTCGCATGACCAGGCCCGCCCTTCCAACTCATGATGCGCCAACCCATGATGCGCCCCAGAACGCATCAGAGAACGCGTCAGAGAACGCATCGGGCGGGGCGGCGAACGCTCAGCCCTCGCGCGCAACGCTCGCGGACCTTCTCAACGTGGAGCTGTTCGCCGCAAACCTTCCCGCCTCCGGCCGCCTGATGGGCATCGATGGTGGCACCAAGACGTTCGGCCTTGCGCTGTCTGATCCCTCGCGCACCATCGCCACGGGGCTTGAGACGGTCCGCCGTAAGAAGTTTGCCACCGACGCCGATCGCCTGTTCGCGCTCGTCGATGAACACGACGTTTGCGCCCTCGTCATCGGTTACCCCCTCAACCTTGATGGCAGCGAGGGGCCGCGCGCCCAGGCGACCCGCGCGCTCCAACGCAACCTGCACAACCGTCGCGCGATGCCGATGTTGCTGTGGGATGAGCGGCTCACCACGCAGGCGGCCGAACGCGCGCTTCTCGAAGCCGATCAATCACGCGCGAAACGTGCCACCGTAATCGATATGCTTGCAGCGACCCTCATCCTGCAGGGTGCGCTTGAACGCCTCGCCCAAGCCAAGCCTTGAGCGACAGCCCGACCCTCGACGAAGGTCTAGCGTCCCCACCATCGCTGTCGTCTCCGCGACACAGCCGGTTAGTCTTGTTCCACGGTTGGCGCAAATTTTCCCAATATTCTCTGTGGCATCGCCGCAATTTTTAGCTAAGACACGCCGACGTGCGGGGGAGGGGCGCGGTGCCGGCTGAAGTTGCAGCCGCGCATCATCGGACACTTTCCCTCGCCCCTATGCGTTCATGCGTTATGCGTCCGTCTGACGGGCGCAAAGGAAGTGTAGCCCGTGTCGAGTAGCGTCAAACAACTCGCCCAACCCGAGCTCAAAAAGACCGAGCGCAGGGTGGTCGCGCGCCCCTCTTTGACGATCCACATGCGCCGCTTTCCCGCAAACTGTCGCGCCAACGCCAAGCGTCTGGTCGCCGCTGACTCCCGCCTCGCCGATCTTGCCTACACGTTCCCCGGCGCTCTGATCGCGATCGTCAGCGATTGCCTGGCCAGTGCGCAACGACAGCGCGCGCTTAACGCGGTTTTGGCCGGCGCGCCGCTCAAGCGCGTTGCGAGCCTGTTGGGCATGGCGATGTGGATGCGGCGCTTGCCGCCTGAAGCCTACGCGCGCTGGTCGCCGCCCCTACCAACCGGCACCGACTTCTCACGCCGTATCGCAGC
This sequence comes from Pseudomonadota bacterium, assembly GCA_038522635.1. Taxonomy (GTDB): domain Bacteria; phylum Pseudomonadota; class Alphaproteobacteria; order Rhizobiales; family Hyphomicrobiaceae; genus JBCBJZ01. Next base: position 7,697 of record JBCBJZ010000008.1, on the reverse strand, counting down.
TCACCTGCCCCACAACGTCGCGTTCTCGCCGGTGTGGTTGTCAAACGTGCGTGACGCCGCCGCGCTCGATGAACCCGAAACCGCCATTTGGATCGCCCGCACCATAACACCGGCGATCGAGATGCCAGCGAGCGGCCACCCGCTGCTGCCGCTCTTCATGTTCGCCTGGTACTCGCGTCACCCCGATACCCGCCTTGGGAGCATGATCGCGCGGCCCTTCTACAGCTGCATGAAACTGGAAAGCGTAATCACGGCGGCCGAAGACTGGCTGATCGACGTCAATCTGGCGTTGCACCTGCCTGACGATGTGCCCGCGGACAGTTGGATGGAAGGCGGTCTCGTTGAAGGGTTGCGGTTCGTCCCATTGACCACGGCGGCGGAGCTGCGCAGTGAAGCGATGGCCATGCAGAACTGCCTCAAGCGCTACGCCCAAAGCGTGGCCCAGCGCGACTGTCTGCTGTTCTCGATCCGCCGCGGCACCCGTCGCCTCGCCGTGATCAAGATCGACCAGCACGAGCGCGAAACCAACATGGCGACGATCGACGACATCAAGGGCCCCATGAACACGCCGGCTCCCGCCTACCTGTGGCGGGCAGCGCACATCTGGCTCGGCCGTGAATTGGGCGCGGGACGGCCAGCCTTCGACCGGAAGGTCGCGCTCGCTCACACCCGTTACCTGCAAGCGCTGGCGCGCGACCGCACGAAAACCTGGCAGGCCATGTGCCTCCCTTATTTTCGCGCCAAGCAACACTTGCGCCGCACCGCCAGCTCGGCGCGCACGCGCATGCATTTCACGGCGGCCATGCAGATCCTGCGCGATGGGCACGGGCTCGAGACGCTCGAAGCCTCGTTGCGCGGGCTATCACATGGCGCGGGGCGCTCCTCGCGGTTGACCTTCGGGCTGTAAGTTCAGCTGCCGAACGTGGACCACGGCAGGCAACAGATGAACGTCAAAGCCTAAGCCTGGGCCTGGCGCGGCTTACCCTTGAAGCGGGCCGATCGCGAAACGCTGCCGAAACTTCGGCATAACGCCCGCTGCCGCGCGCAACCTCGCTTGCCCTATGCCTCGCTTCGTCCTAAGAGGGCGCTTTAATGACATCCGCCCAACCAGATCCGAGCCTCGCTTTCACGCGTCGGCACCTGTTGACCTGCGAAGGTCTCAAAGCCGGTGAGATCAACGCGTTGCTCGACCTTGCCGACCGCGCAGCCGATCAAATGCGGGAGGTTCGCAAAAAGCGCGATACCTTGCGCGGGCGCACCCAGATCAACCTGTTTTTCGAAGCCTCTACGCGCACGCAAAGTTCGTTTGAACTTGCCGGCAAGCGCCTCGGCGCCGACGTGATGAACATGTCGGTCGGCTCGTCCTCGGTGCAAAAGGGCGAGACGCTGATCGACACCGCGATGACGCTCAACGCCATGCGGCCCGATCTGCTGGTGGTCCGCCACCACAGTGCCGGCGCCGTCGAGCTGCTTTCGCAGAAAGTCGACTGCTCCGTCATCAACGCCGGCGATGGCACCCATCAGCACCCGACCCAGGCGCTGCTCGATGCGCTGACGATCCGTCGCGCGAAGGGCCCGATCGAAGGCATGAGCGTCGCGATTTGCGGCGACATCCTGCACAGCCGCGTCGCGCGCTCCAACATCAACACGCTCAACACGCTGGGCGCGCGGGTCCGCATCATCGCCCCCTCCACGCTGTTGCCCCCAAACCCGGAGCGGCTCGGCTGCGAGGTCTTCACGGATATGGCGGCCGGCGTTGCAGACGTCGACATCATCATGATGTTGCGCCTGCAGAACGAGCGGATGCGCGGCACGTTCGTGCCCTCATCGCGCGAGTATTTCCATTTCTTCGGCCTCGACCACGACAAGCTGGCGCGCGCCAAGCCCGATGCGCTGATCATGCACCCCGGACCGATGAACCGCGGCGTGGAGATCGCATCGACCGTGGCCGATCACTCCCGCTCGGTCATTCGAGAGCAGGTCGAGATGGGCGTGGCGGTGCGCATGGCGGTGCTGGAAGCCCTCGCCCGCAATCTGCCGCAAGCGTGAGCGGCATGAGCGCGTTGGAACAGCACCAAAGGCCAGCGAGTGGAGCATGATGGCAAACACACCGCATGACGCCGCCAATCTGACCGCGGACGCGTCCCCCCGTCCCGTCACCTTCTTGAACGCGCGCCTACTCGATCCGGTCGAGGGGACCCTCAAGCCGGGGGGCCTGCTCGTCAGGGACGGCAAAATCGCTGACATCTCCGAACGCCTGCGCCGCAACGCGCCGGCGGGCACCCGGGTGATCGACTGCCAGGGGCACATCCTCGCACCAGGCCTGATCGATATGCAGGTCTTCACGGGCGAACCGGGCTTTGAACACCGCGAAACGCTCGCGACGGCCTCGCGCGCTGCTGCGGCCGGTGGCGTCACCACCATCGTTTGCATGCCGCAGACTGAGCCCGTGATCGATCAGGTCGCGCTGGTCCACTTCATCCGCCGGCGCGCCGCCGACACCGCCAGCGTCAACGTGCACACCATGGCCGCCATCACGCAGGGCCTGGCCGGCGAACGCATGACCGAAATCGGCCTCCTTAAGGAAGCCGGTGCCATCGCCTTTTCAAACGGCAAATCGTCGATCAAGGACACCGCACTGCTGCGTAACGTTTTAAGCTATGCGAAGGACTTCGACGCGCTCATCGTCCATCATACCGAGGACCCTTACTTGAGCGATGGTGCGGTCATGAACGCGGGCGAAGTGGCCACGCGGCTGGGTCTGCCAGGCGTACCGACCGCAGCCGAAACGATCGTGCTTGAGCGCGACCTGCGCCTGGTTGAAGTGACCGGCGGGCGCTATCACGCCGCGACCATCTCGTGCGCCCCTTCGATCGACGTCATCCGGAGCGCCCGCGCGCACGGCCTCAACGTCACCTGCGGTGTCTCGATCAACCATCTCACCCTCAACGAAAACGATATCGGCCCCTACCGCACCTTCTTCCGCCTTCGCCCACCGTTACGTAGCGAAGACGACCGCCGTGCCATGGTTCGCGCCGTCAAAACCGGCGACATCGACGTCATCGTCTCAAGCCACGACCCGCAGGACGAAGACACCAAGCGACAGCCGTTCGCAGAAGCAGCCGACGGGGCGGCCGGCCTTGAAACCTTGCTCGCCGCAGCCCTCCGCCTCCACCACAACGATGAACTTGATCTCGTCACGCTGTTTCGCGCCATGACCATCAATCCCGCCCGCCTGCTCGGTTTGCCAGCCGGACGTTTGGAGGTCGGCGCGCCTGCCGATCTAGTGCTGGTCGACCTGGACAAGCCTTGGGTGGTTGACAAAGCGAGCCTGCTGTCGCGCTCGAAAAACTCGCCTTTTGATGAGGGCAAACTGCAGGGCCGGGTGCTTTGCACGCTGGTGGGAGGGCGCACCGTGTTCGGTGCAACGGTTGAAGAAAAAAGATAAACCGCAAGATATGGACTTAGAGGCCGGTCCACGCCTGCGCGTAACACGGATCCACCCCAAGCCTGCCTACCCTGGAGCAGACGTCCCCCGATGCCGTTTGAGCTGACCTCCCTCCCCGCTTTTGCGGCCGCACTGGCGCTAGGCTACGGGCTGGGTTCAATTCCCTTCGGCCTCATCCTGACGCGGGCCGCGGGCCTCGGCGATGTGCGCAACATCGGCTCCGGCAACATCGGCGCCACCAACGTTTTGCGCACCGGAAACAAGGCCCTTGCTGCGGCGACACTCATCGGGGATGCGCTCAAAGGCACCATCGCGGTGGGGCTGGCCTGGTGGGCTGGCAGCCTCCTTTGGGGCGCAACACCGGCCGGCGATGGCACCCTGACGATCGACCTTGAGACGCCCGGCCGCCTCATGACCATCGCGGCCTTCGCGGGTTTCGGCGCGTTCTTAGGCCACTGCTTCCCGGTCTGGTTGGGCTTCCAGGGCGGCAAAGGTGTCGCCACCTACATCGGCGTGTTGCTCGGCCTTGATTGGGTCATCGCGCTCATCTTCTGCGCGATCTGGCTGATCGTTGCGCTCACGACGCGCTATTCGTCGCTCTCAGCGCTTATCGCTGCTGCCTTCGTGCCGGCGATCTGGCTCGTCAACGCGCATAGCGCACTGGTGATCGTGCTGGCCATGAGTACACTCCTCATCGTCAGGCATCACGCGAACATCAACCGCCTGATGCGGGGTGAGGAGACGAAGATCGGTGCCAAATCGGGGTGAGACCGAACCCGATCTGTTCGACACGGACGCCAACGTCGGCGCGCCGATCCCAGCACCGTTACCGCAAGCCCCGCTAAACGCGGCTCAACGCCTCGCCTGTTTGCGCCTCATTCGCTCAGCCCACGTCGGCCCCGCCACCTTCCGCCGCCTGATCAACGACCATGGCGGCGCCGAGCCAGCCCTTGCTGCCCTGCAAAACCTGGCGCATAGCCCCGACGGACGTGCCCTCAAACTTTGCGATGCGGCAAGCGCTGAACGCGAACTTGAAGCGGCCGAGCGTGCGGGCCTACGCCCGCTTTTCACCATAGAACCCGGCTTCCCCGCCGCTTTGGCTGTGCTCGAAGGCGCACCGCCACTCCTCTACGTGCGCGGCAACACGGAGCTGCTCAACGATCCTGCACGGCCGATGGTGGCCATGGTCGGCTCGCGCCAAGCGTCAGCGAGCGGGCTGCAAGTGGCAGCGCAGCTTTCAGCCACCTTGGCGCGCGCGGGCGTGATCATCGTTTCTGGGCTTGCGCGCGGCATCGACGCGGTCGCTCATCGTGAGGCGCTGGCCCACGGTACCGTGGCGGTGATGGCGGGTGGCGCCGATGTCATCTATCCGCCGGAGCACGCGGACCTGCATCGCGAGATTGCCGCGCGCGGTTGCCTCGTCAGCGAGATGCCGCCGGGCTTCAAGCCGCGTGGCAAGGATTTCCCGCGCCGCAACCGCATCATTTCGGGTCTGGCGTTGGGTGTCGTCATCGTCGAGGCAGCACGCCGTTCGGGCACGCTGATCACGGCCCGTTACGCTGGCGAACAGGGGCGTGAAGTCTTCGCGATCCCCGGGCACCCGCTTGATCCGCGTGCGGAAGGCACCAATCACCTCTTGAAGCAGGGTGCAACGCTGATCACCGAAGCGCAGGACGTGCTTGACGTCCTTCGCACGATGACCGGACGCTGGCGGGAACCGGCCGCGGCACCGACGCCCAAGTCGGAAAGCGGCGCATGGCAACCGCACCGACCAACCCCCGCGCCGTCGACGGCACGTTCAGCGACGGCCCAGTCAACGACCGCTGTGCCCAAAGCGCCGAGCCTGCCCGCGCCAGACACCGGCTCATCAACAAACCAACCGCCTGCCTCCGCAAACCCGCTCGACCTCACCCCTAGCCCGCAGCCCGAGCATCAGCCGACCCCTATTGCCCGCGGCAACGAGAGCGACCGCCGCACCAACGAGGTGCTTACCGACCCTCGCGGCGTTGTGCTCGCCGCACTCGGCCCCGCTCCGGTTGCGATCGATGCCCTGGTCCGGGCGACTGGCCTCGAAAGCCGCACCGTCCAAGAAATTCTGCTAGAATTGACGATCGACGGACGGATCGAACGCCACGGCGCGCATCTGGTCTCGCTGAAGCCGCCGTGAGCGCATCCGTCTCAACCTCGATCGCGCTGCTTCAGATTGGCTTCCGCCTGTGCCAGGCGGAACAGTCCAGCCAGCGTTTCAAACCCCTGCTGGTTGGCGATAGCCTCCATTTCCGCAGCTAAATCAGCCATGTAGATGAGCTGATCGGCAATATGAAGATCTGATGACAGCGGCGGCTCGTCTTGTTCCAAAGCCGCCGTTTTGGCTGTCCCCCCGTTTGGCATGGGAGATTTTGCATCCGCGTTCATGAGCACAGTTCCCTCCATCGTAATCCTTGCCACCGCCCATTCATAGTCTAATGGTTTAGCATATTCCATCAAAGAAGCATTTTCAGTTGTTGAGGAGTCACTTGCAAGGTCGGTTTGACACCACCCTTTGCTTCCACCACATAGGGGCGCCAAGGCACGACCTGATCGTTGCCCGTTCCTCGCTGAGCCTCGCACACTTCATGATGGGGAGCGGGCGCGGCGAAACCTTTCACGCGTTGCGGCGTCTCTAAAGGAGCGCCAGCGCGCCAGGCACCGGACCGGTTTTTCATGAACGTTGTGATCGTCGAATCGGCAGCCAAAGCCAAATCGATCAACAAATACCTCGGCAAAGACTACAAGGTGCTGGCCTCCTACGGCCACGTGCGCGACCTGCCGTCGAAGGATGGTTCGGTCGAGCCTGAGAACGACTTCACCATGCATTGGGACATCGACGGGCGCTCGGTGAAGGTGATGAAAGACATCACCGATGCGGTGAAGAAGGCCGACAAGCTGATCCTCGCCACCGACCCGGACCGTGAGGGCGAGGCGATTTCCTGGCACATCCTCCAAATCCTCACGCAGAAGAAGCTGCTGAAGGATCTGCCCGTAGAACGCGTGGCCTTCAATGCGGTCACCAAACAGGCCGTGCTCAACGCCATCGCCGCACCCCGGCAACTCGATCAGCCGCTGGTTGAAGCCTACCTTGCCCGCCGCGCGCTCGATTACCTGGTGGGCTTCACGCTCAGTCCCGTGCTGTGGCGCAAGCTGCCGCGCTCACGCTCAGCGGGCCGCGTGCAGTCGGTTGCTCTACGCATCATTTGCGACCGCGAAGCTGAGATCGAAGCCTTCATCAAGCAGGAATATTGGTCGATCGAGGCGCAGCTTCGCACCGGCAGCGGTGATGAGGTGCGCGCCCGGTTGAACGCCATCGAAGGCACAACCCTCAAGCGTCTCGACATCAAGGACGAAGCGAGCGCCATGGCCATCAAGACGGCCATTGAGGACCAACCCTTCGCTGTGGCCGGCGTTGAAAAGAAAGCGGTGCGCCGCAACCCGTCGGCGCCCTTTACAACCTCGACGCTACAGCAGGAAGCCTCGCGCAAACTCAATTTCGGCGCCAAGCAAACGATGCAGATCGCGCAACGACTTTACGAAGGCGTTGATCTTGGCGGCGAAACGGTGGGTCTCATCACCTACATGCGGACCGACGGCGTTCAGATCATCCCCGAAGCGGTTGCGGAAATCCGCAAACTGATCGGCGATGACTACAGCGCCCGCTACGTCCCCGATGCACCACGCGACTACAAGACCAAGGCGAAGAACGCGCAAGAAGCCCACGAAGCTGTACGCCCGACCGACCCGGCCCGCCGCCCCGATGCGGTCAAAGCCTACCTCGATCGTGATCAGCTACGCTTGTACGACCTCATCTGGAAACGCGCTGTGGCAAGCCAGATGGCCTCCGCCGAAGTCGAACAAACCAGTGTCGACATCGCCGTCCAGGGCAGCGACGGCAAGCGTTACGGGCTGCGCGCCAGTGGATCGGTGATCAAGTTCGACGGCTTCCTCAAACTCTATGAAGAGGGGCGCGATGACGTCGGCGATGACGACGCCCGCCGGCTGCCAGCACTTGCCGAGGGCGAAAAGCTCACCTTGCGTCGTGCCGACAGCGCACAAGCCGACGATCAACCGGTGATCGCGCGCCAGCATTTCACCGAACCGCCGCCGCGCTTTTCGGAAGCGACGCTGGTCAAGCGCATGGAAGAACTGGGCATCGGCCGCCCCTCCACTTACGCGGCCACCATGACCGTGCTCCAGGACCGCGAGTACGTTCGGC
>JBCBJZ010000007.1:0-48546 GCA_038522635.1 Pseudomonadota bacterium | reverse complement strand
TCGCCATCGTGGTGGCCTTTCGTGGGAGGGAAGCGCGGTCGAAGGCGTCGTGCCCTCGCGCTTAGAAGCGTGGCCAAGTTTCATCCAGCCGACGCGCGCCTGCAAGGTGCCTCCTGTAACGCCCGCTGCATCCGGCGGCTTAGCGAAGCGACCTTGCCAGCGCTTGCAACTTTGCCCACAACGCGCGAGCGTCCTGCGCGCACCTTTTATGCCTTTCCCTCTCTTGCCGCCTGCCCCCTGTCTCTTGCCCCGTCTGTTGACGGGCGCACGCAAACCTGGAACTGCCATCATGCTGCTAGGCTGTATAGCTGACGACATCACCGGCGCGACCGATGTCGCCTTGATGCTCAACGAAGCCGGCATGCGCACGGTGCAGGTGATGGGCGTGCCGCGTTCGCCCGCCGCGCGCGCCGTTTTTGATGATTTCGATGCCGTGGTGGTGGCGCTTAAGTCGCGGACGATCCCCGCCGACGAAGCCGTGGCGCAATCCCTGGAGGCGGCACGGGCGCTTCAGGCTGCGGGAGCACGTCAGTTGCTCTTCAAGTACTGCTCCACGTTCGATTCAACACCGCAGGGCAACATCGGGCCCGTGGCCGAGGCGCTTCTTGAAGAGGTCGGCGGTGACCTTGCGATCGTATGTCCGGCCTTCCCCGCAAACGCGCGCTCGATCTACATGAGCAACCTGTTCGTCGGCGCGCAGCCCCTCGCTGAAAGCCCGATGAAGGACCACCCTCTGACGCCCATGCGCGACAGCAACCTGGTTCGGGTGATGCAAGCGCAAACACGGGCACGGGTTAGCGCTGTCACCCATGCGGTGGTCGCGCAAGGCGTGAATCAGGTGCGCGAGGCGTTGGCGGTGGCGCGCGAAAACGGTGAGCGCTTCGTGGTCACCGATGCGATCAGCAATGATGATCTGCTGGTGCTCGGCGCGGCGGTCAACGCGATGGCGCTTGTCACCGGTGGATCGGGCATCGCCATGGGCTTGCCAGCGAATTTCGAACGTGCCGGCCTGCTCAAACGGGGCGCGGTCGCAGCAAAACTTGCCGCGATCCCAGGGCGTGGCGCGATCCTTGCTGGGAGTTGTTCGGCGGCCACCCGCACGCAGATTGAGCACGCGCAGAAAGCGGGATTGCCAACCCAAGCGGTCGATGCGCACGCCATCGCCAAAGGTGCGTTGACGCCTGCGATGGTGGCTGCCTGGGCTGCAGAACAAGCGGCCGCCCACCCGGTGCTGGTCTATTCGAGCGCAGGCCCCGATGCGATCGCCGAGGTCCAGGCCGAGTTGGGACGCGAGGCGGCGGGCGCGCTTGTTGAAACCTTCTTCGGTGACCTTGCGATGGCGCTGGTCGATGCAGGCGTCACCCGGCTTATCGTCGCCGGTGGGGAGACGTCGGGTGCGGTGGTGCACGCGCTTGGCATCGAAGCCTTGGACATCGGACCGGCGATCGATCCCGGCGTGCCGTGGACGCGGGCCGTCGCGGGCGGCACACCGGGGTTAGCGCTCGCCTGCAAGTCGGGCAATTTCGGCGCCGCGGACTTCTTCACCAAGGCCTGGGCCCTGCTCGATGAGGTGCAACCATGAGCGCCAGTGCAGCGAAGGACGAAGAGGAACGTTGGCGCGAAGAGATCACGCGGACCGCACGCTCGCTGTTTGAGCGCGGCTGGACGCACGGCTCGACGGGCAACATCTCGGTGCGGCTCAGCGATGGCGGCTGGTTGATGACGCCGACCGGCTCATCCATGGGGACGCTCGAACCCTCACGCCTTTCAAGGCTCAACGCGCAGGGCCAGCACATCGCCGGCGACAAGCCGACCAAGGAAGCGTTCCTCCATACAACCATGTACGCCGCGCGACCCGACGCTGGCGCCGTCGTTCATTTGCATTCCACCCATTCGGTCGCGGTGAGTTGTCTTGCGGAGACGAACGCCGAAGACTGTTTGCCGCCGATGACCGCTTACTACGTGATGCGCGTCGGGCGCCTGCCACTGGTCCCTTATTATCCGCCGGGTGATCCCGACCTGGCGCAGGCTGTTGGCAAACTCGCTGGTCGCCATCACGCGATGCTGTTAGCGAACCACGGGCCTGTGGTCGCGGGCAGTTCGCTCAGCGCAGCAAGTGATGCGATGGAAGAACTCGAAGAGACGGCGCGGCTGTTTTTGATGCTGCGCGGCGAACGCCTGAAAATTCTTACGCCGGAAGAACGTGAGACGTTACGCCAACGCTTCGGCGGCTGAACACCGCGCGGATGCCCCTAAATGAGAGGGCTCCGTAGAACGCGGGAGACAAACCATGGGAGGAATGGAAACGATGGTGACGCGCTACGATTACGATGGGCAGGTTGCGGTGGTGACCGGAGGGGCGCAGGGCATCGGCCGCGCTGCCTGCGAGCGCTTCATCGCGTCAGGCGCGCGCGCGGTGATCTGGGACCTGGATCAGGGCCTGGCAGAAGAGACCGCCGCCGCGCTTGGCGGTGAAACGGTTGCCGTCACGGTTGATGTTGCCGACGAAGCCAGCGTGGCAGCGGCCCTTCGCACCACGCTCGATGCGACCGGGCGTATCGACGTGCTCGTCAACAACGCTGGCATTGCAGGCGCCAACGCCACCACCTGGGAGACCACCGTTGAAGAGTGGCGCAAGGTGATGCGGATCGATCTCGATGGCCCGTTTGTGTGCTGCCGCGCGGTGATCCCGCACATGATGGAACGCGGCTATGGGCGCATCGTCAACATCGCCTCGATCGCCGGCAAAGAGGGTAACCCGAACGCCGCGCATTATTCAGCGGCGAAAGCGGGTCTGATCGCGCTCACCAAGTCGCTGGGCAAGGAACTTGCCGGCCACGACATCGCGGTGAATGCGATCACGCCGGCGGCAGCACGTACCGCGATCTTCGATCAGATCACGCAGCAGCACATCGATTTCATGCTGTCCAAGATCCCGCGTGGACGGTTCGTCACCGTCGACGAGGTGGCCGCCATGATCGCGTTCGTCGCCAGCCGCGAGAACAGCTTTACAACGGGGGCTGTGTTCGACATTTCGGGTGGCCGCGCGACCTACTGAGCGTGGCATGCGGCGTTAAGAGCGTGGCGGAGATCAAGAGTTCATTCGCTTCAGGTGAATCGCCTGAGGCGAAAGATAAACCACAAAACAAAAGCTTAGAGGTCGGTTCTGCTGCAAGTTGAAGTGAACCTAATCTAGGGGAGTGGCGGGCGTTGAACCCGCCATCTCCATCATCTCGTCGGGGTCACCATGGATGAGCCAAATCGGTCGCCCGATAATCTATCCCATCGCCTTTTGCAGGTTTTGGTCGACCGCATCCAGGAAGCCGGTGGTCGACAGCCACTGCTGGTCGGGGCCGATCAGCAGCGCCAGGTCCTTCGTCATGTGGCCGCTCTCAACCGTCTCGATGCAGACCCGCTCCAGCGTTTGGGCGAAGGCTGCTAGCGCGTCGTTGTTGTCCAACTTGGCGCGGTGGCTCAGCCCGCGCGTCCAGGCGAAGATCGACGCGATCGAGTTGGTCGACGTCTCGTTGCCCTTCTGGTGCTCCCGGTAGTGCCGCGTCACGGTGCCATGCGCGGCTTCCGCTTCGACGGTTTTGCCATCGGGCGTCATCAGCACCGACGTCATCAGGCCGAGCGATCCGAACCCTTGCGCGACGGTGTCGGACTGCACATCGCCATCGTAGTTCTTGCACGCCCACACGTAGCCGCCTGACCACTTCATTGCGGCCGCCACCATGTCATCGATCAAGCGGTGCTCGTAGCTGATGCCGGCCTTGTCGAACGCGTCCTTGAATTCGGCCTGGTAGATCTCTTCGAAGATCTCTTTGAAGCGGCCATCGTACTGCTTCATGATCGTGTTCTTGGTCGACATGTAGACGGGATAGCCGCGCTGTAGGCCGTAGTTCATGGACGCGCGCGCGAAGTCCTTGATGCTCTCATCAAGGTTATACATCGCCATCGTCACGCCGGCGCCGGGTGCCTGGAAAACCTCGCGTTCGATCACCTCGCCATCATCGCCCACGAATTTGATCGACAACGTGCCGGCGGTCGGGAACTTGAAATCGGTGGCGCGGTACTGATCGCCGAACGCGTGGCGCCCGATGATGATCGGCTGCGTCCAGCCCGGCACCAGGCGCGGCACGTTCTTGCAGATGATCGGCTCGCGGAAGATGACGCCGCCCAGGATGTTACGGATCGTGCCGTTCGGCGAACGCCACATCTGCTTGAGGTTGAACTCCTCCACGCGTGCTTCATCCGGCGTGATGGTGGCGCATTTGACGCCAACGCCATGCTTCTGGATCGCGTGCGCGGCATCGACCGTGACCTGGTCATCGGTCTTGTCGCGGTACTCCATGCCAAGGTCGTAGTATTCGAGCTGGATATCGAGGTAGGGGTGGATGAGTTTGTCTTTGATAAACTGCCAGATGATCCGGGTCATCTCATCCCCGTCGAGTTCGACGACGGGGTTTTCGACCTTGATTTTTGCCATCTCCGCGAGCCTTTCTGTATCAACGTGCGAGCCGGCATGCGCCTCGCGCGCACTTTGATACCGCGTGACGACGAAGGCTGACCGGACATCCATGAGGTGCAAAACCGCCGGCACCATAACGGTGCGCCTTGGGGCTGCCAAGCGACGTCAAACGGGGTGCGCTCGTGCTTTGGTCGCAGGTTTTGGACCGGCGGCACGAGGCCTTCTTGAGGCGCGCAGAGGGTGGAGCGATGGCTGAAGAGACCCCGGACGCGGCGACGCGACAGCATGATAACGCCGCGAGCAGCGCGGGGCCGGCCGTGGTCCTGGTGCGCCCGCAACTTGGCGTCAACATTGGCTCGGCGATGCGCGCCATGGCGAACTTCGGCCTTGATGATTTGCGCCTCGTAGCCCCTCGCGAGGGTTGGCCGAACGAGCATGCGATGAAGGCAGCCTCGCGCGCGGAAACCTGCTTGCAGCCCGTAGCCGTCCACGATGATACGCCCGCGGCCCTCGCTGATCTGCATTGGGTTTGCGCCACAACCGCCCGCCAGCGTGATCTTTCCACCCCGGTGATGACGCCAGAAGGCGTGGTCAGCGAAATGCGTGCCCGGCAGGCGGCTGGTCAAAAATGCGGCATGCTGTTTGGGCCTGAGCGTGCCGGCCTCGCCAATGCCGATCTTGCGGGCGCCGATGCGTTGGTGATGATCCCGGTGATGCCGAAGTTCGCATCGCTCAACCTTGCCCAGGCGGTGCTGCTGATGGGCTACGAGTGGGTGCGGCAAGGGGGCGATGCAACGCTCGGCCGCGTGTCCACCTATGAACGCCCCCGTGAGGCCGGTGTGCAACACGGCTGGCGGCGTCCGGCAACCAAGGCCGAAGTGCACGGCTTGTTTGACCATCTCGAAGGCGCGCTGGACGAAAAAGGCTATTTCTTTCCACCTGAGAAGCGCCCCACGATGGTGCAGAACCTGCGCACCATGCTGACCCGTTCGCAGCCCAGCGAACAGGAGGTCCGCACCTGGCGTGGCATTATTGCCGCATTCACCAAGAGGCGCGGGCACGGCGGTGAACGGCCTTAGTTATGCCGCGTTTTCAGCCGAGCGATGCCGCCTGTCAGCGCGGCCCACGGCGGCGCGCGCATGCCTTTTGGACAGCCGTGATCTGGTTTCAAGGTCCGGTTTGGGATGAGACATCGGAAGACGGGGCCGATGCTAATTGAGGGGCTTGAGTATGATGTCGAGAACGCGACGGGATAGAAAAGCGGCCCTGCGCATGGCCGCCTTGGGCTTGGCTTTGGCGTTGGCCTGGTCGGCTTCACCCGCGCTTGCGCAGAAAAATCTGAGCGAGACCACGGTCCGCAAGTTAATGTCTTACGCGTGGGACCTGGTGCCACAGAAGTTCACCACGCCGCGCGGCCGTGTGATCTTGACCGACAAGAACGACACCAAAGCGGGCATGGTGCCCATGCAGGTTTCGCGTCAGATCATCGGCGTGGCGCGACTTTCGGCCTACGCGCAAATCTGCGGCCTGTTTGGTCTGCAGACTGACAACTACAACACGATGATGCGGATTGAGCTGGCCAAGAAAAAATGGTCGGAACAGCAGATGTTGTTCATCAACCAGATGCACCTGTTCGTCGTGCAATGGCTGACGGGCAATGTTCGCGTGAACATCGATAAGGATGGCAAGCGCACGGTGCAGCCGTTGCGGGGTAAGGGTTCGAAAAAGGCGCAGACCTGTTCGAAAAGCCAGCGGGCGAAAGTGCGCGCCGCGATCGAAGCCTATCTCGACGCCAACCCTCCGCCGAAACGCAAAGCTGCTAACAAAGTCAAATAGCGGGGCGCCGCACGCGGTGGTCACGTCCGTCAACGGCCGGCTTGGGGCGACCATGCCCGTTGTCTTTAGACGCGTTCTTCGTTGACGCCGCGCGGCATCCAGCTATAACGCTCACTCGATCGGGCCTGGATGGGCCCGTCGTTCACTTCCGATGGGCCCTCGCGGGCCCATTTTCATTGCGCGCCCGCGCGTGTCGCCCCTTCAGGCGATGCGCTGTCACTTTCAAGCGTCTTGTCCGGTTCGAACACCGGCAATGGCGCCAGAAAGTCAGGAGGGCGTGCTTGACCCACACCGACAACCTTAACCCTCGTGGAGTTCAGGCATGAGCAAGCGCATCAAGGCCAAACACAAGATCGATCGGCGCCTTGGCGAGAACATTTGGGGTCGCCCCAAAAGCCCCATCAACAAGCGTGAAAGCGGACCCGGTCAGCACGGCCAGCGCCGCGCGGGCAAGCTTTCCGATTTCGGCATTCAGCTGCGCGCCAAGCAGAAGCTGAAGGGCTATTACGGCTCGATCAACGAGCGCCACTTTAACCGCCTCTATAAGGAAGCGGTGCGCATGCGCGGTTCAACATCGGAGAACCTGATCGGCCTGCTCGAGCAGCGGCTGGATGCGGTGGTGTACCGTGCGAAGTTCGTGCCCACCGTGTTTGCCGCACGCCAATTCGTGAACCACGGCCACGTGCTGGTGAACGGCAAGAAAGTCGATATCCCAAGCTACCGCGTCAAGCCTGGCGACACGATCGAGGTGCGCGAGAAGTCGAAGCAACTTGCGCTCGTGTTGGAAGGCTCGCAAAGCGCTGAGCGCGATGTGCCCGACTACATCGAGGCCGATCACGGCAAGATGACCGCCACCTACGTGCGGATCCCGGCGCTGGCCGATGTGCCTTACCCGGTGGTGATGGAGCCGAACCTGGTGGTCGAGTTTTACTCGCGCTAACCGGTCTGAGCGCCCGTTTGGCTAACGCAATCTGAACGCTTTTCGTTTCTGCTACGCCCGAGGGGGCTGCGTGCTGATAAGGCGATGCAGCCTCGTCACCTCAGGGGCGATGAGCGCAGGACGATGACGGCGGCGCAGAACTACGTGAAGGGCACAATCTGGTCGATCCTGGATGTGCGCAGCACCCCGTCGCTGGCCTTTGGGGACCGCGCCATCGCCCTTTCGCGCATGCGGGGTTACGCGCTCGAAGAGAGCCGTGACCGCGACAACGAAGCGCTGCTGCTGAATTTCGTCCTGTTCGCCATGGTTGCCGCGGGCGTCACCGTCGCGATCATCGAACAGGCGATCGATCCGAAATTCTATATCATCGTAGCGATCCTCGGCGGGATCGGCTTGATGAGCCTGGGCGAAGTGTTAAGCGCGCGCAGTGTGCGGATCTACACGCTGCGGATCGACGTTGAGGACGAGAAGCCGCTGACGTTGATGACGGCGGATCGGGCCGATGTGCTGAAGCTGGCGCACGTGTTGGAGCATTGTGGTATCCGCCGCGCTTAGAGGTCGCGGCCGCATGCGCTTCATAGATGGTCCCCGTTTGCGCGCAGGCAGCGGCGCCGGTTGGCACAACCGAGCGCCCCGCCATGTTCACCGAGCACAAGGCACGCTAAACCAACGTCGCGCCGCTAAGGCGGGTACACGCCCGCCCCCTGTCGCGACGCTTCGATTTACGCAAAGGCGAGCCGCCACCCCATGACCGCAAAGTCAGCAAAGTCCGCCCAAACCGCCAAGACCGGTAAGTCCGGCACATCCCCCAAACCCGTCACGCTTCGCTTCGCGCCGAGCCCCACCGGTCGCCTCCACGTCGGCAACATCCGCCCCGCGGTGCTCAACTTCATGTTCGCACGCGCGCACGGCGGCACGTTCATCCTGCGGATGGACGACACCGACCAAGAGCGCTCGACGGAAGCGTTCGCGCAAGGCATCCGCGACGACCTGACCTGGCTCGGCCTCACATGGGACCGCCAAGAATACCAGTCGGCACGTTTTGACCGCTATGACGCGGTGACGGCCGACCTCAAGGCGCGCGGGCTGCTCTACCCCTGTTACGAGAGCGCGGACGACCTGGAGCGCAAACGCAAACGCCAGCGGGCGCGCGGCCTACCGCCGGTCTACGATCGCGCGGCTCTCGCGCTGAGCGATGCAGACCGCGAAGCGCTCGAAGCTGAAGGTCACAAGCCGCATTGGCGCTTCAAGCTGGCCAACAACCGTGACGGCAACGAAGCTGGCGCGCCTGCGCCGGTCACGTGGGACGACTTGGTCCGCGGCCCTCAATCCATCGATGTTGGCTCGGTGTCGGACCCGGTCTTCATCCGCGCCGATGGCAGCTACCTCTACACGCTCACCAGCGTCATCGATGACATCGATTTTGAGATCACTCACATCATTCGCGGCGAAGACCACGTGACGAATGCTGCCGTGCAAGTGCAGCTTTTCGAAGCGTTGGGCGCCTCCGCGCCGGTGTTCGCCCACCATAGTCTTTTGGTCGGGGCTGATGGGCAGGGGCTGTCCAAACGCCTGGGCTCACTTTCCATCGCCGGCATGCGTGAGGCCGGGCTTGAGCCCATGGCTGTGCTCTCTCACGCTGCTCTGATCGGGACGTCGGATGCGATCCAGCCCTTCAGCGATCTTGCGGGGCTTATCGCCAATTTCGACATCGCGAAGCTCGGGCGCGCGCCAGCGAAATTCGACATGGCCGAACTTGAGAAGCTCAACGCCAAGTGGTTGCATGCGGCGAGCTTCGAGGATGTGCAGCCCTTGTTGGCCGCGCGAGGCCTGACCTGTGATGAGCAGCTTTGGCGCACCGCGCAGCCCAACCTCAACACGCTTGATGATCTGAGCGAATGGGTTCGTGTGACCACGGGCACGATCGAACCGCGGATCGAAGACGAAGCCTATTGCGCGCTGGCCGCGAAACACCTGCCCGATGCACCTTTCGATGAAGGCACCTGGGGTGTGTGGACCGGTCTTTTGAAAGCGGAAACGGATCGCAAAGGGCGTGCGTTGTTCCAGCCTCTACGTCAGGCGCTGACGGGTGAGGACCGCGGGCCGGAGATGGCGGCGCTGTTGCCGTTGATCGGACGTGAGCGGGCGTTGAAGCGCTTGTCGGGTCAGGCTGGGTAGGTCGCCGTCGCTGCTGCCCGGTTCAGGTTCGGACGTCTCCGTGAACCCAGACGTTCGCAACGCCACCGTCGATCTATGCGCCGCTGCGCAAATGCACGGGTACGCTGGAGCGTTGCGCTGTGCGGCCTCGCCCTCGGGTGCCTTTGGGCCCGCGTTTGTCGGCGGCGGGCTGCCGGCCGCTGCCTGCGCGTGCGTCGACCCGGCGGGCGCGCTTATCGCGGTCAATCGCTTCCATGAGCGGATCGCGCTTACGCAGGAACGCCACCGGCACGTCCCGGTCGTTCTGCAGGATGCGCACGCCGTGCGAGGTGATGGCGTAGTCCATATGTTCGAAAAAGCCGATCGCGTTCGCCGTGCAACGCAAGGCGAAATCGGTGAAGCCGGCGCGACGCGCGCGCGCTTCGGTCTCTTCCAGCAAGCGCCGTGCGATGCCGCCCCGCCAGAACCCTGGGGCAACATACACGGAGCGAATGCGCGCCGTGGTGCCGTTATCATCGGCAGGGCACCAACCCGCCGTGCCCACGATCTGCCCGTCGAGCACAGCGCAGATCAGTTCTTCATCCTGCAGGTGATCAACGTAGCCCGGCGACTGGATGAACGCGACGAACGCTTCCACCTCGTCTTCCGTCAGCATGGCGGCCGCATGCCTGCGAAACGCGCTCGCGTGAACGTAGCGCACGTCCGACAGATCATCGAGACCGACCCGTCGCAGCTCCACGATGTCACCCAGATAAGGGAAATCCCCAGGCATCTGTTGTTGTGAAGCCATCGAACGCTACCCCGCACTGCACGCCACACTCGCCACCGACGCTGTCACCCGCGCCACTCGCACCCACAGGTTATACAGGGATTGCGACAAGCCTTGTAGCGGGCTGTGGACAAAGTCTATTTCCGTGTTGGGGCGTGCGTTTTCGGCCGGTCGTGCCATAATCGCGGCCTTGCGCTACTAAGGCGCTGATTGTGCAGGGAAACATCGCGGCGCAGGTGCGTCGAGCGGGGCCGATCGAAGGCGTTACGGGGGCACATCGCGGTGCGAAGCCGCCACGTAGCAAAGCGGGCGGCAGGGTTTTCCACAAGTTTGTGAAAAGGGGAGTGCGTTTGATCGCTGGCGCCGGTTGGAGCAGGGGGTCACTTCGGCTGGCCCTCTGCCCGCGGGACCCGGCTAGCGCCGTTCGGCCTGTTCAGAAGCGCGGGCCCTGAAGGCTGGCACCATCGCTTTGTCGCGCGGCTCAGGCCCCGTCGATCCGGTCGGCGGCGCTTCCTGCCCCGGCTGGACGTATTCAGACGCCTTGCACGAGCAGCCAGGCACGAACTGCTTGCGATAGCGCCATGCCGATTGCAGACGCGCGTAGGGCTGCTGGGTCGTTGCCGACACCATCTGTTCGACTGACGAGCCGGGATTTTGGTAAATGTACAGCTCAGCCGGTGCCGCACAGCGCTGCTGGCAGACGTTCACGTCGCGCTGGATGTGGTTCTGCAATGTCGCAAAGCTGACCGGGAAGTAGTAGCCGTCGCACAGGCGCACGCACATGGTCCGGTAGGTCTGGCCCAAAGGCGAACGATACGTACGGCGGTAATCGTTGCCGTAGCCTGACGCACCGTCGTTGTCCTGCCAGAACATCGAACTGAACGGGTTATCAGCACGGCGACGCCGGCGCGCCTCGCGTTGGTAGTTGCGGCCGCAATTGTTGCGTGCCAGTGCCGCGATGATCTCATCCTGGTTGTTGCCGCGTGAACCGCCTGCGGCGCGCTGACGTTGGATCTCAAGGTCAGCGATCTGGCGCTTGGCGTCCCGCCGCTCGCGATCCAGCCGCAGGCATCGACCCGTGCGGCGCAGCGTGCGCGAGATGAAATAGTCGTTGTAGCAGCGGGCGCGCTCAAGCTGGTTGCGGGCGCGACGATGCAGGCGGCGCAGCAATCGGATCCGCTGGTTGATCTGCGGCAGGCGTCCACGTTGGTCGGCCGCGTTGTTGGCCTGCTGCACCAACTGTTGTTCGAGGCTCAGGCAGATGTCGTTGCGCTGGGCGTTGAGATCGGGTGCGCGGCGCGGTTCGCGGCGCTCACGGTAGCGGCGCGGCTGCGGGCGTTGGCGTGGCTCGGTTTCCCAAGGAAGCTGCCATCCGGTTTGCGCTTGCGCCCGGTCGGCCGTTGGCACTGCCGCGATCACAGTCAGAAGGCAGACTACGGACAGCACCGCCCAGCCGCTAAGCCCGGCCAGAACCCGCATCGCACGTCGGTTCGCACCGCGTTTGGGATCGTGATGCCGCAAAACGAAAGCCTCCAAGGTCAACGCGCCGCGCAAGCGCAGCCATCGCCCACCGATCGGATGAACGACGCGTGCCTCACCCATGTCGGAGCGCACGCGATTCGTCTGACCACAACTATCTGCGTTGCTGGGTAGTCGGTCAATGCGTGTGAATTGCGGCCACGCGGCGGCAAGCGCCCTAGTAAACTCCCCTGTAAGCCCTTATGGCGCAGCGCACTTGGCACACGATTGCTAATCAGCGATAACGCGCCGCGCCAACGTCGCCTCGTGCCTCAAACACCACGCACCTCGCACAGAGTCCGCAACCATGCTCACGCTTTACGATACGCTGCAGCGCGAAAAGCGCCCCTTCGTACCGCTCGATCCAGGGCATGTGCGGATGTACGTCTGCGGGCCGACGGTTTACGACTACGTGCACATCGGCAACGCACGGCCGATCATCGTGTTCGATGTGCTGAACCGGCTGCTGCGCTTGTTGGCGCGGCGCGGTGTGTTTCTGGACGGTGCTCGGCGGAACGGTGCTGGCGCAGGCGTTGCCAGCGCCACTCGCGTCACTTACGCGCGCAACATCACTGACGTCGATGACAAGATCAACGCGCGCGCGCGCCGCGATCATCCGCATTTGCCGTTGAACGAGGCGATCGGGGTGGTGACGGAAGCGACGATCGCGCAGTTCCGCCGCGACATCGCTGAACTCAACTGCCTGCCGCCCGATCACGAGCCCCGCGCAACCGCGTACATCAGCGGCATGATCAAGCTGATCGAAGCGCTGGTGGCCCGCGCTCACGCCTATGAGGCGGAGGGCGAAGTCTTGTTTGACGTCGCCTCGATGCCCGACTACGGGCGTCTTTCAAACCGTGCACTCGATGAGCAGCAGGCCGGCGCGCGCGTAGAGGTGGACGCGCACAAGCGCAATCCGGGTGATTTCGTGCTGTGGAAGCGCTCATCGGGTGACGAGCCCGGCTGGGAAAGCCCGTGGGGTTGGGGTCGTCCGGGCTGGCACATCGAATGCTCAGCCATGAGCGAAGCGCTGTTAGGCAAGACGTTCGACATCCATGGCGGCGGCATCGATCTCGTGTTTCCTCACCATGAGAACGAGATCGCACAATCGTGCTGCGCGCACGGTACTTCGATGATGGCCAACTTCTGGATGCACAACGGCTTTTTGCAGCTTGAGGGCCGCAAGATGTCGAAGTCGGACGGAAATTTCATCACGATCCGTCAGGTGCTTGACGATTGGCCCGGCGAGGTCGCGCGCTTCAACATGCTGCGCACGCATTATCGCGCGCCGATCGATTGGACGCTCAGCGGGCTTGAGGAGAGCGCGCGGATCCTTGAGGGCTGGCACGGCGCGATGGCGGCGGCCCGCGAGGGGGAAGCGGGGCTGCGCGATGATGCGATCGCGACTGAAGTGGTTGACGCGCTGTGCGATGATCTGAACACATCGCGCGCGATTGCCGGGCTGCACGCGCTTGCTGAGCGTGACGATAAGGTGGCTCTAGGCGCGAGCTTGGCGTTCATGGGGTTTGACGGGCGCTCGCTCGATGCTTCAGCCGCGGCCACCGACAAAAAGCGGCAGGCGCTGGCGGGGCAAGTGGAGCCCCTGATCGAAGCGCGTGCGCAGGCGCGTGCCAGCAAGGACTGGGCGCGTGCGGATGCCGTCCGCGATGAGCTCGCCGCACTGGGCGTGACCGTCACTGACGCCAAAGACCCAGAGACCGGCGCGGTGCGTACGACTTGGGCTTTGAAGGGCTGAGGTCCTCACGCCCGGTAACTTGAAGCCCTTGACCTTGGACCGGGCGGCAGCGCGCCGTTGCGCTCATCACGGTGCAAAGTCAGGGCTGTGACTTTGAAAGCTCAACCCGTCCGCTTCGCACGCGTTTGCATGCAAAATGCGGGGATGAGAAGCCTCGGCCCTGTGTAGCCCGCATCGCCGATGTGGTTGAATTTCGCGCCGG
This sequence comes from Pseudomonadota bacterium, assembly GCA_038522635.1. Classification (GTDB taxonomy): domain Bacteria; phylum Pseudomonadota; class Alphaproteobacteria; order Rhizobiales; family Hyphomicrobiaceae; genus JBCBJZ01. The sequence continues at coordinate 34,897 of JBCBJZ010000007.1, read as the reverse complement.
AAACGCGCGCTCGACGGTCGCGCACGTCCGAACGCGGGAGGGATCGATGGCTTGCGCAACGCGGGCGGCAGGCGAGAGCACGTGCGAGCGTTGGCAGGGCGCGGGGCAACGCTTTGCCGCGTCCACACAAGATGCTTGCATGCGAGGCCGTTGCGCCGCGCTGGCGCTGTGCCTGGTCACAGGTTTGGCGCTCACCTCTGCGACCGCGTGGGCCCAGGACGCCAAGCCAACCACGGCTGGCGTGAACCCACCGACGTCCACCGGGGAAGCGGCACCTGACGTGGCGCGTGCGGCGGATGCTTACCGCAAGGCTGCTGACGCGTTCGTGGTCGCCTTCAAGGCCGAACGCTACCGTGAAGCCATCAGGCAGGGCTTGCGCGCGCTCTCGCTGGCGGAAAAGGGCTTGGGCCGCGACCATGCGATTGTTGCCAAGCGCGCCTTCTACCTTGGCCTTGCCTACCGCCGCGCCGGACAGGCCCGCGCAGGCCTGCCGCACTTGCGCCGCGCCTACCGCCATTACGCGTCGAAATCAACGCAAGTGGACGGCGCTTTCTTCGACGTGGTCGACGTGCTCGCCGATGTTCTGGGCAGCCTCAACCAGCGTTTGCGACAGGTGCAGGTGCTGCGTCGCGGCATCGCGCGACTCGGGCCCTTGGACCCCGAGGGCAGCCTGCAGGAAGCCGCGTTGCAAGACCGCCTCGGGGTAGCCTTGCGCCATGCAGGCCGGTTCAAGGATGCCGAAAACGCCATGCGGCGCGCGATCGCGATCAAGCGGAAGCGTTTGCCAGCGCGCGATGTGCGGATTGCAACATCGCTCAACGCGCTCGCCGGCTTGCTGCGCCAGGCGGGCCGTTATGAGCAGGCCGAGCCGCTTTACCGTGAAGCGTTGACGATCATGCGCAAGGCGCGCGGCGAAGACGATGTCAACGTCGGTGTGCTGCTCGATAACCTGGCCGTGCTGCAGATGACGCGTGGGCACGCGCGCGAAGCTGAACGGCTGCAAAAACGCGCGCTCGCGATCCTGGAAGCCAAGCTCGGGCCGGAACATTACGAGGTGGGGCAGGTCATCGCCAATCTGGCGGCCAACTACCAAAGCGCCAACCGCATCGATGAGGCGCTGCCACTTGTGAAGCGCGCCGTCGCCATCTTTCGCGCGACCTTGCGGCCTGATGATTATCGCCTCGGCTTCACGCTCGATAACCTCGCGGGGCTCTACCGCGAGCAGGGGCGCCAGAAGCTTGCGCAGAAGACCTATCGTGAAGCGTTGGCGATCCTGCAGGCGGCCTATCCAACCGGTCACCCGGAAATCGCGACCGCGCGCAACAACCTTGCGATCAGTTACACCGAAACGGGCAACCTGGATGAGGCCCGCGCGCTGCTTGCCCAGGCGATCGCGTCGGCAGTGAAGGCCTACGGTCGCGAACATCGCGAGCATGGGATTGCGCTGTCGAACCTCGGCGACGTTTATCTGAAGATGGGCAAGCGGAAGGCTGCACGTGAAGCGCTGGCGAAGGCGTTGGGCGTGATGGAGCGTGCGCTTGGTGCCTCGCATGGAGACATCATGCCGACGTTGCGGCGTCTGGGTGATCTCGATCTCACAACGGGGCGCGAGACCGACGCGTTGCAGGCTTACCGTCGTGGTATCGCGATCTATCTGGCGCGACGGCGCGAAGAGCGCGATGTGCGCCGCGGCAGCGCCAACGCCGAAGCGCTGCGGTATAACCTGTTCAGCGGCGCCATCCGTGCGTCCTGGGCCGCATCACGCAGCGGGTCGGGCGTGGGCGGGACGCAGGCTGGTGATGCGTTGCGCGATGAGGCGTTCCGCATGTCCCAGTGGATGGCGCTGACCACCACGGCGATGGCGGTGAACTTGCGCGGTGTGCGGGAACGGGCGGGCTCACCGGCGTTGCAGCGCGCGGTGCGTGCTCGCCAGGATTTGGAGCGGCGCTGGCAGCGGTTGGACCGGCAGTTGATCGAGGTCATGGGGCAGGCGGACAGCACCACGCGCGCCGCTCGCCGGGCAGCCCTTCAGGCGGAGCTGACCACCATCGACGCGAAGCTCGCGCGGTCGGACAAGCTCTTGCTGGCTTCCTACCCGCGGTACGCGGCGCTCGCCCATCCCAAGCCGCTCAGCATCGAGCAGGTGCAACGCCTTTTGCGCCCGCACGAAGCGTTGCTTCATTACGCCCGCGCGCACGACCAGCTCTTCGCCTGGTTGATCACGCCGGATCAGGTGCGCTGGATCGACATCGATGTTGGCGCGGCCGCCATGAAGCGCGACGTCGAGCGGCTGCGCTGCGGCCTCGATCCGACGCTTTGGTCGCGTGCGGATGGTGCGCAGCGCTGCCGCGGTCTGACGCTCGCCGGCCCGGATGATAACGGCGGGCTCCCTTTCGACGTGGCCACGGCTCAACGTCTCTACGAGCGTGTGATTGCGCCGTTCGCCAAGGACATCCGCCGGCGTGATCTATTGATTTCGAAGTCCGGGGCCTTGAGCGCGCTGCCGTTCCATTTGCTGGTGCGGCGCGGGGCGGGTGAACCGGGTGATGCCGGCACGGCGGTTGCCACGGGCACGGCGGTTGCCTGGTCCAAGGTCGATTGGCTGGTGCGCCACCACGCGACGAGCGTGCTGCCGTCGGTTGCAAGCCTCGCCGTGCAACGCCCGCAAGCGGACGCTGCCTTTGCGCCAACGCGTGCGGCGACGGCAGCGGCAGCAGTGGCCTCGCAGGAAACGCCGGCGCGACGTCCCTACCTGGGCATCGGCAACCCGATCCTAACGGGCGCCAACGGCGATGATCGCTCGGCGGCCCGCGTCCCGCGGTGCGCCGACGTGCCCAACCTCGCAACGCCACCAGCCGAGATGGCTGTGCTGCGCGGCGGGCGGCGCGCGGCCTACGGGCTCGACCGTTTACGCAAGCTTCTGGTGGCCCCCGCCCAACTGCGGCGGCTCGATCCTTTGCCCGAAACCGCGATCGAGCTTTGCGCGGTGGCCCGTCAGTTGGGCGCGCCGACGGCAACGAACGTGTTGCTCGGCGCTTCAGCCAGCGAGCGACAACTCAAGGCGCTCAACGCCAGCGATGATCTTGCGCGATACCGCGTCATCCACGTGGCAACGCACGGGTTGGTGGCAGGCGACATCCGTGGCCTTGCGGAACCGGCCCTGCTGTTGACGCCGCCTGCGCGCGCGACCTTGGCCGACGATGGCCTGTTGACAGCGGGCGAAGTGGCAGCGTTACGCCTCAACGCCGATTGGGTGATTTTGTCAGCGTGCAACACGGCGGCGGGCGATGCGGTTGGCGCGCCTGCGCTCTCCGGTTTGGCGCGCGCCTTTTTGTACGCCGGCGCGCGTGCGCTGCTGGTGTCGCATTGGCCAGTGGACACGCAGGCAGCGGTCACCTTGACGACGACGGCGATCGCCGCGTTGGGGCAGGATGGAGACGCGCGCATCGGACGGGCGCAGGCGCTGCGGCGCGCCATGCTGGCGATGATCGATAAGGGCGGCGATCCGCTGAGCGCGCATCCGCAGATTTGGGCCCCGTTCGAGGTCGTCGGTGAGGGCGGGAGCATGCGGCGTGCGCGCAGCACACCTGTGCCGGTGGCAGCGAAGCCGAAGCCCGCGATCGCTTCGACCACGCCAACCACGACGGGCGATCAGGGTGATGATGAGCGTCAAGCGCCATCGTCGCGCACGGCGCGCATCACAGCCCCCTCGGACGCCAACGGTGACCATGATGCCGGCGCACCCATCGTGACGGGTGCGCTTCCGCCCGCAACTGTCCCGCAGGATCAGCGTCCGCCGACCAACGCTGCGCCAGCGCGGACGCCATCGCCAGCGGCAACAACCGGGCCGCTTACCATGCCCGACCGACGTTTGGCGCGGCCGCTCCCGCCAGCTTCGCCCGTGCGCACGCCGCCACCTGCTGATGACGGCGGGAGCGTAACGCCCCGTCCGGCCGCCCCTACGTTGACCGCGCCGCCGCGTGACCGCGATGTGGTGGCGTTACCCGAACGGCGTCCTGATGCGGCGCCAGCGCCCAGGGCTGCGCCGGGGTCTGGGGCTGAGCCGGGGGTAGGCGATGACGGCGAACCGCAGTTGACGCCTGAGCGGGTGCCCTACGCGACGCCCGGGCAGGCGCAACCGGGTTCCCAGGGCAGGGTCGTCCGGCGGGCCTTGCCGACCCGCAAGTCCAAACCGCTCACGCCTGCGCAGCGGCGGCGCGCCCGCGAACGAACACGCGCGAGGGCTCGCGCGCAGGCGCGTGCCAACGCCCAACGTCGCCGCAATACCGCCCGGCCTCCCACGAGGCGCACCCGGCGACAACGCCCCAAGCGGACACGTCGCGACTGGCGTCTTGACGCCTTCAAGAACAAGCCCGGCCAATCGCGGTTCCGCTAGTAAGCGGAGCCGCTACCGACCGATCCGGCCGCAGCCGGCGCGGCGCCCCCGTCTTCGTGACCGCCTGACCCTCGGCACCCTCCGCTGTCATCCTACCTCTTGTGGGTAGGATCCATCTCGTGATCAGCGTGGTCTGTCGGGACGCGCGCTCGTTGTGCGAGCGGCATGTCATCGCCCGCGTCCGGACTTGCCGACGGTTTCATCCTCGCCACGAGGGCGAGGATGACAGCGGTGGTTGACCGGTAAACTGCTCCCGTCGTGCACTCAACCAACGCGCGGCCGTGGCGGCGTGTCAGGCGATGCCTCGGCCGGCCGTTGCGTCGGTGCGTTCGCTGATCAACAGGGCAAAGGCGTAGGCGCGCGCGAGCTCCTTCAGGCTGTCGAAGCGGCCCGAGGCGCCGGCATGGCCCCCTTCCATGTTGACCTTGAGCATGAGGAGGTTGTCGTCGGTCTTGTGCTCGCGCAGCTTGGCGATCCACTTCGCGGGCTCCCAATAGGTGACCCTGGGATCGGTCAGCCCCGCGTAAGCGTAGATGTGCGGGTAGGCCTGCGCGCTGACATTGGTGTAAGGGCAATAGCTCTTGATGCGCGCGAACTGCTCAGCGCTCTCGATCGGGTTACCCCACTCAAGCCACTCGGGCGGGGTCAACGGCAGCGTCGCATCCAACATCGTGTTGAGCACGTCCACGAAAGGCACATCCGCGATGATGCCGTTGAAGAGGTCCGGCGCCATGTTCGCGCTCGCCCCCACCAACATGCCACCGGCCGATCCGCCATGCGCCACCAGCCGTCCGCGCTGGGTCAGCCCTTCGGACACCAGATGCTCACCGGCCGCGATGAAGTCGGTGAACGTGTTCATCTTGTTGGCCATCTTGCCGTCGAGGTACCAGCCGTAGCCCTTTTCCTTGCCACCGCGGATATGTGCCAGCGCGAAGATGAAGCCGTGATCGTCCAGCGACAACCGACTGGTTGAAAAGCCCGCGGGCATCGCGATCCCGTAGGAGCCGTAACCGTAAAGCAGGGCCGGGGCCGAACCATCGAGCGGGGTATCGCGGTGGTGAAGCAAGGTGACGGGGATCATCTCGCCATCCGCGGCCGGCGCGTGGATGCGGCGGGTCACGTAGTCGCCCGCGTCGTGGCCGCTTGGCACCTCCTGGGTCTTACGCAGGGTTCGCGTGCGGCTCACCATATCGTAGTCGAAGACCTGCGATGGCGTGGTCATGGATGAATAGCTGAAGCGCAACGTCGTGGTGTCGAACTCGTAGCCGCCCGACATCCCCAAGCTGTAGGCTTCTTCGTCGAACGCGATAGCGTGTTCATCGCTACCATCCCAACGCCGCACCATGATGCGGGGCAATCCGTCTTCTCGTTCCATCCGCACCAGGTGGTCGCGGTAGGCGGTGGCGCTCAAGATCAGGCGACCGGGCTTGGGCGGGATGATTTCCACCCAATGGTCGGGACCAGGTGCTGAGACGGGCGCGCGGCAAATGCGGAAATCGACCGCGCCGCCGGAGTTGGTGAGGATCACAAGATCACCGTCATGGTGGTCGACGGCGTATTCGTGGCCGGGCTCACGCGCGGTGACCAAGACCGGCGCGCTTTCCGGTGCATCGGCATCGATCAGGTGGATTTCGTCGGTCTGGTGGTCGCCGGTTCCGATGGTGATGAAGCGGTCGCTTTGGGTCTTGCCGAGCCCCACGTAGAAGCCGGGATCTTGCTCGCGGAAGATCAGCGTGTCCTGGTCGCTTGGTTCTCCTAGCCGGTGGCGGTAGACCATTTGCGGGCGGTGGTTGTCATCGAGCTTGATGTAGAACAGCGAGCGGTTGTCGTTGGCCCAAACGAAGCTGCCGCCCGTGTCGGGAATGGCATCCTCGAGGTCTTCGCCGGTGGCGAGGTCGCGGACTTTGATGGTGTAGAGTTCGGAGCCCTGGTCATCCACCGCGTAAGCCATCAGGCTGTGGTCGGGCGCATGTTGGACGGCGCCAAGCCCCCAATAGGCCTTGCCTTGGGCTTCGCCGTTGCCATCGAGCAGGATGCTTTCATCACCGCCCTCACGTGGGCGACGGCAGAACAGCGGGTACTGACCGCCGGTCACGTAACGCGCGTAATAGGCGTAAGGGCCATCGTTCGCAGGGACGGTGCTGTCGTCCTCCTTGATGCGACCCTTCATCTCTTCGAACAACACCGTTTGCAGCGTGTCCGTCTCCGCGAGCGCCGCATCGGTGTAGGCGTTTTCAGCCTCAAGATGCGCACGGATGTCGGTGGGCAGCACCTGGGGATCGCGCATGACGTCTTGCCAATTGGCGGCACGCAGCCAGGCGTAATCGTCGCGCAGCGTTTGGCCATGATGCACAGCGCTGGTCGGCCGGCGGGCGGCACGCGGGGCGAGCGCTGTGCGTCGCGCGGAAGCGCCGCTGCCGGATGGTCCAGGCGTGCTGGGGGAATGCGTCATCGGGCGAGCCTTTCTCAAACGACGTGACCTGACGGGGCAGCCTCTAGGTGGTCAGACCGGATCATCGGTGGGTACGAAGGTGAGCGCTGCGCCGTTCATGCAGTAGCGCAGGCCGGTCGGCGCCGGCCCATCATTGAAGACATGGCCCAGATGCGCATCGCAGCGTGCACATCGGTTTTCGACGCGACGCATGAACAGGGAGCGGTCTTCATGATCGGTGATGGCGTTAGGCGAAATCGGTTCATAGAAGCTTGGCCAGCCGGTGCCGGACTCAAACTTCGTTGCTGCGTCGAACAGTGGCGCATCGCAGCACACGCAACGGTAGATGCCGTCACGCTTTTCATCGTTCAGCGGGCTGGTAAAGGCGCGTTCTGTGCCGTGGCGGCGCGTCACGCGGTATTGCTCCGGCGTCAGTTGTTCGCGCCATTCCGCATCGCTCTTGGTGACTTTCGTGAGGGCCGCCTGGTCGGTGTCACTCATGGTGGTGGGTCTCCTTCAAAGCCTTTGGCCACTGTTGCTATCGCGAATAGCCTGGCTAGCAGACTGCGGCGCCTTGTCCAAAGCACGAGAGAGCCTGAGCGGCGGCTCCCGGGTTTGTTGTTGGGGCATCAATCCTTTAGGCCACGTGATGTTGCGGCCGAACCTTTGTCTTTTTATGTGCGCTTAATCTGTCCCTGTCTTTAAACTTTAAGATGAGCGAGGCATAGGTGAAGCATTGTTGAGTAAAACGAGTCGATGGAGACTGGGCTTCGACCGGGCGGCGGGGCGCGATGCGGACCGGATCGAGAGGCAACGCGTTCCGAGAAAGACAGCGCCCGCCTTTGGTGCGGGCAGCGGCGCGAAAGGCGTTACCGCTCAGCTTTCAGGTCTGATGGCGCATTTTGGGGACCACCATGGAACGTGATCGTGGCCGTGATGAACAACAAGACGAGAGCTTGGTCGCGCTGACCGCGGACATCGTGTCGGCCTACGTGAGCAAAAACGATATTGGCGCTCAGGATGTGCCGCAACTGATCGGCTCGGTTCATGCCGCTTTACGTCGCGCCAGCGAACCCGATGAGAACAAACCTTCTGAGATGTTAAGGCCTGCCGTTCCGGTCAAAAAATCGGTGACGCCGGACTACATCATCTGCCTTGAGGACGGTGAGCAGTTCAAGTCGCTCAAGCGGCACCTGCGCACGCGCTACAACCTTTCGCCCGATGAATACCGGGAGAAATGGAATTTGCCGAACAATTATCCGATGGTTGCTCCGAATTACGCGAAAGCGCGCTCGCAATTAGCCAAGAAAATGGGCCTCGGCACGCGCGGTAAGTAAGACACCGTTAACGGATTTCACGCTAATCGGCCTTGCGAAGCCAACGTGGTGGCGTTACGTCGACCGCCGACGTGGGCACTCGCGATAAAGCGCGGATGCGCTTCAGATCCTGCACCATGCGCCGGTGGCGGGCCGGGCTGTAGGCCCAGTGCCCGTGCTGGCCGCGTTCATGCTCCCGCTGACAGCCCTGAGCAACTAGGGCCAAGTCCACCGCTGCGGTGACCTCTGCATCCTTCCGAGCGCGCTGGGGCGTGCCGTCTAGCACGTAGGCTGTTGGAAACAGCGCGTCGAAGCGTACAAAGGGCTCAGGGACCATGTCCGTCTGCAGGTGGTCGGTCATGCCCCGGCATACCGCGCCCGTGAGACCTGCGAACAAATTGAATCAAAGCTGCCTCAAAGATTTAAAAAATCCTTAATTCCTAAGGCGCAGTGTTACAACGCCAAGTTATCCCCGCACTGGCTTTTGCACGTTCAATGGAACGCGGCACGTTCAAAAGGCGAGCACACATAAACGGTAGTTTCAGTATTGGTTAGAGGTCAACGTGCAGGTCACAGCGGTCGTTTCAAAGCCTGACTACACCTTGCCTTCGCATTTTAACTTGCCGGCGCTTTGCAGCATTCACCACAGGCGCCGTCGCGCTGCGCTTATCAGCACCCGGGTCTTTATCGATCATATCGTCGCCTACAGCTTCGATGTGTCGAAAGCGATGCTCGGCGCAAGCCAACGGGGACCGGCGCCGGTCGCGCTGGCCCGTCAGGTGGGCATGTATCTGGCGCATGTGGAATGTGGGCTGACGCTGACCCAGGTGGGGCACCTCTACGCGCGCGATCGCACCACGGTCGCCCACGCTTGTGCGCTGATCGAGGATCGGCGGGACTGCGCGGCCCTGGACTACCAGTTGGAGCTCTTGGGTGCAGCGGTCGCCTACCATCACCGCTGCGCTCTGAGCGCGGTCGAGGCGCAAGCGTGCGCAACGGGGAATGATGAGGAGGGGGCGGCATGAACGTACCGCAGACGTTGGAGCGCACGGGTTGTCCGATCAAAGTCTTGCCGGGGATCATCATGAGCGACATCGTCGATGGCCGCCGCGGGCATCTCACGCGGGCGCGCGATCTGGCGCGGGCGACGGCGCAGATCGAGCGTGAGGCGCTCGGCCTGCTGCGGCGGTTGGCACGGCGCGGTACGTTCGGCGTCGTGGTGGAAGGGGGTACCGCTTTCGCGTTGCGTCACGATGGTGATGCACCGTCGACGGGGCCGGGGCACTGGCCGCATGCGGTCTTTCTCTACGCGCAACAGCAGGGCTGGTTGTTCATCGACGGGACCGAGGGCGGGTGGAAGCTTTCAAGCCATGGCGCGGTGGCGTTGAAGGCCGCGCGGGCTTCGAAGGGCTTGCCCGATGAACTGCCGCTCAAGCGCGATCGCGTGGCCGCGGGTCAGCGCATTGAGCGCAATGCGCCGTCCGATGGCGATGTCGCCAGCGCCAGCGCGCCTGCAAAGCGCACCAAGGTTGCGCGTGGTGAGCCGGCAAGCCCCCTCGATTGGCTGCGCAAGCGCAAGGGGCGAGACGGAAGTGCGCTGATCGATGAGGCGCAGTTTACCGCTGGCGAGCGGTTGCGCACGGATTATTTGTTGGGGCAGCAAGGGCCGCGGATCACCTCACGGTGGGGGCCACCGACGGCGGAGATGCCGCGTCGGCGCACGGGCGGTCTCGGGGACGGTCTGGGGGGCGGTCTGGGGCTCAGCGAGCGGGCCATGGCGGCGCAAGCGCGTGTAACGTTAGCGCTTGAGTCGATGGCGCCCGAGTTGGCGCAGGTCCTGGTCGACGTGTGCTGCCTTGAGCGTGGCCTTGAGCGGGTGGAGCGCGGCGCGCAGTGGCCGGCGCGGACCGGTAAGATCGTGCTGGGCATCGCGCTCAACGCTCTGGCCCGTCATTACGGTCTCACCAACATCGATAACGATGGCCATCGCGGTGGCCGTGGCGACCACGTCGATCGCGCGCTCAATCCGACCCCCAAAAGATAGGAAGGTGGCCGAGGTGCCGGCGGCCGCGAAGGCCGGGGGTGCGCAGCGTCAACGAACACCACCACTGTCATCCTCGCCCTTGTGGCGAGGATCCAAGCCACAGCGAGTCCGAACGGTTGCGATCGCACGCCGCGCGTACAGCGGGCGCCACGTCCCGATGGCACCCTGGTTGAGAGATGGATCCTACCCACAAGGGGTAGGATGACAGTGGAGGGTGGACGAGGTGGCGGCGGGTACCACGACCGTCGGCTTGGCCTTGGGCGTTGGCGGCCACCACGACCATCGTTGCAGGTGGCGACGAGCCGGCGGCTACGGTTACGCCAGCGTCGCATCCGCCTCAGCGCGCATGCGGGCCACCATGGAGGCGAGGCCGTTCGAGCGCTGCTGCGTCAGGTGCTCGGCAAGGCCGAGTTCGGCGAAAACGGCGTTGGCGTCCGTGTCCAGGATGGCCCGCGCGCTTTTCCCGTTGTAGAGCGCAAGCAAAATCGCGATCAGGCCCTTGACGATGTGCGCATCGCTATCGCCCTCAAAGGTCAGCGTGGGGCCAAGCTCGATCCGGTCCGTCGCGCCCGCGTGGGCCTGCAACCAAACCTGCGACGCGCAGCCGCGCACTTTCGTGGTCTCGTTCTTGAGCGCTTCATCCATGTCAGGCAGCGCACGGCCGAGTTCGATCACGTACCGGTAGCGGTCTTCCCAGTCGTCGAGGAAGGCGAAGTCCTCTTTGATGGTCTCGAGCGATGCCACGCGCGTCTTCCCTGGCTGAGCATTCGAACCCCTACAGCTCGAACTGCCGCCAAGACCTATCGTGGAGCGCGCACCGCGATCAACCGCAAGCGTGCATCAGCCGCAGGGCGGGGCGAAACTAATCGCGCCCGAAGCTCCAGGCGATGTCGCGGTCCGACGGTTTCAGCGTCGCGCGGTCATGATCCCGAGCAAGACCGCGATCGCGATCGCGGTGTTCTTGCACGGGGGCAGCTTGCCGGGCCGGCCGCGGCTGCGGTGGCTGCAGCGTCAAAGGCGCGAGCGTTTGCCGATGCACCGGGACGACTTGCGCCCGCCCTACCGGGACCGGCGCTGCGGGCGCGGCGCGGCGCACACTTGCCGTTTCAGCCGGACTTGGTTGCTCAGCGCCAAGCACATGGCGGTAGAACAGCTTCGTTGCGACTTCGCCACCGAACGCTGCCTTTTCCTTGAAGCGGCCCCACCAGTCAGCACCATTGGCGCAGGTTTTCTCGTTGCGCTCACAGAATGTCGAGACCCGCCCTGCGGTGTGCTCGATGGTCTTGAACAGGCGCGCTTGTTGCTGCTCATCGGTGGGTAACACCAAAATGACCAGCGACAGCCAAAAGGCTGTGCGGATTAAGAACATGACCCCAGTCCCCGTCTGTTTATTCGATCGCCCGTTCGAGGAGCGATTTTGACGTTCCAGTTCTAGCGAAAGGAACTCAACATTGCGGGAAAAGAGGAGCGTGCATTTGGCACAGATTTGAGTGGGATTGGCGCGGCATTTCATTCAAATGCCGCGCATGGCGTTTACCCTTCTCAGCGTTGCGCGAGGGGTGAGATCGCCACCTGCTCAAATTTTCTGGTTATAGGCGCCGACCTGCGGATGCTGCTGGAGCTGTTCGTCCAACTCATGAAAAATCGCGCGCATGTTGGCTTCAGACGTGGGGCTTTCCACCACGACGACGAGCTCGGGTTTGTTCGATGATGCGCGGATCAGGCCCCATGTGCCGTCCGCGAGCACGATGCGCACACCGTTAACGGTGATGAGGTCGGCGATGGCCTGCCCGGCGATCGAGTGGCCCTGAGCATGCAGATTTTGATAGTGCGCGACGATTTTTTCGACGACTTGATACTTTTCTTCATCCGCGCATTTGGGCGACATCGTTGGCGATTGCCACGTTTTCGGCAGATCGTTCTTCAAATCGGCCATAGTCTTATCGGGGTTGCGCTCAAGCATGTCGCAAACGGCGATCGCAGCGACCAGGCCATCGTCGTAACCGCGGCCAAGCGGCGGCGAAAAGAAGAAGTGGCCGGATTTCTCGAAACCGACGAGCGTCCCGTTTTCGTGGTTATAGCGCTTGATGTAAGAGTGGCCCGTTTTCCAATAGGTTGTTTGCGCGCCGTTCTGCTTCAGCACGGGATCGGTCAAAAACAGACCCGTTGATTTCACATCCACCACGAATTTCGCGTTTTCGTGAACGCTTGAAATATCGCGGGCGAGCATCACCCCAACTTTATCGGCGAAAATCTCATGACCCTCATTGTCGACCACACCGCAGCGGTCGCCATCGCCGTCGAAAGCGAGGCCCACATCGGCGCCATGTTCGAGCACGGCATCGCGTACGGCGTGCAACATGGCGAGGTCTTCGGGGTTGGGGTTGTGGTTCGGGAAGGCGTGGTCCAATTCGCAGTTGAGCGGGATCACGGTGCATCCGAGCGCCTCAAGCACCGCCGGGGCAAACGCACCCGCCGTCCCGTTGCCGCAGGCTGCGATCACTTTGAGGGGGCGCTTAAAGGGCGCACGATCGGTCAACGCCGCCTGGTAGCGTGCGCCAAATTCGGGCACGTGGATATAGCGTCCACCCGTGTGCGTCTCATACGCGCCGGAAAGCACGATCTCCTTCAAGCGGCTCATTTCGTCGGGACCGTAGGTGAGCGGGCGGCCCATGCCCATCTTGATGCCCGTCCAGCCATTATCGTTATGGCTCGCGGTAACCATCGCAACGCCTTCAACTTCGAGGTCGAACTGCGCGAAATAGGCCATCGGCGATAACGCAAGGCCGATGTCGTGGACTTCTGCGCCACCGGCCAACAAGCCGGTGATTAGCGCTTGCTTCACAGCGCCGGAATACCAGCGAAAATCGTGGCCGACCACGATGCGCCGCGGCACGCCACGTTCGCGCATCAGCGCGGTGATCCCAAGGCCAACCGCGTTGAGGCCCATCAGGTTGATCTCTTCGGGGAACAACCAGCGCGCGTCGTATTCGCGAAAGCCGGTGGGCTTGACCAACGGCAGGCGTTCGAAATCGGCGGTGTTGGGGACGAGGTCGGCTCGGGGGGTGGGCAGCATCGCAGGGTCTCCCGTGCTTGAGGGGCAGCCCCGGCGAGATCGGAAGCCGGCGCACGGGCTGTGCGGGTGCTGATCCCATCGGCGCAGCGCCCTTCTACTGGGCCCAAGCGCCGCTGGGAAGCGGCTTGGCGCTGGCGTCCACGTCGATTGTTGGGGGTTAGGGCGGATTGTCGGCGTTGAGCGGCCTTATGGCAGCGGGCTGCGCTTCTATGGCGTTCGCTTGGGCTTGGATAGCAGCGTGGCCGTCAGCGCCGTGTGCCTACTGCTCGAGCGTCAGCACGCCGCGGCGCATCTCGACCTTCGACAACTGCCGCAGGAACGACATGCCGAGCAACGTGACCTTCAGACGACCCTCTTCGAGCACCACGCCGCGCACGTTGCGCACCACGATGTCGCCGATGCGCACGCGCTCAAGCGTGACGGGGGCGGCGCGCGCGGTGCCGTTGGCTGTCGAGACGCGGTGGGTGAAATCGCCGCGACGCACGTAAACGCCGGCGCGTTCGGCATCTTGTGCGGTCAGCGCGACGATGGTGGCGCCGGTGTCGACCAAGACGCGGATGTCCCGACCATTGATGGCGGCGCGCGTCACGTGATGGCCGCGCTTATCGGGCTTGAGCTCAACCTGGAAGGCGCGGCGTGGCTCGCTTGGCGCTTCAACCGTCTGCGTTGGCGTGGGCAGCGTGAGGCCAAAGGCGCTGCGCGTCACGGCTTTGAGTTCTTTGAAATAGACGAACGCTGCGACGGCGATCCCTGCAAGCGTGAGCCAGACGGCCGCCTCGCTGAGGCCGCGCCGGGCGCCGTGTGACATCGCCATGATAGACCTCCCGCCCCGCGCTCACCGCGGCACGCGAAGAGGTCGAAGCTCCCTTTAGCGCCGCAACGTCATGTAATCGCCCGAGAACGTATATGAGCGCAGCTTGCTTAAAAAACTCATACCCAGCAGGCTCTGCCGCATCGCGCCAGGCTTGCTGACCAGGGCCTGGATGCGGCTGAAACCGATCGGGCCGACGTTCACCTGGTCGAGCAGGATGGGGGCTGCAAACGTGGTACCGTTGGCGGTCTGCACGGGCACCGAATAGCGCAGGCGTTCCACGTCGATGCCAGCTGCACGCGCGTCGCTGGGGGTTAGCACCACGCTCGATGCGCCGGTATCCACCAACATCGTGATCGTGTTCTTGTTGACCGTGGTACGGGCCACGAAATGACCGTTGGGCTGGCGGCGCAACCGCACCGCTCGGCCGCCATCCTGGTCTTTCGATAACGCAATCGAGCCCGGCGGCATGATGTCACCGAGGACGCGGTGTGCCGCGAATTGGAGTTCGGCGCGGTAGGTGTAGCCAACCATCAGCGCCAAGGCGAGGGCGGCCCACGTTACGAAGTCCTTAACCGCATTGGTCAACCGGCCGCGATAATCGCCGATCAGCGCGCCGCCGATGAAGATCAACAGCGCCGCCATCGTCGCCAGCATCGCGAAGTCGCCGATCTGCATGCCAAGTACGGTGCCAGCATCGTGGGATGCGATCAGCACAACGCCGGTCACGATCAGCAAGAGCAGGGCGATCCAGGCTGCCATGGGGACCTCTTGGGCGTTCGAAAGGTTTTCTGCCGCAGAGCTGGCGGCGGTCTCTCAGTCGTCGGCAGGTTCTGGCCGAGGCGTTGACGCCGCAGCGGGCTGCCCGCGGCTTGCGGTTGCTGGTCGAGCGGACGTCGCTGCAACCTCTGACGCGTTCGAAGCACGATCTGCTGTGCGCGTGCGCCCTCCGCGACGCTTCGGCTTCGCGTCATGCTTGCGCGCGGCCAAGCCTTCCATGATGCGCGCGCGCGTCGCGTCGTCCATGGCGCTCCAACCGCCGATCTCGTCCATCGTGCGATAGCAGCCCAGGCAAAGTCGGCTTTCGGGATCGATGACGCAGACGTTGATGCACGGGGATGCGATGGTGGTCGGCGTGGACATGGAGGCGGTGCTTTCTCGAATCGGCCGCGCGCAATGGACGCCGGGCCACTCAGGTAAGCACCGAACGGCGTCGATGCAATCGCTCTGCCCGCCTGCGCGCAGCAAAGCGCACGAAAATTCGGCGCGCCTGCGTTCGTTGCGCCACCCCGGCGACGCTGACTTTCCCGCTCAACGCCATCCATGTCGCACGTCTCTTGCAGCGCAAACGGGCGGTGCGCAGCCAGCATCAACGTCGCGGCGGGCGCGGCGCGCTCAACGAGGAACGCCGGCCGGAACGCGCTTCGCGCAAGGCGATGACGATACCGCTCGCAGCGATCAACGCCATGCCAAGCCAGGATAAGGACGCGGGGATGTCCCGAAAGACCACGTAGCCAACCGCCGCCGCGCTCAGCATTTCGCCATAGCTGAACGGGGCGAGCGTGGTCGCATCGGCGTTGTCGTAGGCGATGGCCAAAAAGGAATGGACCAAAGCGCCCAGAGCGCCCGCAAGCGCCAGCAGGCCCCACTCGTTCAGCGTGGGCGATGTCCACACCCAAGGGAGCGTCACGCCGAAGACGGCCGCACCCACGAGCCCCGTCAGGAAGCCCGCGACGAGCGGTGGCGCTTGCCCTGCCAACCGTCGCGAGACGAGCGCAAAGCAGGCGAACAGCACGCCTGCGGCAAGCGCGAAAAGGGTCCCCGGGCCGACGGCCTCGAAGACCGGCCGGATCACGAACATCACACCGATGAACCCGACCACAACCGCGCTCCAGCGCCAAACGCCAACGCGCTCGCCCAACACGGCGGGTGCAACGGCGGTCACGACGAACGGGTTGATAAAGAAGATCGCGACCACGTCAGCGAGCGGAGCGTAGGACAGCGCGTTGAAGAAGCACAACGCGCTCGTCACGATCAGCAACGAACGCAGCAATTGCATGCGCAGCGAGGGCATCGCCCACAGCGCGCGACGATGGCGTGTGATCACGACAGGCAGCAAGACGAGCGCCTGAAACGCGTAGCGCCACGTGACGATGAACAGAACGGGGAGCGTTGCTGTGAGGACCTTGGCGGCGCTGTCGAGGAACGGTGTGAGCATGGTCGCGAGCACCAGCATGGCGATCGCAAAGCCTGTGCGGCTCTCGCCCGTCACCTCCCTCACCGATGCCATAGGACCAGGCCTCCAAGGCCAGCGGCGATGAAGCCGATGAAACGCGCGGCCCGTCCCGAGCGTCACCGCGACCGATGACGCTCGTGCCTTCAAAGGGGCACCGCCACATGGCACCCTAGATCATCTCAGCGATCGATCGGGATCACTTCATCAGCGCGCCAGCCCCACGCATTCGCGTGGTTGATCCCGCTAACCGCGTTCGGCGACCGGCACGTAAGGCCGGTGCGTTTCGCCAACGTAGAGCTGACGCGGACGCCCGATGCGCTGCTCGGGATCTTCGATCATCTCTTTCCACTGCGCGATCCAGCCAACCGTGCGGGCGAGCGCAAACAACGCTGTAAACATCGTCTTGGGGAAGCCCATCGCCTGCAGCGTGATCCCCGAATAAAAATCGATGTTCGGGTAGAGCTTCTTCTCGATGAAGTACTCATCTTCACGCGCAATCCGCTCAAGCTCCATCGCGACCTTGAGCATCTGGGTGTCCTTGAGGCCGAGCACGTCCAGGACCTCATGCGCGGTCTCCTGCATGACGCGGGCGCGCGGATCGTAGTTTTTGTAAACGCGGTGGCCAAAGCCCATCAGCCGGAACGGATCGTCCTTGTCCTTCGCGCGCTTGATGTACTCGGGGATGCGATCCACCGAGCCGATCTCCTGCAGCATGTTAAGCGCGGCTTCGTTCGCGCCACCGTGGGCAGGACCCCATAGGCACGCGATGCCGGCTGCGATGCAGGCGAAGGGGTTGGCGCCCGATGACCCGGCGAGCCGCACCGTTGAGGTCGACGCGTTTTGTTCGTGGTCGGCGTGGAGGATGAAAATCCGGTCCATCGCACGCGCCAGGATCGGGTCCACCTGGTACTGGGCACACGGCACCGCGAAGCACATGTGCAGGAAGTTCGACGCGTAATCGAGATCGTTGCGCGGATAAATGAACGGCTGGCCAATCGAGTACTTGTAAGCCATCGCCGCGATCGTCGGCATCTTGGCGATCATCCTGTGCGACGCGATCATTCGCTGCTCAGGATCGGCGATGTCGGTGCTGTCGTGGTAAAAGGCCGACAGCGCACCGACCACACCACACATGATGGCCATTGGGTGCGCGTCACGCCGGAAGCCCGTGAAGAACCGTGTCATCTGTTCATGCACCATGGTGTGGTGCGTGATTGTGTGGCGGAACGTGTCGAACTGATCAGCCGTCGGCAGATCGCCGTGCAGCATCACGTAGCAGACTTCGAGAAAGCTCGATTGTTCGGCGAGTTGATCGATCGGGTAACCGCGGTAAAGCAGGATGCCTTCATCACCATCGATGTAGGTGATCTTCGATGCGCAGTTGGCGGTCGATGTGAAGCCTGGGTCGTACGTGAAACAGCCGGTATCGCGGTAAAGCCGCGTCACATCGATGACGGTCGGGCCGACGGCGGCATCGCGGGTGGGCAGTTCCGCGCTCTTGTCGCCAAGCTTCAGGATGGCGGTTTTATCATCGATGTTGGCGGGATAGGTCTCACTCATGGACGATGTCCTTATGCGTTGCCGGGCCGCTTCAGTTCACGCACCCTGGTGCGCGGCAGCACGACGAATCCATCGTGGCGGCCATGATTTGTTCCGCCAAGCGTGCGTCTAGCTAGTACACATTTTGCGGTGCGGCAAGTTGACCAAGGGCCGCCTTGACGCCGCCCTGCGCTTCTGGGCGGCAGAATCGCGGTCTGCTGCTTTGCCGGGCAATCCGCGATTCAAACGAGGCTAAGCGGAAACGTCAGCGCGCCGCTCGCGCCTGGATGCGCGTTGACGCCGCGCGGCCCTGCCTCAAGAACCAGCCACGTCGGCCAACCGCGCCAACGCTTCCTCGCGCTCCAAGATAGCGACCACGTCGAAGATTGGCGGCGACATCGTGCTGCCCGTCAGCGCTGCGCGCAGCGGTTGCGCGACCTTGCCCAGTTTGAGGTCCTGCGCGGCGGTGAAATCGCGCACGGTCGTCTCGATCAGACCGATCTCCCACGTCGGAAGCGCGGCGAGCACGTCCTTTAAGTCGCCCAGCATCGCGCGCGCGTCATCATCGAGCAGCTTCGCAGCCTTCGCATCGAAGGTGAGCGGGCGTTCGGCAAAGATGAAGGCCGCCCCCGTTACGAGATCGGCGAGGGTGCGCGCACGTTCGCGCAAAGCTGGCAGGCAGGCGCGAAGCTGCGCGCGTCGCTGCGGCGTCAGCTTGTCTTGATAGGCGGCCAGCTCAGGCATCAGTGGCAACGCCGTCTCAAGGGCTGCGAAAAGCGCGTCTTCCGGCGTCTCACGCAAATGGTGAGCATTGAGGTCGGTCATCTTGGCGACATCCAGCCGCGCCGGTGACCTGCCGATGTCGGGCAGATCGAACCAGGAGAGCATTTGCGCATCGCTCATGATCTCATCATCGCCGTGGCTCCAGCCGAGCCGGACGAGATAGTTGCGCAAGGCTGCGGGCAGGAAGCCCATGTCGCGGTAGGCTTCGACGCCGAGCGCGCCGTGGCGTTTGGAGAGTTTCGCCCCATCGGCGCCGTGGATCAGGGGGACGTGGGCAAACGTTGGCAGTCTCCAACCGAGCGCGTTGAAAATCAGGCTCTGGCGCGCTGCGTTCGTGAGATGGTCGACGCCGCGCACCACATGCGTGATGCCCATGTCGTGGTCGTCCACCACCACCGACAGATTGTAAGTCGGCGTGCCATCGGCCCGCAGGATGATCAAATCGTCGAGATCTTTATTAGGGAAGGTGACCGTGCCTTGGACCTCATCGATGACGGAGGTTTCACCTGCGCGCGGCGCCTTGAAGCGGATGACCGGGTTGACGCCTGAGGGCGCCTCGCTGGGATCGCGGTCACGCCAGCGGCCATCATAGATCGGGGGACGACCTTCTGCGCGCGCTGCTTCGCGCATCGCGTCCAGCTCTTCAGTCGAGGCGTAGCAGCGGTAAGCGTGGCCGCTCTCAAGCAACTGCTGCGCGATGCTTGCATGACGTTGCGCCCGGGTGTGCTGGAAAACCGGTTCATCGTCCCAATCGAGACCAAGCCAGGTCAGGCCTTCCAGGATCGCCTGGATCGCCTCGTCGGTTGAACGTGCGCGGTCGGTGTCCTCGATGCGCAGCAGGAATCGGCCACCCCGCCCCCGCGCGTAAAGCCAGTTGAAAAGCGCTGTACGGGCGCCGCCGATGTGCAGGAAGCCGGTGGGCGAGGGGGCGAAGCGAGTGACGATGGCGGGTGTGTCGGGGGCGGGCGTATCGGTTAAGGGCGTGTCGTTGGGGGACATGGGATCAGATGGGGTCATGGTGAGCCGAGGTTAAGCGATGGGGTGAGGGCGCCGCTTGCGCGTTGCGGGCAGCGGAAGATGCGGCAAGGTGGACAGGAGCGCACAGCGGTTGGGCGGCCAACTGACAGCGCGCGGTGGGCAGAGGGCGGTTGGCATTGGGCGCCTGGTCGAGGGTAGCGGGCAAGCGAGCATGCGCCGCCCGTTTCATCCAGCGGGCTCTAGCATGGCGTTAGGCGCGCCGCCAAAGAAGATGCAAGCGGCAGCGGGATCGGCGCGATAGGGTGAGGACGAAGGGCCGAGAACGCAGCGCAGCCTGCGAAAGATCGCGGCACGTGCCGCAGCCTCGACGTCTCGGATCGTCTTGAATGATCACACGGGTTCGGCGTCTCGCCCCTCGCGTGATCCCGCCGCTACACCTGGAGGATGAACGATGCCGCGGCCCGCTCGGGCATCGCAGGACAAGCCCGCCGCGCGAGGGGCGACGCCGTGGCCTTCGGGCGAAAGCGCGGGCGCTGATCTTGCGTTGGATAAGCCCGCGCCGGTTGCGCGTTGGCCTGGCCGGTACGCGGCTGCGGCGGTAACCCTAAGGTCGCTCGCCGCGCCCTTGCTGGCGGAGCAGGATCGCTGGGTGCTGTGGTTGCCGGTCGCCATGGGCGCTGGGGCGCTGCTCTATTTTCATCGCGCCGCAGAGCCGTCTTGGGCGCTCGCGCTGCTGCCGGCCTTGCTGCTTGCAGCGTTTGCGCGCGCGTGGTCGCCCGGCGCGCTCAGGCTGGTGGCGGGCGGCATCGCGTTGGCGATGGCGTTCGGGTTCGCGGCCGCCAAAGTGCGCACCGCGCTGGTGGCCGCGCCCGTGATCGCAAAGCCGCTCTACAACGTCGCCATCGGCGCCTACGTCATCACCAGCGAACCGCGACCGGGCGGCGCGCAGCGCTTGGTGCTGGAGCCCTACCGCATCGCGAGCATCGCACCTGGTGCGCTGCCAGCGCGCATCCGGGTGACCGTGTTCCCGCGTGCGCTTGCGCAACGGCGGGGGTCCTCGCCTGCGCAGGTGCCGCCCAACGTCGCTGCACCATCTGCGAGGGATAAGCCGGCCACCACGACCGTGATCGAACCAGGTGCCGCGATCGCGCTCACCGCACGCCTCAGTCCGCCCGCCGGACCGATCTCGCCTGGCGCCTTCGACTACCGCCGTTTCGCGTTCTTCCAGCGTCTCGGCGCGATCGGCTTCACGCGGGACCCGCCCAAGCCCGATGTCGCCCCTCCAGCACCAAGCCTCAGCGTCCGCCTGATCGGGAGCCTGCAGCAGGTTCGAAGCACAATCGCGCAGCGTGTGCGCGCGGCGCTGCCCGGCCAAACGGGCGCCATCGCGGTGGCGCTGTTGACGGGGGAGCGTGGCGGGATCAGCGAGGAGACGAACACCGCCTATCGCAATTCAGGGCTGTTCCACATCCTTTCGATCTCAGGCCTGCATATGACGATCATGGCGGGCGCCATCTTCTTTGCGTTGCGTGCCGTCCTTGCCGCTGTGCCGGCGATCGCCTTGCGCTTTCCCATCAAGAAGTGGGGTGCGCTCGGCGCGTTGCTCGGCGCTTTCGCCTACCTGATGATTTCAGGTGGCTCCTACGCGACCATCCGCGCTGGCCTCATGATCGCGGTCATGCTGCTGGCCATCCTGCTCGATCGGCCCGCCTTGGCCTTACGCAACGTCGCGGTGGCGGCGGTGATCATCCTTGCGCTGTTTCCTGAAAGCGTCCTCGACGTCGGCTTTCAGATGTCGTTCGCGGCTGTGACCGCGTTGGTCGCGGTCTATGAGGGTTACGCGCGTTGGCGGTTGCGCCGCGAGATCGCGGGCGCATCCGAAGCTGCGGAAGCGGGGCCATCGGTGGTGCTGCGCGGCGCGCTGTTCTTCGGCGGCGTGATCGCGACCACTTTGATTGCGTCCCTCGCCGTTGCGCCGTTCGCGCTCTATCACTTCCACACCGCCCAGCAGTTCGCCGTGATCGCCAATCTCATCGTGGTGCCGATCTGCAATTTCGTGATCATGCCGGCAGCGCTCGTGAGCTTGATCGCCCTGCCGCTCGGGCTTGAGGCGGGACCGCTGTGGGTCATGGGCGAGGGCGTGACGTACATGAGTTGGGCTGCCGCACGCGTGAGCGCGTTGCCAGGCGCGGTGCATGTGGTGCCGGCGATCACGCAGACCGGTTTTGCGCTAATGGTCATCGGTGGGCTCTGGTTCTTGTTGTGGGCCGGCGCGTGGCGGGCGCTTGGCCTGGTTGTGGTCGCGGCAGGTGTGATCGCAGCGCCGGGGGGTGTGCGGCCCGACGTGTTGATCGCGCGTGACGGGCGGGTGGTGGCGGCGCGCGCAAGCGATGGGCAGTTCCATATTTTGCCATCGCGCGCTCGCGAGGTCCGGGCGCATCGGCGGCGCGTGCGGACCACAAGGGCGCAAAGGGCGGCGAGAGCGCGAGGACCAGTGAGAGTAACGGGCCCAGCGGGCGCGGCAAGGGTGCCAGCGGGCGCGGGTGAGCGCCGAAGAAAGCAGTCCGGGCCGGCCACGGTGCCTGAGCGCACAGTCCTGCCTACGCCGTCCGCACAGCCCGACCAGCCCGGCCGATCTGCGCAAACCAGGCGGACCGCCCCACCGTCAGTCCCTGCGCCAGGGGCCTCTGCCGTGAGCCAGGACGGTCGTGCACCCCAAACCGGCGCGCGCGTGCCTTCTCAGACAAAGCGCCCGCAGCGGCGCCCCGCTGGCACCTACATCCTTAGCCGTTGGCTCAAACGCGATGGTGACCAGCGTGACCCTAAGGCGGTTGCCGCCGCGCGTTGGCCGCTAACGGTGAGACCGCGCTTGCGCTGCGATGGCGTGGGCTGCGTGATCAAGCTCAAAGGCGCCGTGATCGCGATGCCCCGACGCTACGAAGCCCTGCGCGATGATTGTGCCCGCGCAACCATCATCATCACCCGCCTGAGCGTGCCACGCGGCTGCGCTGGCCGACAGCGCGCGTTTGACGGCGATCGCAACGCCAGCGCACCGGCCCCTCGCGCGAACGCCAAGCCTAACGCTGCACCGCGCCAAGGTCGGCGAAGTGACAAAGACCCCTCCGCAGCCGCAGCCCATTCCACGGCAGCAAAGCCTGCCACCGATATCGAGCCTGGCGGCACATGGCGCGTTGTACGCTTGGCCACGCCCGGTTGGCTCTCACCGCGGTCGAGCGCGACGCGCCCAACGCCGCATAGCAGCACCCGCGAAACGACACACCACCTGCCGCTCATCGTTGATCGTCGCAGGCTCAAGCGAACGGGGGCGATCGCGATCACCATTGATCCCGCCGGACGTTGGATCTCTTGGCGCGCCGCCCGCACGCATCACATGCGACCCTGGTCCCCACGTTCAGATGCTCCTTAACGCGCGTGTGTGAGCCGCGCTGAGCACGAGCTGGCACCCGGGCGTCGGCGCACGACACGGCCGTCAGTAGGCCCGCAAAAGACCCACAAGCCGCCCCTGGACTTCGACCTGATCCGGCCCGCATTCGCGCGTTTCGTAGGCGGGGTTGCACGCTTCAAGCAGCACCTTGCCTTGCGCGCGTCGCAAACGCTTCAAAGTCGCCTCTTCCTGATCCACCAGCGCGACCACGATTTCGCCATCCACCGCATCGGTCTGACGCTTGATGATGACCGTGTCGCCATCGTGGATGCCCGCTTCCACCATTGAATCGCCGTTCACTTCGAGCGCGAAAAACTCTCCCGGACCCAGCATGCCAGGCGGGCACACCACATCCTGGGTGTGATCCTGGATGGCGGAAATCGGCACGCCTGCTGCAATGCGCCCCATCAACGGTACGCTCGCGAAGGCGCTGGGCGGTGAGGTGATTGTTCTGGTCTCGCCGCTCACGTTTGGCTCAGCAGCGCCAACGCCACCGGCTACCTGGCCACCTGCACGAGCGCGCCCGTCGTCTTCACCTGCAATCTCGGGCAGCTTCACGATCTCGAGTGCGCGCGCACGGTGCGGTAAGCGCCGAATGAAGCCGCGCTCTTCAAGGGCCGTGATCAGCCGGTGGATGCCCGACTTGGAGCGCAAGTCCAGCGCTTCCTTCATCTCATCAAAGGACGGCGGCACGCCGCTCGCGCTCACCCGCTCGTTGATGAAGAAAAGCAGTTCCTTCTGCTTGTTCGTCAGCATGCGTTGCTCTCCGCTTGCTCTGGTCTTTGACCCCTGTCCCACCTGCACTGCCAGCATCCTCTGTGGGGACCGGCGAAAGCTCATTGCGCCGTTCAGCCACGTGGCAGGACGTTCTCAGTACAAATCACGAACACACTAGGCGTTCGCAATCTGTTCCGCAAGTGTTTTTGTTTGCCATGCATGTTTTGGCGCGCGCCGCGCCTCGGCTGGCCCGCGGGCGCCCCGTCTGGATGGGAGGTTGGCGCGCAGTCCCGCCTCAAACGCCGAGCGGCAGAACGGGAACGGGCGTTCCGGCGTCCACCGCCGGGGCGTGGATCGGCCGGACGATCAAGGCGTCCGCTTCGGCAAGCAACGACAGCAGCGAACTGTCCTGCGAGCGCAACGCGCGCACCGTTGTCTGCGCCCCGGCCTGGCCCGGTTCAAATCGGGCGCGCATATAGTGCTCGCGCGGGCCGTTGGCGGCTAGCGGGGCGATGGTGGGATGGTACGTGGGGACGTCGCCCGCCGCGCCTGATCCCTCGCCAAGGCCCAGCATGGCCCGCACAAGCGGCACCGCGAAGAGGCGCGTGCAGATCAGCGCGCTCACCGGGTTGCCGGGCAGACCGATGACCCGCGTTGCCCCCCGCGTACCGAACATCAGCGGTTTGCCGGGACGCATGGCGATCTTCCAAAAACCGATGGTCGTTCCGTTGTCGCGCAGCACCGGTCCCACAAGATCGTGGTCGCCGACCGAGGCGCCGCCAATGGTGATGATCAGATCGGCATCCCACGCTTGATCGAGCGCGGCTTGTAAATCGGCTGTCGTATCGCGCGCGATGCCGATGAATCGGGGTGCGGCACCGGCTGCGCGCAGAAGGGCCGCAACGCCTAGGTGGTTCGATGACACGATCTGGCCCGCGGCAGGCACAGTGCCGGGCAACACAAGTTCATCGCCCGTTGCGATGATGGCAACGCGCGGGCGTTGGACCACGCGCAAGGCTGCATGCCCGGCAGCGGCGGCGAGGGCGACGTGGCGAGCCTCAAGCGCGGTACCGGTTGCGAGAAGGCCAGTGCCGGCGGTGAAATCCATGCCCCGCTTGCGCACATAGCCTGGGTCGGGCTGTGCGCCCTCAAAGGTGACGCGTGCGTGGCTTTGTGGGCCATCGTGATCGTGTGCGCCCTGGTGATCGGGCGAGAGGCGTGCGTCCTCTTGCAACAAGACCGCATCAGCACCATCCGGCAGCGGGGCACCTGTAAAAATGCGCACAGCCTGGCCCGTACCGACGCTGCCTTGAAACGGATGTCCGGCGGCCGACTCGCCGATCACGTCCAACGTGATGGCGCCAGCGGTCAAGTCGCACGAGCGCACCGCGTAGCCGTCCATGGCGCTTGCGTCGAAAGGCGGTTGGGTGAGCAAGCTTCGCGGCGCCTCGGCAAGGACGCGACCTGCAACCTCAGCGATGTCCACGGTTTCGGCCGCGCGTGGTTCGACGTCTGCCAGAATGAGCGCGCGGGCTGCCGCAACGGTCAAGGGGGCGGGCTTTGGCGCAGGCGCGTCCGGCGGCTGCGACGTCGACGACGGCGATGGGGCTGCAGCGCTGCTGGAAGGGACAGGGGGTGAGGACGCGTCAGTCATGCAGCCGTGAAGCTCCTCGCTGGGTGCGCGCTTTGGTTCGAAGTTGGGCTCACCTTTGGTGATCCCGATCGATCACCTGGTGATCTAGCTTTATCTCTCAGTTTTCCATAAAGCCGCGCGAGGCGGATGAACGCTTGAACGCGGCGAGCGTGCGAACGCAGGCTTACGGGTCCCACGGTGGGCTATCATCGTCCGGCTGCGCATCTCGTGCGGCGTGATGCGGGGGCGCCTGCGCGGCGGGGCGCATTGCAGGTGCGCTCCTAACCGAGGCTACGCTCGCCTGGTCTGTCGCGCGGTAAGGGCCCGACTTGCCGCCGGTCTTTTCAACCAAGTGGATCGCGCCGATCGTCATCGCCTTATCGGCGGCCTTGAGCATGTCGTAGATCGTGAGCGCCGCAACGGAGACTGCGGTTAACGCTTCCATCTCAACGCCGGTTGGACCGCTCACACGAACCGTGGCTGTGACGATGATGCCGGCGGGATCATCCTGCGGCTCCAAATCGAGCGTGACCTTGCTCAACGCGAGGGGATGGCAAAGCGGGATCAGATCGGATGTGCGCTTCGCCGCCATGATGCCGGCAATGCGGGCCGTGGCGAGCACGTCGCCCTTTTTGGCGCCCGCATCGCGGACCAGATCGAGCGTGCCTGGTGCCATGGTGATGAGGCCGGACGCGATCGCGGTACGTTGCGTCACGGCCTTGGCGGAAACGTCCACCATGTGGGCTTCGCCGGCCGCATTGAGGTGAGACAGGGCGACATCAGCCATGGGACGATACGCCTGCCGTTGCGAAGGCCTCGGCCGGGGATCGGTCGGCGTTGGCCTGCGCCATCAGAGCCTGCGTCGCGCTTGCGACATCGGCCTGGCGCATCAGGCTTTCGCCGATCAGGAAGGTGTTGATGCCGGCGGCCTGCAGACGTGCGATGTCGGCGGGCGTCGCGATGCCGCTTTCGCCCACCGTAAGGCGGTCAGACGGGATGCGTGGCGCGAGTGTTTCAGACGTTTCTAACGTGGTCTCGAAGGTGCGCAGGTTACGGTTGTTGATCCCGATCAGCGCACAGGGAAGCGCGAGCGCGCGGGTCAGTTCGTCACCATCATGCACTTCCGCGATCGCATCCATGCCCCAGGCCTGCGCGGCGTGCGCCAGATCGCGCGCGCAGGCATCGTCAACCTGCGCAAGGATGATCAAAATGCAGTCCGCACCCCACGCCCGCGCCTCCGCGACCTGGTAGGTGTCGATCATGAAGTCTTTGCGTAACGCCGGCAGCGCACACGCCGCGCGCGCCTTCAACAGATAGTCCGGTGCGCCCTGGAAAGAGGGTTCATCGGTCAGGATGGACAGGCAGGTGGCGCCGCCAGCTTCATAGGCCTGCGCCAGCGCGGGCGGGTCGAAATCGGCGCGGATCAGCCCTTTCGAGGGCGACGCCTTCTTGATCTCCGCGATCAGGGCTGGCCGACGTTGCGCGTGCGCATCCCGTATGGCGCCAGCAAAAGGACGCACCGCGGGGGCCGCGCGCGCGCGCTCATCGATCAAGCTTTGGGGCATGCGCGCTTTTGCAGCCGCCACTTCTTCGCGCTTGTAGGCGGTGATTTTGGTGAGGATGTCGCTCATGGATGCCTTATAGGCCAGGGCGTTGCGTGGCAAAAGCCCTGCGGTGGGGCTGGTTAAGCGGTGCGCTCGCTTCAGCCCGTACGGAACAGGCGGACGGCTTCGTCGCGCTCAAACAGGTAGAGCAGCGTGCGCAACGCCTGCCCGCGCGGGCTCTGCAGCGTCGGATCCTGTTCAACGATCAGCGTTGAATCATCACGCGCCGCCGCCAGCAGGTCAGGCATGCCCGGCACATCGGCCATGCGGAACGCCGGCACCCCGCTTTGGCGTGCGCCCAGAACTTCGCCACCGCCCCGAAGCTCAAGGTCCTTCTCCGCGATGAGAAATCCATCTTCCGACTGGCACATGATGTCGATGCGTTCGCGCGCGACCTCGCCGAGCGGGGCCTTATGGAGCAGCATGCAGTACGATTGCGCCGCCCCGCGTCCCACGCGCCCCCGCAACTGATGGAGCTGCGCAAGGCCAAAGCGCTCGGCGTGCTCGATCACCATAACAGTCGCGTTCGGCACGTTGACGCCGACCTCGATCACGGTGGTGGCGACCAGGATCGAGAGCTCGTCGGCGGCAAAGCGCGCCATAACCGCATCCTTGTCCGCGCCCTTCATCTGGCCGTGCAGCAACCCGACCCGGTCGCCAAACGTCTGCCCAAGATGGGCTGCGCGCTCTTGCGCTGCCGCCAATTCCGACTTGTCAGATGATTCCACCAGCGGGCACACCCAGTAGATTTGGGCCCCCGCCTTCACCGCGCGCTTCAACGCTTCGATCACATCGCTCAGCCGCTCCAACGGCGGCGCCGTGGTCACGATGGGTTTGCGGCCAGCAGGCTTCTCGGTGAGTTTTGAGACTTCCAGATCGCCGTAGTGCGTCATCAGCAGCGTGCGCGGGATCGGGGTCGCCGTCATCACCAGCACGTTGGCGCCGCCATCGCGCCCTTTGGTCTGCAAAGCCATGCGCTGATGGACACCGAAGCGGTGCTGCTCGTCGATCACCGCGAAGCCGAGATCGTTGAAGACCACGTCAGCCTGGAACAGCGCGTGGGTGCCGACCAGGATGTCGATGCTGCCATCGGTAACCTGAGCCAGGGTTTGCGTGCGCGTCTTGCCTTTTTCGCGCCCCGTCAGCAGCGCCAGCTTCAGGCCTGCGGCGTCCGCCAGCGGGCTCAGCGTTTCCATGTGCTGGCGCGCGAGCACCTCGGTCGGCGCCATGAGGGCCGCCTGCATGCCCGCTTCCACCGCGATGGCCATGGCGAGCAAGGCGACAACCGTTTTGCCCGCACCCACATCGCCCTGCAGGAGCCGCAACATGCGCCGGTCAGACGCCATGTCGGCTTCGATCACCGCCATCGCTTCAGCCTGCGAGCGGGTCAGTGCAAACGGCAGCGCTTCAAGCAGGGCCCGGCGCACGCGCCCATCGCCACGCACCGCGCGTCCCCGCTGCGCCCGTTGGTTCGCACGCACCAACGCCAAGGCAACCTGGCCGGCCAGCAATTCATCATAGGCAAGGCGCTGCCACGCTGGCCCCGAGGGTGACAGGTCCGCTGGATCGCGCGGGCGATGCAAGGCGCTGATGGCGTCGTGAAAGCCTGGCCAACCGCGCGCTTCAAGCCACGCGTGCGTCTGCCATTCGGCAAGTTGCGGCACGGCCGCGTTCATCTGGCGCATCAACTTGCCCAGCACCTTCGCCGACAGCCCCGCGGTCAACGGATAGACCGGCTCCAGCATGGGCAGATCGCCCTGGCGCGCCTCTGGCAGGATGTAGTCGGGATGCGGCATCTGCAGTTGATCGCCGTAGCGCTCAACTTTGCCGGAAACGTAGCGGATCTCACCTTCAGGCAACTGCCGTTCAACGTAACTGCGTTCAGCGCGAAAAAAGATCAGATCGAGGCGTCCGCTGTCATCTTCGCAGGTGACCCGATAGGGTACGGCAGCGCGTCCGCGGGGCGAGGGGCGGTGCTTGACAACGCGCACGCGAAACGTCGCGATCGTGCCGGGTACCGCGTCTTGGATAGCAGGCTCAGCGCGGCGGTCGATCAACCCCGTTGGCGTGTGCCACAGAAGATCGAGCAAGCGCAGGTTCGCTTGCGTTGCGGGAAGACCGAGCGCCTTTTTCAACAGCGTCTCGATGCGCGGGCCAACGCCTTGCAGCGTCGATGCGTCGGCGAACAGCGGATTGAGCACCCCTGGCCGCATGCCGGAGGGCGCGGACGGCATCGGCCGTGTCGCAGCAACGGCGCCGGCGTCGGGCGCGTCGTTCTCGCGGCGTTTGGCGGCTGGCAAGCCCACGGGTCTAAGCCCTCCGACTTCGATGATGGGGCGCGCTGCAAGCCCGTCCGACACCGGCGCCCGCACACGCTCAAGCGACCAAATTACCGCATGCCGCCCCCGCGACAGCCCCGCGCGGCTATGTTATCCACGCGTTCCATCGCATGCGCCTAACACGCGTGTCGACCATGATGCACACCGGTCAAACCAGGGGCCTCGATGCCATCCTCAACCGATCGCGCTCTCAACGACCAAGCCGACCAGGCCAACCTTGATGCCCGGGTTAAGCGCATTTTGTGGCGCGCCAGTCATCGCGGCATGAAAGAGCTCGATATCATGCTCGGGCGCTATGCGGATGCGAAGGCTGCGGCCATGGATGAGGCATCTTTGCAGGCTTTTGAGGAATTCTTGGCGATGCCTGATCCGGATCTGCATCAATGGCTGATGATGGAGGATGAGGGTGCGCCGCCGCCAGGCTTCTCGGTGCTCGTCGCGGATATCCGCACCTTTCACGGGCTTTAGGCCACCCGCGCTCCACCGGCCAACTGTGGGCTGCACGCAACGCTCAACCGACCTAACGTCACACTGAAGCTGTCGTTATCCATGACCACGACCGTTCAAGATCACACGCTTGAAGCCATTTCGGGCGTTCCTGAAGGCTATGATGCGTTGATCCTTGCCCAGCGGCTGCACGAGCGGGCGCGCCAGCGGGGGGCGGATGCGCTGATCCTGCATGTGGCGCGCGATGATCGCCGTCTCGATACGTTGGAGCAGGCGCTCGCATTTTTTGCGCCCGATGTACGGGTCATCGCCTTCCCCGCCTGGGAAACGGTGCCTTACGACCGGGTTGGCCCCAACGCGGACCTCGTCGCCAGGCGGATCACAGCGCTTGCACGACTGAGTGCCAGCGCTCGCAAACAGCCCACCATCGTGCTCACCACGATCAACGCAGCGCTGCAGTTGGTGCCCAGCCGCGACTTCATCCGCAAGTCGATCAAGGCGATCGCGCCTGGCCAGCGCATCGATCTTCCACGCCTGATCCAGCGGCTGGTGCGGTTCGGCTACCAGCGAACGGGCACCGTGATGGAGCCTGGCGAGTTCGCGCAGCGTGGTGGCATTCTTGACCTGTTCCCGCCGGGGCGACCCAACCCCGTCCGCCTCGACTTCTTCGGCGACACGCTTGAAGCCATCAAGCCGTTCGATCCCGAGACCCAGCGCACCACCAAAGCGATCAGCAAACTCGTCCTGATGCCGGTGAGCGAAGTGGCTTTCGGCGAGGTTGCGGTGAAACGGTTTCGCGCCCGCTACATGGAGCTGTTCGGCGCGGTGACGGGCGATGACCCCCTTTATGAAGCGGTGAGCGCCGGCACCCGGTTTCAGGGCATGGAGCACTGGCTGCCGTTGTTCCATGGCGCGCTTGAACCGTTGAGTGCCTATGTGCCCGACGCGCTGATCAGTTTCGACCCGTCCGCCCGGGGTGCCATCGAAGCCCGTCACGAACTCATCGAAGAGCACTACAAGGCCCGCGTCGATGCGCTGGAGACGGCGACGTTCGGTGCCCCGCCGTACAACCCGGTGCCGCCTTCGCACATGTTCGTGATGGCGTCGGCGCTGAAGCGCGTCCTCAAGGGTCACGACCAGCTCTACCTGCTCGCGTTCAACGAGACGATGGAGCAGGAGGGCATGCGTACCCAAGCGCTTGAAGGGCGCGCGGGCCGGGATTTCGCGGCCGAGCGGAACGCCGTCAAAGCCAACGTCTTCGAAGCCGCCGCCCACCACATCAACGCGCGTCTTGGCAAGGAGCGCCGCGTGCTGATCGCGGCCTGGAGCGCGGGCTCACGCGAGCGCATCAGCGGGCTCCTGCGTGAGCACGGCCTGGTCGACTTGCGCGCCGTTGAGCACTTCGATGCGGTCCAGACGTTGCCGGCGACGGCCGCTGCCATCGGCGTCCTCGGCCTCGATCAGGGCTTTGAGACGCCACACCTCACCGTGATTGCCGAACAGGACATGCTCGGCGACCGCTTCATCCGCAAGCGGCGCAAAGCGCGCAAGGCCGTGGACGTGCTGACCGAAGCGACGGCGCTCAGCGTCGGCGATCTTGTGGTGCATACCGACCATGGCATCGGTCGCTTCGCCGGCCTGACGACCATTGAGGCGCTGGGCGCACCGCACGCCTGCCTGGAGTTGGTTTACGCGGGCGGCGACAAGCTCTACCTGCCCGTTGAGAACATCGAACTGCTGTCGCGTTACGGGTCCGATGAGACGACGGCGCAGTTGGATCGTCTCGGGGGTGCCGCCTGGCAAAACCGCAAGGCCAAGCTGAAGAAACGCCTGCGCGAGATCGCCGCCGAGCTGATTCGCGTGGCCGCGATGCGGGCGTTGCGCGAGGCCCAACCGCTCGAAGCCCCCCATGGGGCGTACGATGAGTTCGCCGCAGGCTTCCAACACGAAGAGACGGACGACCAACAGGCGAGCATCGAAGCGGTGCTGGAGGACCTTGCTTCCGGCAAGCCCATGGATCGCCTGGTGTGCGGCGATGTCGGCTTCGGCAAAACCGAAGTCGCGATGCGCGCCGCCTATGTCGCAGCGATGTCCGGCGTACAAGTCGCCGTCATCGTGCCGACCACGCTGCTTGCCCGCCAACACTTCCGCAGTTTCCAAGAACGCTTCCGCGGCTTGCCGGTGAAGATCGCACAAGCGTCGCGGCTGGTCGGCACCAAGGACCTCACGGCCGTCAAAGCCGGCTTGAAGGACGGGCAGATCGACATCGTGGTCGGCACCCACGCGCTGTTGGGCAAGGCGATCGAGTTTTCCAACTTAGGTTTGCTCATCGTCGATGAGGAGCAGCATTTTGGCGTCACGCATAAAGAGCGGCTGAAGCAATTGCGCGATGACGTGCACGTGCTGACGCTGACGGCGACCCCGATCCCGCGGACGTTGCAACTGGCGCTGTCGGGGGTGCGCGAGCTCTCTTTGATCACGACGCCGCCGGTGGATCGTCTCGCCGTGCGGACGTTCATTTCACCATTTGATCCGGTGATCATCCGTGAGGCGCTGCGGCGCGAGCGCTTCCGCGGCGGGCAGTCGTTCTATGTGGTGCCGCGCATCGCTGACCTCGATGGCATCGCCGAATTCCTCGATGAGCACGTGCCAGACCTTCGCTACGCGCGCGCCCACGGGCAGCTCAGCCCGACCGAACTCGAAGACATCATGACCGCGTTCTACGAGGGCCAGTACGATGTTCTGCTGTCCACCGCGATCGTGGAATCCGGTCTCGACGTGCCCAACGCCAACACCATGATCGTGCACCGCGCCGACATGTTCGGCCTGGCGCAATTGTATCAGTTGCGCGGGCGCGTGGGCCGCTCCAAGGCGCGCGCCTACGCCTACTTCACCACGCCTGCCAGCAAGCGGCTGACCGAACCCGCCGAAAAGCGCCTCAAGGTATTGCACTCGCTTGATACGTTGGGCGCGGGCTTCTCGCTGGCGTCGCACGACCTTGATATCCGCGGCGCGGGCAACCTGTTGGGCGACGAGCAGTCCGGCCACATCAAAGAGGTTGGCTTCGAGCTTTACCAGTCGATGCTGGAAGAGACGATCGCTTCGCTCAAAGGCGGGGATCTGGGTGAGGGCGATGAGCAGTGGTCGCCGCAGATCTCGCTCGGCACCGGCGTGCTGATCCCCGACGACTACGTCAGCGATTTGCAGTTGCGGTTGGGGCTGTACCGGCGGGTGTCGGCGCTCACGAAGCGCGGGGATATCGACGATTTCGCCGCTGAGTTGGTCGACCGCTTCGGGCCGCTGCCGCAGGAAGTGAAGCATCTGTTGGACGTGATGGAGATCAAGGCGCTGTGCCGTGTTGCCGGCGTTGCCCAGGTCGATGCCGGTCCCAAGGGCGGCGTGCTTAAGTTCCGCAACGATACCTTTGCAGCCCCCGAAGCGCTCGTTGGATGGCTGCAGACCATGAAAGGGCAGGCGCGCTTTCAGGCCGATCACAAGCTGATCGTCAAACAGGACTGGGCGGAAGCGCAGGACCGCGTGCGGGGCGTGCGCGATCTGGTGGCCGCTTTGGCAGCGTTAATCGATGAAGACGGCGCGGCGGCCATGACATCGCCCGCGAGCGCTGAAGCGCTCGGTTGAGTGTCTGAACAGCATGGTGTGAAGGCTGGGCCAGCGGCTGCGCAGCGGTCGGTACCGGGAGCGGGTGCTATGAGCGTTTATGAACGCCACGTTTTGGCGCCGCTGACGGCTTGCATTTGCGCAGGCAAAGCCTTTGCCCTCCAGCGTGCCCGCATCGTCCCGCAGGCGTGCGGCGTGGTCGCCGATATCGGTTTTGGTAGCGGCACCAATCTGCCCCACTACAACGCTGCGCATGTATCTCGCGTGATCGGCATCGAACCTTCTGCCGCCATGCTGAACCGCGCAAAAGCCAACGTCGCGCGCAGCCCCTTTCCTGTCGACCTGGTACGCGCGAGCGGGGAAGGGCTCCCGCTCGCCGGCAAAAGCGTCGATACTTGCGTTTTCACCTACGCACTTTGCACGATCCCCGATCCAGGGGCCGCCCTTCAAGAAGCGCGCCGCATCCTGAAGCCCGACGGCTGCATCCTCTTTTGCGAACACGGGCGCGCTCAAGACGAAGGCGTGGCGCGCTGGCAGGACCGCCTGGATGGCCTTTGGGGTACTTTGGCTGGCGGCTGCCATCTCAACCGCGATCCGGCAGCCCGCCTCACCGCCAACGGCTTTGTGATCGAGGCCCTTGAGACCTACACGCTGCCACGCCGCCCCGCGCTGTTCGCCTTCCATTATGTGGGGCGCGCGCGGCTCGGCGAGCATCGTTGACAACCTGCCGGCTTCGCGTTCACCTCCCCGCAACGGGGCAGCCGGCGGACACGTCGTTCAGCGCCAAGCCTGAGATCGCTGCACCTGAAATCGCTATAACAGTCCGCGCGCGCAGACCGGCAGAAGGGATGAGACCATGCACCACGTGATCCTAGGGGCGGGGCCGGCCGGCGTGACGGCGGCCGAGACGTTGCGCCAGATGCGGCCGAACGATGAGATCACGCTGATCTCCGGGGAGGGCGAAGCACCCTATTCGCGCATGGCCATCCCCTATCTCTTGCACGGGCAGATCGACGAGGGCGGCACGCATTTGCGTCAGACGCCGGGCCACTTTGACACCCTCGGGATCAACATACGCGAGGCCCGTGCCGGCGGCATCGATACCCGCGCCAAGGCGCTGTTCGTCAGCGGCAGTGAGGACATCGCTTACGACCGCTTGCTGCTGGCGACCGGGGCGTCCCCGATCATTCCGCCGCTTGAGGGGGCGACGTTGCCCGGTGTGCACCCCTGCTGGACGCTGGAGGACGCGCGCAAAATCGTAGAGCGCGCTGAACCTGGTGCGCCGGTGGTTCTGGTTGGCGCCGGTTTCATCGGTTCGATCATCTTGGAAGCGCTGGTCGGTCGTGGCGCGGACCTCACCGTGGTCGAGTTGGCACCGCGCATGGTCGCACGCATGATGGATGAGACCGCGGGCGGTATGCTCGCGCGCTGGTGCGAAACGAAAGGCGTGCGCGTTCTGACCGGCGCAAAAGTTGAGCGCATCA
>JBCBJZ010000006.1:0-49819 GCA_038522635.1 Pseudomonadota bacterium | reverse complement strand
CAGGGAGAAACCCGCTTGGCACAAACGATGGTATTGGGGGCTTAGGCAAAAGCGCAGCTAATGCCTTAACCGCGTTTCTTTGGCTTAAAGAAGGAGTGGGGGATGAAGCGTTCACTGCCACCGCTTGGGTGGCTGCGCACCTTCGAGGCGGCCGCGCGTCATCTGAATTTTACAGCCGCCGCTTCAGAACTGGCGATGACGCAATCGGCGGTGAGCCAGCAGATCAGATCCTTGGAATTGCGCCTGGGCGGCAACCTGTTCGAGCGCAAACCGCGAGGGCTGGCGCTAACCGAACGCGGGCGCACCTTATTGCCCAAGGTTGGGTCAGCTTTTCAGACTTTGGAAAGCGCGCTTGGTGGGCTCGATACACAAAACTCGGAGCATCGTTTAACCATCGCGACGTCGGTGAGCGTGGCGCAATGGCTGTTGGCCCCGCACCTCAAATCGTTCACCGCACAACATCCCGGCATCCGCCTGCAGCTGATGAGCAGCATCTGGCCCGATGAGTTTCGCCAGCTTCGCGCCGATGTTGAGATCCGCTTTGGATCGCAAAAGCAGGTTGGCGAAGGCGCTGAGCGTTTGCAGCCCGATGGCCTTATTGCGGTCGCTGCGGCAAACAGCGAGGCCACGGTAGTTAGCGGGCCGCTGATCGAAGCGGTCGGGACCACGGAGGGCTGGCGCCAGTGGGGCGAGGCTGCGGCCTACGGGGTGGAACTCACGCCGACGTTTCGCGTCGATTCCTACGGCCTTGCCCTGGACCTGGCCCACCGCGGCCAAGGGGTGGCGCTGGCGAGCGCTCTCATCGCGCGAAAGATGCTTGCGAGCGGCGAACTCAAACAGGTTGACCCCTTTCAGCTCGCCAACACCGAAGGCTACTTCGTCGCCGTCAACGCCCAAACTGCGCCCGTACAGGCGTTTGCCGGTTGGCTGAAGTCGCTGGTGAGCGCGGCTTAACAGAAGATCAGATGCCGGCGCCGCTTTCACTTGAAGCGTCACGCATAGCGCTCAACATCGCTTGAGCCCGCGCGACCCGCGGCGCGAGGCGACCAGGATGCGGCCGTTGAGAAACCGGCGTCCAACAAGCACCGCGTAGCGCATGCCGGTGCGATCCGCCAACGTGAATGCCGTCACCGCCGTCTTGCCGGCAACGCAAAGCCTCAACCGCACGACGTAGCGCTGGCGCACACCGACACCAGCGCGCCGGATGCGGGCGATCCTGATGACGGGCCGCTCAATAACGATTCGAGGACTGGCGCCCCACGCGAAGCGGAACCGAACCCACAGCCGGCCCTTTCGTTCGAACGCCACGATACGCTCGGCATGCAAGGAGGATGACTTTGCGCCCGTGTCCAACTTGGCAGGCAGCTCAAGATCGAGGTCGGGCAGGCGAATACGCGTGATGAAGCTCGCGACCACCCGGCCGGATCGTTCAGCTTGCGCGGCGGCCTGCGTTGACGGCAGGGTCGCGCATGCCCACGCCGCTAT
Source organism: Pseudomonadota bacterium (assembly GCA_038522635.1). Lineage (GTDB taxonomy): Bacteria > Pseudomonadota > Alphaproteobacteria > Rhizobiales > Hyphomicrobiaceae > JBCBJZ01. Next base: position 48,334 of record JBCBJZ010000006.1, on the reverse strand, counting down.
GAGCGCGAGCGGAGTCAAGGCGTGGAAGCAAGAACCGATGGGCGACATCCTTTGGAGCTGCCTTGAAGTTGGGCCGCTTGGGTGCTTGGCGCAGGACATCTAGCCCGCGGGCTGGCTCATGACACGGAACAAGGGCGCCAGGATGAAGGCGCCGATGGCCACCAAGGCCGCGGGCATGAAGAGGATGAACACCATGCCCTGCGGACAGCCGTCTGCGCACGAGCCGAACGTGCGCTCCCAATAGAGGAAGCCCGTGAAGGCACCCGCGAGGACGGCTCCAACAAACAGCAGATTGGATAACAATAACAGTCTCATGATCGACCTCGCGCGCGTCAGGTAAGGTCGGGCAGATTGCGGATGATCGATAGGTTGTCAACCGATACGCCGTGCGATGAACGCATCGTCGCCGACGAAGAAGATTTAAATCACCTTTGGTCGATTTCGGCTCATCTCCGGTGATCCCGATCGATCGCCCGATCATCTAGACACTCAAAGCCTCCGACGACTGGAAACCGATCATGACCGGCAAGACCTCTTCAGCGCCATACGGGGAGTTCGTCCTCCTCGGTGTTTTGGCGATACTTTGGGGGTCGTCGTATCTCTTCATCAAGGTCGCCATCGCCGAGATCCCTCCACTGACGCTCATCGCCATCCGCGTCTCGATCGCGGCCGTCTTCCTCGCGTGCGTTCTGGCGCTCACCGCGGACCGGCTGCCGCGCGATGCGCGCAGTTGGCGCATGCTCTTCGTCCAATCGTTCTTCAACAGCATCGCTGCGTGGACGCTGCTCGCCTGGGGCCAACAGCACATCGCCAGCGGCCTGGCGAGCGTGCTGAATTCAACCTCACCGCTGTTTGTGTTCTTCTTCACCCTTTTGGTGACGCGCCACGAAGTGACGGACACGTTGAAATTGTTCGGCGCGTGCTTGGGTTTGTTCGGTGTGATCCTCATCGTCGGGATCGATGCGCTGGCGGGCCTGGGCCAGCAGGTGGCCGGCCAGATCGCCGCCCTTACGGGGGCTGCGCTCTACGGTTGCGCTGCGATCTACGGCAGGAGGTTCACCGACCTTTCCGCAACCGCCATCGCAACCGGCACCATGCTCTGGGCCAGCCTCGTTCTTGTACCGGCGAGCTTGATCTTCGAGCGCCCCTGGTCGCTCTCGCCATCATGGCCCGCGATCGTTGCAAGTTGCGTCCTCGGCTTGCTTTGCACCGGCGTTGCCCTGTTGATCTATTTCCGTCTCATCAAGACGATCGGCTCGTTGGGCACGGCGAGCCAGGCGTATTTGCGCGCCGGTGTCGGCGTGCTTCTCGGCGCGCTCGTCCTGGGCGAGCGAATCACACCCATGGTTGGCCTTGGCTTGCTGGCGGCCATTGTTGGCGTTGCTGCCATCAATCTGCCAAGGCGACATTGACGACAGCGCGGGTGATCTAGCCTTCGCCAGCCTCGACGTCGTCGGCGGCCGCCTGCTCCAGCTTTTCAAGCGCGGTATAGACCACGATGCGATCGCGGGCGGTGAGACAATCCAGCAGCCGCTGCTGACGTTGCCGCATGATCGGCAGCATCCGCTCGTGCAGCCGCCGGCCAGCCGCACTCAGCTTCAGATGGAGCTGGCGATGGTCGGTGCGATCGGGCCTGCTCAACACCAGGCCATCGGCGACCAGCGCCTTCAACGTGCGCGACACCAACGCCTTATCGATCTCACCGGTTTGGCTGAGCGCGCTGGCCGTCGTCGTGGTTTGTGAACCGATCAGCAGCAACACGCGCCATTGCTGCAACGTGAGGCCCGCGTGGGCCGCGAGCAAACGCATCGCCTGGGTGTTCAACTTGGCGTGCACCTTGGCGATGCGGAAACTCAAAAAATCGCGCAGCTCGAGTTCATCGGCGGTGGATGCAGCGGCCTCGTGAGCCGATAGATCGGCGGCTTCGGCGCCAGCAGGTTTCGTCCGGGCGGGCCCGTGTTTGTTTTTGGCGGAGGCGACGTCTGCCATGCGGACCTCTCCCTTTTAGCGCGTGGAGGCGCGGCTTTTTGGTTGATCGATCAACGAGCGCGCAAGTGAAGCACATCCTTCAAGAAGCAGCCAACGGCTCCTTCACGAAAACGCCGTCCTTCATGATCAACGGCATATGCACGCCCTGCCCTGTCAGCAGCGCGATGTCGCGCAGCGGATCGCCATCGACCACGATCAGATCGGCGTAGGCGCCGGGCTTGATCGCCCCCAGCGTATCGGCGTGACCGAGCGCGCGTGCCGCATAAACGGTCGCCGACCGGATCACCTCCATGACCGGCAGGTAGCGCGCGCGCAAGGTGAACTCGTCGGACTGGTAGGGATGCATGTCACCCAAAAGGTCCGTGCCGTACGCCATCAGCACGCCAGCGTCCGCCAACGTCTCAAGCGCGGTCAGGCCCTTTGCCCGCACATCTTCGATCTTCGCGACGGACGCGGCTGGCAGGCCCATCTGCGCGCCCATCTTTGCAAGGATGTCGAACGTCACGTTGGTCGGCACGACGTAGGCGCCGCACTCCTTCACCAGGCGCGCCGTGTCGGGTTCGATCAGGTTGCCGTGCTCAATGGACGTCACCCCGCACTCGACGGCCCGCCTAATCGCCTCATCCGTATAGAGGTGGCCGGCAACATAGGTCTGAGCGTTGCTCGCCTCTTCGACCGCGACTTCGATTTCGGCGCGGGAGAAACCTAAGAACTTGATCGGATCGCTCGGCGAAGACACCCCGCCGTTGGCCATCAGCTTGATGAACTCTGCGCCCGCTTTGATCTCTTCGCGCACCGCGCGGCGGACCGCATCGACGCCATCGACCACGCGGCCGAGCGAACCGGCACGCGCGGCGTAGTGTTCGACTGAGCGCGCATGGTAACGACCACGGTAGTCCGTATGCCCCCCCGTCTGCGACAACGACTTGCCGCAAATGATCAACCGCGGCCCTTCGATCAGCCCTTCATCGAGCGCCATCTTCAGCCCGAAATCGGCCCCGCCCAGATCGCGCACCGTGGTGAAGCCACGCATCAACATGCCCCGCATGATCTTCGAAGCGCGCAGGGCGACGAGCGTGTTCGGCAATTCCGTGTTGGCCGCAAGGTCCGCCGTGGTTGCGATCACATGGACGTGCGCATCGATCAGACCGGGCATCAGCGTCTTCCCGGCCAGATCGATCGTGCGCGCGCCGGACGTTGAGACCCGCTCACCGGTCACCTGCGTGATGCGGTCCGCTTCCACCACCACGTCTTGATCATCGATGGCGCCGTCGCTTGCACCATCCAGCACACGCGCGTTGCGAAATACCGTTACCGCGTCCGTCATCGCCCCGCCCTCACTTGCCAAGCCGCTCACCACGAGCGCTTCGATGATAACCACCAAGCTGGCGTCAGCGTAGGAAGATCGTCAAGATGGATGCGTGAAAGCGGCGGCCATCGCTGAGCAGCGCGGTGGCAAACATCAAGGGGAGCGCCTATGGAAGAGACAGTGTTGATCGACCGGCGCGAAGGCTACGTCGCGCTCACGTTAAACCGGCCCGAGCGCCTTAACGCGTTCAATGAGACCATGCATGCCGCCTTGAAGCGCGCGCTGCATGACGCTGCCGACGACCCTGCGTGCCGAGCGGTGCTGCTGACTGGGGCGGGCCGTGGCTTTTGCGCAGGTCAGGACCTTGCCGATCGCAACCCCGCCACGCGCAGCGAGCCCGTCGATCTCGCTCGCACCCTTGACACGTTCTTTAACCCGCTCGTCCGGCAGATCCGTGCGCTCGACATGCCGGTGATCGCGGCCGTGAATGGCGTTGCTGCCGGGGCCGGTGCCAACGTTGCGTTGTGCTGCGATCTCATCCTCGCGGCACGTTCAGCGACATTCATCCAGGCGTTCTGCAAGATCGGCCTGCTGCCGGATGCCGGCGGCACATGGACGCTCACCCGCCGCATCGGGGAAGCCCGCGCGAAGGCTCTTGCCATGACCGGTGTGCCCCTCACCGCGGATGAAGCTGCGGACTGGGGCTTGATCTGGCGCGCGGTGGATGATGATGCGCTGATGGATGAAGCGCACGCACTGGCGGCCTCACTGAGCGCCGGGCCAACGTTTGCGCTGGCGCTCACCAAGCAGGCGATCCACGCCGCCGCCACGAACGACTTTGATGCCCAGCTCGATCATGAGCGCGACGCGCAGGCGCGCGCAGGCCGCACTGCTGATTACGCCGAAGGCGTCACGGCGTTCTTGGAAAAGCGGCCGGCACGCTTCACCGGTCAGGGTTAGCCATCGCACGCGGTGCGGTTGACGCGCTTTGACTCCCTCTGACACCCTGGGCGGGGTTTAACGGCCGCGAAACGACCGGTCTAATTCGGCGCGCGGTTGTGCGTGCGTTCGTACAACTGCGCGATCGCGCGGCTGGCCGTGCGCTCAAACAGGCAAGGCACCAGCGCGTGGACGAGCGCCGCGCCCGCGGCCACGAACAGCTTACCGGCGAACCAACCGGCGAACGCCATGTGCTCGAAATAGCTTTCCCCGACGGCGCGAGGGTGGTTCAGAAATAATCTGGAGAACATGAGGATCTCCGCTCAAGCGTTGCGATGGGCGAACGGTATCGCTTGTGCGCTTTGCAATTCTCCCAAAATGGAGATAAAAGGGCCAATATCATGGGCGATTTTCCCAAGACTTGAGCGATATGGATGACCTTGATCGAAAACTGCTTGGCGCTCTGCAGCGCGATGCGAGCGTCAGTCTGGAAAAACTGGGTGAAGAGGTCGGCCTCTCACGCAATGCCTGCTGGACCCGCATCCGCCGGCTAGAGGAGGCAGGCGTCCTCAAAGCGCGTGTCGCCCTCGTCGACCCCAAGAAGGTGAACTTGGGGCTCAGCGTGTTCATCGCCGTGCGCACCAACGAGCACGATCCCAAGTGGCTGGAAAACTTCGCGCGTGCCGTATCCGCCATGCCCGAAATCCAGGGCGTGTACCGGACCTCGGGCGAACTGGACTACCTCATTCGCGCCCGGGTGCCCGACGTCGACGCCTACGACGCGCTTTACCAACGGCTGATCCGAAAGGTTCGGCTGGCCGACGTTTCGGCGAGCTTCGTCATGCAAGAAATCAAGGATACCACCGTACTGCCGATGACCTACGCGACCTGAGGCGGATGAACTCCCGGCACTTGCCTTGCGCACCTGCCTAGGGCAAACGTCGAGGGCCGACCAAGTCCCCTTAGGGCCAACGCTCGCGGCTGCGATCACGACCGCGGCAGCGCATGTTCCAAGCCCCACGCGCGCAGTGCCATCAAAATCGGCACGAGCGCTTCGCCCTTGGCGGTAAGCGCGTATTCGACCTTCGGCGGCACCACCGGATAAACGGTTCGGCTGACCAGGCCATCGGCCTCCAACTGCCGCAGTTGCTTCGTGAGCGTGCGCTGCGTGACGCTGCCGGCCAAGCGGTTCAACGCGTTGAAGCGCTTGGTGCCATCGGCGAGGTGGTAGAGCACAAGGCCCTTCCACTTCCCGCCGATCAGCTCAAGCGCCGCCTCAACGGGACACCCTTCCGAACAGCGGTAGCTCTCGAAGCGCGGTGCGCGCGCTGGCGGGACCCGCATTGATGCGTCCAGGGTCGGCGTCACGCTCAGCGCGGGCTTGCCGGCTTTGACTTTGGCCATCACATCAACCCTCCGCTTGGCATCACAGTATCCTTTTGGCCCCTATTGGCTCAAATGGTGCGTACTTGGCGCGTGTAGCGCGTACCGCCATGTTGCAGGCAGAGCAACCTCAAGACCACCTCAAGAGACGACCAAAGGAGTGACGGCCATGCGCGCCATCGGATACCGCGAAAGTTTGCCCATCGACGCACCTGGTGCGCTTGAGGACATCGAAATCGAGCGCCCGACACCGGGACCGCAAGACCTCATCGTCGCGGTGAAGGCGGTGTCGCTCAATCCGGTTGACACGAAGGTCCGCATGCGCGCTGCGCCGGAAAGCGGCCATAAGGTACTGGGCTACGACGCGGCCGGCATCGTTGAAGCGGTCGGTGCCGACGTCACACGGTTCAAACCTGGCGACGAGGTGTTCTACGCCGGCGACATCACGCGCTCCGGTACCAACAGCGCCTTCCATGCGGTCGATGCCCGCATCGTCGGGCGCAAGCCGGCGAGCCTCAACATGACCGACGCGGCCGCGCTGCCGTTGACCTCGATCACCGCCTGGGAACTGCTGTTCGATAGCTTCAAACTGCGCGAAGGCGCCGGCGAAGGCGATAGTCTGCTGGTGATCGGCGGCGCTGGCGGGGTCGGCTCGATCCTGATCCAGCTCGCGCGCCAGTTGACGGGCCTGCACATCATCGCCACGGCATCGCGGCCCGAAACCCGCGCGTGGTGCGAAAAGATGGGCGCGCACGCCCTCGTGGACCACCGCCAGCCGCTTGATGCGCAGATCGACGCCCTGGGGCTCGCGCCGCGCTATGTGGCTGCGCTGACCGCGACCGACCAGCACTTCGACGCCATCGTCTCGCTGATCAAGCCTCGCGGCGAAATCGGCATGATCGATGATCCGCCGAACCTCGACATCATGAAGATCAAGCAAAAGGCGCTGTCGTTCCACATCGAGCTGATGTTCACCCGGTCGATGTTCCAGACCGATGACATCGGCGTACAGGGTGCGTTGCTCGACCGCGTCGCCGACCTGGTTGATGCCGGCAGAATCGTCAGTACCGCGACGCGGAACCTCGGCCCGCTGTCGGCTGCCACGCTGATCGAAGGCCACCGCCTCCAAGAGAGCGGCACGGTGATCGGCAAAACCGTGTTGGAAGGCTTTGCGCCTTAAACGATGACGCTAAGGCGAACGCTCGATCACAGCACGCAAGCGGGGATAGCCGTTTGCTCGGGAGGAGGCGGCCAGCTAGCTTGCGCAAGCCATGCCCTACCGCCTCTTCGACACAGCCTTCGGCACCTGCGCCATCGCCTGGAGCGAGGCCGGCCTGACGCGCGTGCACTTGCCGGAGCGCACGCGCGCGCAGACCGAGGCCCGGGTCCGGCAGAGCTCCGCGTCGGTCGATCAGCAGGCCGAAACGCCAGATGCACTGGTGCACGCGTCGGCTCCGGCCTTTGCGGACGAAGCGGTGGACGCGCTGCAAGCCTTTCTCGCCGGCGATGCCATCGAGCTTCAGGCGCTCAAACTCGATGAGCGTGCGCTTTCAGTTTTCAACGCCTCGGTCTATCGCGCCTTGCGCGCTCTCCCGCGCGGCGAAACGGTCACTTACGGCGCGCTTGCCAAAGCCGTGGGCAAGCCGAAAGCAGCCCGCGCGGTGGGCATGGCCATGGGCCGCAACCCGTGGCCGGTGATCGTGCCGTGTCACCGCGTCCTTGCGCGCGGCAAAGCCATGGGCGGGTTCTCAGCCCACGGCGGTGCCACCACAAAGGCGCAACTGCTGGCGCTTGAAGGCGTCTTGATCGGTGATCCGCTGCTTCCGGGCTTGGTGGACGGGGATCAATCCGCATGAGACGTCGCCGCTCCGATACGCTTTCGCTCAGCGAGGCGCGGCGGATGGCGATCGCTGCACAGCGTGCATGCAACGGCGCCGATCGCGATCCGCGCGGCGAGGGTGCACGCGATCGCCCGAGGGATGGCAAGGGCGATGGCACACGCGGAGTTAAGGGCCAGGGCGCATCCCGTGCGCATGTTCGCCGGCTTGTGGAAACGCTTGGCGTTGTGCAGATCGATTCTGTGAACGTTCTGGCACGCGCGCATACCCTGCCGATCTACGCACGTCTTGGCGTCTACGACCGCAGCGATCTCGACCACCTCGCCTATGGCGGCAAACGGCGTCAGCTGTTTGAATACTGGGGGCATGCCGCCTCGCTGCTGCCGGTCGCGGTGCAGCCGCTGCTGCGCTGGCGCATGGCGGACGCGCATGACGGCAAGGGCATCTATCCCGGGCTTGCCCGTTTCGCCCAAGCCAAGCGGACGCTCATCGGCGATCTCAGACGCGAGATCGAGCAACGGGGGCCAAGCGCGGTGGGGGACTTTACGTCCCATGCCAACGCGCAAGGCGGATGGTGGGGATGGTCAGATGCGAAGTCCGCACTCGAGTGGCTGTTCTGGACGGGGCAACTCACCACGGTCAGCCGCCGCAGCACGTTTGAACGCCTTTACGACATCCCCGAACGCGTGCTGCCCCAGGACGTCCTGGCAACGCCGACGCCGGCTATCGCCGATGCCAAACGCGCGCTGATCGAACGGGCGGCGCGCGCGCTTGGCGTGGGCACCGAAGTCTGTTTGAGCGATTATTTCCGGCTCGACCGCACATCGACCCGGGCAGCCCTTCGCGATCTCGTTGAAGAGGGCACACTGCGCGAGGTCACCGTCGAAGGCTGGGAGGACCAAGCCTACGTCCACACGAAAGCGCGCCTGCCCAAGCAGGCGGGCGCGCGGGCGTTGCTTGCACCGTTTGATCCGTTGGTCTGGCATCGCGGCCGCGCCGAAATGTTGTTCAGCGCCCGCATTCGGATTGAACTCTACACGCCCAAGCATAAGCGCACGCATGGCTACTACGTCCTCCCCTTCCTGCTTGGAGACCGCGTGGTGGGGCGCGTCGACCTCAAGGCTGACCGCGAAAACCAAACGTTGCAGGTGCTGTCTGCGCACTGCGAGCCGGGCATCAGCGCTGAGCGTTTCGCAAGCCCCTTGGCCGATGAGATCCATCTCATGGCCCACTGGCTGGGCTTGCCCCAAGTCAAGGCGTACCGGCGTGGTGATGCCGCGGATGCCCTGCGCCAGACCCTTCGATCGCGTTGACGCCAGCCCCCTCCTGAAGCGAACCGACTCTAGCGACCGAGCGCCTGCACCACAGCCGCTGTGGTCGTGACCTGCGCGACATTGCTCATCGCGTAGTCGATCGATGCGGTGTGCCACGCCTCGTTCATGGTCGAACAGCTATCCTGCGGTAGGATCACCCGGAAGCCCTTGTCGGCCGCGGTGCGCGCGGTGTGTTCCACGCTCATGTTGGTCCACGCACCTGTGTTGATGATCGTGTTGACATCGCCCGCGGCCAGGTACGACGCCAAGCGCCCGCTCTCCCACGCGCTCATCGTCATTTTCTCAACCACCAGATCACCCGGCTGAGGCTCAAGACCGGCCGCGGGCGCGACGCCCCAGGTTCCGCGCACCAACGCGTTCGCGCCCTTTAAGCCTTCGAACAACGGCGCGTTCTGCGTCAGGCTTGGGTGCCCGGGCTCGCATACGAACCAGACGTGGATCACCATGATCCCCGCTCGGCGGCAGGCGGCCGCCAACTCAGCGGCATGCGCGACCACGTTTTGCGCCCGCGCGTGGGCGGGCGAGCCGCTGTCGGCAAACGCGCCCCCCTCTATGATGACGTCGTTTTGCAGGTCCTGGAGGATGAGCGCGGTGCGCTTGGGATCAAGCTGCAGGGCCGCGGCGGGCGCCGTCGGATTCGCGCTCGCGCGTGCCCCATTAGCGCTGCCGCTCGACGCCTGCGTGGGTTTGGCGGTCATGAACGGTTCAACGTGTGGCCGCGCCCGCGTCTTCATCGCGTAGAGCGACGTACACGCACACAAAAACAGCGTATCCCACTCATCGCCACCCCAGTGCAGGTTGGCGACCATCTCGGGCACTTCGATCTTGCCGAGCAACATGCCCGTGAACGAATACACCCACACTCCGCCTGGCGCGGTGACCCAGACATTCCCCTCGTTGTCGGCCTTCATGCCGTCGGGCACGCCGGGCTTGAGGGTGTCGCGAATGCCCGATGCGAAAATGCGATCGCGCACAAGCTTCCCATCAGGCGCGATGTCGAATATGCGGATGTTGGCCTGATCGGTATCGTTGACCCAGATGAATTTCTCGCACGGGCTCAGACACAGGCCGTTGGGCTGAGAGAACATGTAGCGGTCAACGACCAGCACCGGCTCATCGCCCGGCTTGTGGCCTGGGGGCAGCATGTAGACCCCCCGGTGGGCCTGTTGCAGCGGTCGCTCGATGCCAAAGTGCGGCATCCGCCCATAGGTCGGATCGGTGAAGTAGATGGACCCGTCCGAACGCACCACGACATCATTGGGCGAGTTCAGTTCCTTGCCCTCAAAGTGGCTGCACAGAACCTCCCGCTGCCCCTGGGCTGTGAAACGCACAACCGCGCTCGTCGCATGTTCGCAAACGATCAGATTGAGCGCGGCATCATAGGTCATGCCGTTGCCCTTGTGGGAAGGCCGCTGCACCTCCCGCACACCTGCCCCTTGCGTCCACATGCGCCGCACGTCCCCCGGCATATCGGAGAACAGCAGGTGCTTGTCACGCGGGTGCCAGATCGGGCCTTCGGTGAACGTGAAGCCCGTCCCCAACTGGTGCACCGGCTCGTACTCGTAGACGAGCTCATGAAATTTGCGATCGAAAGCGGTGTGCGACATGGCGTGGGTCCCAAGGTTAGATCAGGCGGGGAACCAGTTGCGGTTCGGCAAAGTCTCGCTCATCGGTCCCGGCACGGTCATGCCGAGACGGCCGACCACGTGGGCGTGCTCGATCTTGGCGGGCCGGTCGTGGATAGGCAGCAGGAAGGTGTAATTGTTGAGCAGCTTCTTGATTGCCGCTTTTTCCGCGCGCTTTGAGCCCGAATGGTTGCCGGTGGTACGCGGCTCCATCCAGTTGTTGGTGTGCACGTGGTTCACGATCTGATCGTTGAAGTCGTAGATCACATCACCACAAATGCAGGCGAGCCCTTCAGCGGTCTCGACGATCACGTTCATCGACCCTTCGGTATGGGCGCCGGCTGGTTCGCACCAAACGCCGGGGATGATCTCTTCAGCGCCCGTAATCTCAAGATCGAGGAAGCGCATCGCCTCCGGCTCGTAGATGCGCTCAACCAGATGCATAATGTCGGGCTTAGGGTATTGCGGGTACATGATCCCTGACACCGAGAACTCCATCTCGCGACGGTTCAAGACCACCGTGGTGTTCATCGGGAACTTGTCGTCCTTGCCCGCATGGTCGATGTGCAAATGCGTGTGCAGGATGTAGCGCACGTCACCCACCTTGACGCCGTGCTGCGCAAGTTGGTTCTCGATCATGTTTTCATGGAACTGCAGCCCGCGCATGCCGAGCGATTCCATGATCGCGTTATCGCGGTACCCGGTATCGACCACGACCGGATAGGTGCCGCCCAAAATCAGAAAGCCGTAAACCGGCACGCGGCGGGTCCGCCCGCACTCGTGGCCAAGCACCAAAAAGCTCGTTTCAAGCTCGATATCTCCGTAGTCGAGCAGGTGGATCGTCAACGCCATACGCTTGGTCCTTTCATCATCATAGAAGTCGTCGTGTCGGTTAGGCTGATCAAAGGCGGTAAACCCGCGCCGCGGTGTCGTGGAATACGGCCTGGCGTTGCTCGGGCGCCCAGGCCTCGCTTGCGCGCTTGAAGGCTGCGAACAAAGCGCTGTAGCTGGTCCAGATTTTCTCGATGGGAAAGTTGGAGCCGAACATGCAGCGCTCCGCGCCAAACAGGCGCATCGCCTCGCCCACCTGGACCGCGATCGCGTCGGGATCATTGCGATGGATGAAGGTGCCAAAAGCCGAGAGCTTGGTGACCACGTTCGGCTCATCTGCAAGCCGCTTCAGGCCTTCACGCCAGGCCATGACACCCGCTTCGCTCGTATCTTCAAGCATACCGGCGTGCTGCAGGATGAAGGTCACATGCGGACAGGCGCGGGCCAGCTTGGCGGCCCCCTTCATCTGGCCAGCGAAGACCTGCAGATCGAAGGTCCACCCCTCATCGGCGAGCCGCGCGATGTTTCTCATCACCGCCGGGCGCGTGCACAGATCGGGATCGGCAGCGAAGCGATAAAGCGGGTTCTCGTGCCAGTGGAATTGCTGGCGGATGCCGCGCAGCAAGGGAAACGCTTTAAGCCGCGCAAGCTGCGGGCGCACATCGTCAAGCGTCATATCGGCGTAGGCCACGATCCCATGCGGCCAACCGTGTTGATCGGCGACGCTCTGCACGTAAGCCGCTTCGTCCGCAAACCAGTTCGGCGCCCAGTTGGCCTGCACGTAGACTGACCGCGTGATGCCGGTGCCTTTGACATCGGCCAGATACTCTTCGATCGGGTAATCGCGCTTGATCGCAGCGTACGGGCCGAAGATGCGCGGGCGCTCCGGACCCAGCAGCCAAGGCAGGTCCTTTTGCAGCCAGATGTGGTGATGGGCATCGATCATGGGCGCCCCGCTTGTGCAAGAACATGCGCGCACATCGCATCAAGGCTCGCCCCGTCACCGAGCGCATCAAGTTCGCGTTGGACCGCGCTGAACGCTTCGGTCCGCGGCGCGTAGGCTGGGTCGGCCGCCAGTGGGTTGAGCCAGTGGAGCTGCCAAGCCCGCCGCTTCAGCCGCCGGACCGCGTCCACGAACACACTTGGATCGCCACGTTCAAGACCATCGGAGACCACGAGCGCCAGCGCGCCGCGCGCCGTACTGCCAAAGCGCGGCACATCGAGAAACGCCTGCAAGGCATCGCCAAGCCGCGTCCCGCCATCGAAATCCGCAACGATCGCGGCCACCTGCGCGAGCGCATCATCGAGGTCGCGCGCACGCAAGCCCGCGGTGATACGGCTAAGCCGCGTCCCCAGCGTGAACACCTCCACCCGGTCTCCGACCTGCACCAGCGCGTGCGCGAAGGTAAGCGCCTGCTCGCTGATCTGCTGCATGGAGCCCGAGACGTCGATCAGAACCACCACGCGTCGCTGCCGCGTCTTGCGGCGCAGCCACCGCACATCGATCAGTTCCCCATCGTGGCGCGCGGCACGGCGCAGCGTGGCCACCAGATCGAGCGTACGCCCGCGCCTGACCCGCGCGCGCCGATACGAACGCCGTCGCGGCAATGCAGCGGGTGCACGTTTCATGAAGCGGTCAAGCGTATCGGACGTGGAGCGGGCAGCGAACGTGCGCTGCGCCAAACGTTCCGTGGCAACCGCGGCCTGACCAGGGTCGCCCGCTTCATCGATCGCCTCGATCTCCCGCGATGCACCCGTCGGGTCGAACGCTTCGACCTCATCATCCGCAGGTGCAGGCGCCGGCGTTACCACGGCCTCCCCCAAGAAGAAGGCGCGAAACAACGCGTCGTAAGCCGGTTCGCGCTCGCGTGGGATCGCAAATAGCGCCCGTCCGGCCCGTGCGACATCATCGATCGACCGCGGCCCGAGAAGTTCGATCGCTTCGATGAAACCCTGGGTCTGATCGGGGGCGATCGCAAAGCCGTGCTCCCGCAACAGCGCGGCAAAGCGGACGAACGCCTCGATCGGTGGAGGACATGCCGGCACCATCATGCAGCCTCCCCGGGCAACAGAGCTTCAAGGCGTGGCGCCAGATAGCTCAGATCATCGTGATCCTTGATCGCAACGCCGATCGCCCGGGCAAAGGCTGCCGGCCACGCGGCCCCTTGCGCGTTAAGCAACGTCGCCGCTTCCGCCCACTCGACCGTCTCGGCAACCCCTGGCGGCTTCGCCAGCGGCTCCGCCCTCAACCGCGTCACCGCCGCCACCACCGCATCCGCCGTCGCCTGCGCCACCGAACTGGCGCGCATCATCACGATCTGCGCTTCGAGTGCGGCATGGGGATAATCGATCCAATGGTAGACACAGCGGCGCCGCAACGCTTCGTGCAGGTCACGCGTGCGGTTCGAAGTCAAAACCACCACCGGTCGCTGCGTCGCTCGCACCGTCCCCGTCTCAGGGATCGAGATCGTGAAGTCCGATAGGAACTCCAGCAGGAACGCTTCGAACTCGTGGTCGGAGCGATCGATCTCGTCGATCAAAAGCACGCTCGACGTCGGCGCCTTGAGAGCGGCCAACAGCGGACGCGTCAGCAGATAGTCGTCACTGTACAAATTAACGTAGCTGTCGCCCGCCTGACGGATCGCAAGCATCTGGCGCGGGTAATTCCATTCATAGAGCGCGGCGGAGGCTTCGATCCCCTCATAGCATTGCAGGCGGATCACCTCGCGCCCCAGCACCGCGCCGAGCGCCTTGGCCGCTTCGGTCTTGCCGACACCAGGCGCCCCCTCAAGCAGCAATGGCTTACCCATAGCCAGCGCCAGAAACGACGCCGTCGCCAGCCCATCGTCAGCGAGATACTGGGCTGCGACGAAGGCATGTTGCAGCGCCGCCGGGCTATCGAGACCCACAATGGAGGAGCGCACCGCCATCGCCTAACGCCGCCCCTGGGGCCGTGCGCCACCGTTTTCGCGCAACCCCCGCAGCACTTTTTCAGGCGTGATCGGCAACTGGTGGCAGCGCACGCCAACCGCGTTGTAGACCGCGTTCGCGATCGCCGGCAGCACCGGATTGGCGCACATCTCGCCAGGCCCCTTGCCGCCGTAAGGGGCATCTTCAGCCGGTCGCTCAAGCACCGCGATATGATGCGGGACGATCTCGCCGGGCCCTGGCATCAGGTAGTGATTGAAGTCCTCCGCCCCGTGTTCGCGCGCGGGATAATAGGGCTCCGTCGTCTCGTAAAGCGCGTGGGAAACACCCATCCAGGCGCCGCCCACCAACTGCTGCTCGACCAGTTTGGGATTGAGCGCGCGCCCCACCTCATAGGCCGAGTTGATCGCCGTGACCGTCACAACGCCGGTCTCATCGTCGACCTCCAGATCGATGACCAGGGCTGCGTGCGCGTAGCAGGAGACAGGCGTCATTTCCCCCGTCATCGGGTCGGCTTCGGACGGCGGAATGAGGAAAATGCCGCGTCCCGAGAGCGTGCGCCCCTGTTTGAACTGTGCCGCGATCGCGGTGTCGGCGACGGTGATCGAACGGCTGGGCGCACCCTTGACGTGGATGGCGCCGCGGCCATCGGTTTCCAGGTCGCTTGCGTTCACCTCAAGCTCATCGGCTGCGGCTTCCAACATCGCCTGGCGCGCTTCGCTCGCGGCACGGATGACCGCGTTACCCATGCGGTGGGTGCCGCGTGAGGCGAACGAGCCCATGTCGTGCGGGCCGGTATCGCTGTCGGCGGTGTCCACATAGACATCGTCGAGTGGCACGCCGAGCGTCTCAGCCGCGATCTGGCGGGTGACCGATTTCATGCCCTGACCCAAGTCGATCGCCGATAGCGCAACCTTGAACTTGCCATCGGGCGTGCTGTGCACGAGCGCCTGGCTTGGATCACCACCAAGGTTCATGCCGATCGGATAATTGATGCAGGCGAACCCGCGTCCCTTATGGATGGCCATTGTCAGCGCCTCCGCGTGCCGGAGATGAAGCGCGAGACCCCTGGGCGTTTGACGCCGCGTTGGAAGGGTTGCTCGGGCCTGTAGGCGTCGCTGGCCGGCCCGTCCCCGCTTGGGGCTGTGGGCGGCGACGCTGTTGACGGCGGCGGGCTTGGGGCGGGCGAAGGTGGCGTGGTCGACGCGGTCGACGCCGCAGGCGCATTCGACGCTGACGTCCCAGGCCCACCCGCCGCCGGGCGATGGTGTGCGGGCTGCGGCTGATACGGCGGCAGCGGTTGGTAACCGGTGGTGCGCAAGGGCGAGGATGATGGCGAAGAGGATGATGGCGAAGACGGTGGCGGCTGACGCTGCAGGGACAAATCCTGCAGGGCCGGCGCAGGTGAAGCCTGCAGCGGTGGTGGTGGCTGTGGCGTCGGGGACGCAAACGTTCGCGTCGCTGGCGCGGCCGGCGTACCTCGCGGCGACGGCGAAGCGCTCGCATACGCAGGTGCGTGGGCAGGCGGCACAACCGGCGTTGAACGCTGAGGTCCGGGCGAAGCGGGATATCCTGGCGTCGCCGCCGTGCGATGACCGATCCGCTCCGGCGCAACCTGCATATCTTCGCGCTGCGGGGGCGCGGCATGAACTGTTTCGCCTGCCTGACCGGCCGGGACCTGCCCTGCCGGCGCGCCGTGCTGCCCTGGCTCCAACGGCACCGTCTGGCGCCGTCGCTCGCCAATCTGGCCAACCGCATCCGTCGGCGTCGCAGGGATCTGTGCCCGCCAGCCCTCGCCTCCCCCCTGAAGGCTTGAGAGCGCCGCCATCTGCGGGCTGAGCGCCCATTGCGCCTTTTGGGCTGCAACCTGACAGCACTCGATCAGCGCGGTGTTTTTGGCGCTACGCCGATGCGCTTTCATATCGCCATCGCGATAGGCGTTGATCAGGCGCAACTCGATCGGATCGGCACCGACACGTTCGGCCACCTGATCCATATGGCACTCGATCGCGAAGTCGACGCCGGTGATGCCGAACCCGCGCATGGCCGTTGCCGGCGTGCGATTGGTGTAAACGCAGTAGACGTTGGAAGCGATGTTGGGGATCGTGTAGGGCCCCGGCAAATGCCCGGTCGCCTTGACGATCGCGTAGGAGGACAGCCGCGTGTAGGCGCCCGCATCGAACAGGCCCGTGAACGCGCGCGCGACGATGCGCCCATCGTTCATCACGCCATCCTTGATGTGCCAGCGTTCCGCCCCGCGCGGTGCGCCAACCTGCATCTCTTCTTCGCGGTCGAAGCAGAACTTGACTGGCGCCCCGGTGAGCATCGCGCCGAGCACAGCCAGCGGCTCGTGCAAGCTGTCGACCTTGCCGCCAAAACCACCGCCCACTGTGCCGCCGATGAAATGCAGGCGTGATGAGGCCATGTCGAGCAGCTTGGCGGTGGTCCCGAGCGAAAAGAATAGCGCCTGCGTGCCGGTGTAACAGACGTAGCGGTCATTCGTTTCAGGGGCCGCGATCGCCCCGCAGGTTTCAAGCGGCGCCTGTTCGATCGGCGACATCTGGTAGCTGTCTTCAACGATGTGATCAGCTTGCGCGAACGCCGCATCGACATCACCGAACCGCAGCTTTTGATGGTCGAAGCGCTCGTGATAATCGAACGTGTTGTTGGGGTAGGTTTCGTTTACGATCGGCGCGTCGGGCGCCAACGCGGCATCCAAGTCGAGCACGTGCGCCAAGACCTCGTAGTCGACGGTGATCGCGGCGACGGCATCGCGGGCTGCACGCTCGCTGGTGGCGATGACGGCGGCGACCGGCTCACCCTTGTAGGCGACTTTATCGGGCTGCAGCAGCGCCTCATCATCGCGCCCGAAGTTGATCAGCGAGAGCAGCGTGTTGATGTTGTGGGGCACATCCTGCGGGCGCACGATCCGCACCACGCCGGGCATGGCTTCGGCGCGCGTATAATCGATCGCACGGATCCGCGCATGGTGGTGCGGTGAGCGCACGCAGCGCATGTGCAGCAAGCCTTCAAACAGGTGATCATCGTAGTAGGGCGATCGCCCGGTCACGTGGCCGACGATGTCCTGACGCAACTTCGGCTTGCCGATCTCATTGAGGTTGTCGTCGCGCTCGTCGGCGAACAGGTCCTTGCGGAACTCGATCGTTGTCATGGCCGTCTGCCTCTCACCCTCGCGCTCATCCGTGCCCCGCGCGCGTGCCCGCAGCCCCGCCAGAACGGGCCGCCTCCAGGATCGCATCGACGATCGGCTCGTAACCCGTACAGCGGCACAGGTTGCCCGAGATCGCTTCGATCACCTCATCGCGCGAAGGGTTGGGATTGCGCCGCAGCAGCGCCGTGGCCGCCATCAGCATACCCGGCGTGCAAAACCCGCACTGGGCCGCAAAGCCATCGATGAAAGCCTGCTGCAGAGGCGCCAGCATTTCGCCACGGCCGAGCGACGCCGTCGTCTCGACATGCGTCCCTTCCACGCTTTGCGCCAGCGTGATGCAGCTCAGCCGAGGCTCGCCATCGATCAACACCGTGCAAGTGCCGCACGTGCCTTGCGCGCAACCCTGTTTCGGCGTCAGGTCGCCCGCACCGCGGCGCAGCGCCTCCAAGAGGTTGGCCGCTTCATCGATAAAGAGCCCTGTCTCTTGGCCGTTGAGTGTGAATCTGACCGGTGTCTTGACCATCACCACCCCCGCGCTTCAAGCAGCATCCGCTTGAGATAGACCGGCGCAACTTCGCGGCGGTACCAGGCGCTGGCCAACGCATCATCGGCCGGCGCCAACCCCTCGTTGACCACGCTTAAAGCGGGCGCCAGGCCCGCCTCATCGAGGTTCGCACCCTCAAGCGCCGCCTCGGCCGCTTTGGCGCGCAGCGGCGTTGGTCCCATCGCGCCGAACGCCAGACGCACACCGCTCAGCCGACTGCCGCCGCGCGGCACGCTCGCCGCAATGGACAACAGCGACACGCCCTTCGGTTTGACCCGCGACACCTTCATGAACAAAAGCCGTGAGGCCTGCGATACAGGCACGCGCACATGCGTGATGAGCCCCGGCATCGAATCGCGCGCGGCCAAAAATGCCTCGACCGGATGCGCTGTCCCATCGGCCATATGCACGCTCGCCTCCATGGCAAGCAGCGCCGTTGCGAAGTCACCGTAGGGGTGCGGCGCCAGCAGGTTGCCGCCCACCGTTGCGGCGTTACGCACCGCCGGACCGCCGACACCGCGGGCGGCCGCGCTCAGGAACGCTGTATCCGCGTGGTTGATGACGTCGACCATGCGCACGCCGGCACCGATCACCACACCATCGCCCTCGCGCTGGATCATCCGCAAAGCGGGATCAGGCGAGCGCACAAGGCGGTCAAAACTCTGGTCGCCGTAGTTGACCGCGCGCATCAGCAGCGTGCCACCGCCGAGATAGCGTGCTGTCGGCGTCAACGCGGCAGCCGCTTCGCGCGCGTTTGCATAGCTCTCAACGCTGACCATCGCGCGCCCCCTCCCCGCATAGAGCGATCATGCCGCGCCTCCGTTTGCGCCAGCGCCGGCGCCCGCACCCTCGCCCGAATGCGCAACGCCCAAATGCGCGGCAATGGCGCCGAAGCCCGCCGCATAAATCTGCGTCCCCACCAACGCGCTCATCGCATCATCTTCGCCATGGCGGGTGTCGAACCGGCTCTCCCATTGCCAGAACGTGCGGTCGCCATCTGTGACGGGCAGCAAGCGCACGTGCGACACGTAGTTGAACAGCGGGATCGGCGTATCGAGCAGGCAATAGCTGTAGGTCTGTTCAACGTCCGAAAGCGTCAGCAACTGCTCACGCAGGACGCCACCATCGGCGAGCGTGAACCGCCGGATGCAGCCGATTTCATCGCTCGCCCGGCCGCGCTCCACGTGACTTGTCGCCACCGCCGGATGCCACCGGTCATGGCCGTTGAAATCGCGCAGCACGTCCCACACGGCATCCACCGAGGCATCAAGAACGACGCTTTTGACCACACGCGGCATCGGCTGAAGGACCCTCCGCCTAACCGCTGAAGTGGCGCTTCAGCGCATCAAAGCCGCCCTGAAACACGTTTTGTGCAATGCCGTTGACGAGGTCGTCCTCATCCTGAGGGGCGCATGAAAACTCGGCCGACCATTCGATGAAGCAGCGCTCGCCTTCGGTGACCGGGGTCAACCGCAAGGTGGCGATGTAATCGCTGAGCGGCATCGGGCTCTCTAAAATCGCGTAGGTGTAGAACATGTCGTAGTCGGATAGGCCGAGCAGTTGCTCACGCAGGTTGTCGCCGTTCTGCAGGTTGAAGTTGCGCACGCATCCGACCTTGTCGGCCGGCAGCGCTTCTTCGATGCGGCTATCGCGAATGCGCGGATGCCAGCGCGGCAAACCGTTGAAGTCGCGGACGCGGGCCCAGACTTCGCTCGCCGGCGCGTTGATCACGGAAGAGACGTAAGCGCGCGCCATCTAGCTCTGCTCCTTCGGCGCCTGGCCATTTTCCTTGGGCTTCGCTGCGCCATCGCCACGTTCTTTGCTCGCACGGCGCTGCTCGGTATCGATGCGCTGCAGGTCGGATGCTTCGCGCAACAGGCCGCCCTGCTTGGCAAGGTTGGAGCCATCGATGCCGATGTCGGAAAGCAGGCTGTCCACCATCGGCGCCTGCACGCGGTAGCGCAGCGCTGAGTTGATGACTTCGTCGGTCGGGCTCATGCCCTTCGCATGCCCGTTGCCGCCGCCAGCGCCATCGGCACCGTTCGACCAGCCCATGCCGTCTGCACCGTTGCCGTTGCCCAACTGCATGATCCGGATGTCGTTGATTTTCTCCAGCGGCTTGACCGAGGCGGAGACGATGCCTTCGACGTGTTCCAGCATCTTGCGCTTGAACAGCGAGTGGCGAGCGCCGTCGGTGAGCACGTTCTCGGCTTCATTGATGAGTTTTTGCGCTTCCGCCTCGACGCCGGCACGGATGCGATCGGCTTCCGCGGTGATGCGTTTTTCTTCAGCAGCCGTTTCCGCCATGACGACTTCCACCGTCTTGCGGCGGCTGGCCTGCTCGGTTTCACGCACCGTGATCACGCGCTCTGCCGCTTCGGTCGCGCGGGCCTTGGCGATGTCGGCTTCGATGGCGGCCGCCGTCTCATCCAGCGACTTTTGATAAAGCGCGATGGCTTTTTCCATCTGCGCTTCTTCAACGGAACGTTCGCGCGCGATTTCCAACCGACGCCGCTCCGTCTCATGGCCAATGCGGTCATCATCGAGCGCACGTTCTGACGCGATGCGCAGACGCTCGATCGTCTGCTGGCTGCCGATCTCGGCTTCACGCAGCGCCTGGACCCGCACCACCTCAAGCTGCTCGATCGCCTTCTTGCGTTCGAGCTTGTGAGCGTCGAGTTCCTGCTCGGCGCGAATCCGTTCCGCGTCGATCGTCTTTTCTTTGGCAACGCGCGCCGCTTCCAGCGCTTCGTCGGCGGCAATTTGCGCCTGATCGAGCATCTTGTTGCGCGCGATCTCGAGTGTGCGAATGCGTTCGTCGCGCTCGATTTTCTCGGCCGCCGTCTCTTGCTCTTTGACGAGCCGAAGCTGCTCGACGGTGCGCCGCGAAGCGATCTCGTTGCTCTCGATCGACTCGTTCTTTTCGATCTCCTTGGCGCGCACTTCGTGCTCCGACGAAATCCGCTCAGCCTCAATGCGTTTCTCTTTGGCAATGCGTGCCGCTTCGACCGCCTCCGAGCGGCGCAGTTCGGCCGTCTCGATCGCCTTGGCGCGCGCCACGTCACGGGCCTTGGTCACTTCCTCGCTCTCGATCCGCTGAACCGCGATCTTGGCATCAAGCGCAATGCGCGACGCTTCCACCGCATCGCGGGCGGCGACCTCGGCCGCTTCGACGGCCTGATTGCGTGAGATCTCGCGCTCGCGCAGGTCCTGCTCGTAGGCGATGCGCTCCGCAGCGATCTTCTTCTCTTTCGCGATACGCGCCGCCTCGGTCGCCTCTGACATGGCGATCTGCGCCGCTTCGATCGCGAGCGAACGGGCAACATCGCGCTCGCTCGTTGTCTCCTCGCTCTCGATCCGCCGCACCGCCGTCTTGGCTTCCTGCGCGATGCGCGCCGCGTCCACCGCTTCACGCGCTGCGATCTCAGCTTCATCCACGGCCTGGTTGCGTGCGATCTCCAGATTGCGCACGCGCTCTTCCTGCTCGATCCGGCTCTTGCTGGTCTCTTCGCCAGCTACGATCTGCGCCAGTTCGATCGCCTTGGCGTGTTCGATCTCGCGCGCGCGGGTGAGTTGATCGGCTTCGATACGCTCGGCGGAAAGCTGCTTTTCGCGTGCAATCTTGGCAGCTTCCGTCGACTGCTGCGCAGCGATCTCGGCTTCTTGCAGCGATTTCTGGCGCTCGATCTCGAGGCCGCGGATTTCCTGGTCGGACGCGATCCGTTCCGCGTTGACGACTTTCTCCTGCGAGATCCGCAGCTTCTCGCTCGCCTCACGCGATGAGATCTGCGCACGATCCACCGCAAGCTCGCGCGCAATCTCACGCTCCTTCGTGATCTGCTCCGAAGCGATACGCGCTTCGGTCACCGCCTCCTCTTGGGCAATGCGCGCCTTCTCGATGTACTCGCGCGCCTGAATGTCGGCTTCATCGATCGATTTCTGGCGGGCGATTTCTTTCGCCTGGGTATCTTGCTCCTTGGCGATGCGCGCTTCCGTCACCGATTGCTCATAGGCGATGCGGGCCTTATCGAGCGCACCTTGCGTGGCGATCTCAGCCGATTCGGTGACCTCACGCGTCTTGATGCGCTGCTCGGTCAGCACGTGGCTTTGCTGGATCCGCGCCTTCTCAATCGCCTCGCTGGTCGCGATTTCGGCTTCATCGATCACGCGCTGGCGGTTGATCTCCTTTTGGCGGATGTCCTGCTCTGACGCGATACGCGCTTCTGAGATCGACTTCTCATTGTTAATACGCGCGGTTTCGATCGCTTCGCGGCTGAGCAGCGTCGCCTGCTCGGCTTCCTTCTCGCGTTCAGCGCGCTCACGGGCGAGATCGGTGCGCTGCTGCACGCGACGGAACTCGATCTCACGCTCCTGCGCCAGCCGCGCTTCCTCGCTTTCCTTCTCGATGTCGAGCGCCTGCTTCTCCGCCTCCAGATTGCGCGTGCGGATCTTGATCATCGCGTCTTGTTCGATGTCATTGCGCAGTTTGCGCTTGGCCTCGATCTCCTCGATGACCATCGTCAGGCCCTGCGCATCGAACCGGTTCGACGGATTGAAATACTCGATATCGGTTTGATCGATGTCGGTGACGGCAACGCTTTCAAGTTCCAGCCCGTTCTTGTCGAGCCCTTCTTGTGCGGTCTCCAGGATGCGCCGGACATATTCATTCCGGTTCTCGTGCAACTCTTCCAGCGTCATGGTCGACGCGATCGTGCGCATGGCCGAGACGAACTTACCCGCCAGCATCGCGTGCAGGCGTTCCTGCTCCATGGTCCGCCGGCCGAGCGTCGAAGCGGCGAGGCTGACCGCCTGCTTGGTCTGTGCGACGCGGACATAGAATTCCGCGTCCACATCGACCCGCAACCGGTCTTTGGTAATCAGCGCCTCGTCCTTTTCGCGCGTGATCGCCAACTGCAGCGAGTTCATATTGACCGGCGTGATGTCATGGATGATCGGCCACACGAATGCGCCGCCATCGATCACCACCTTTTCACCCAGGAAGCCGGTGCGCACGAACGCCACTTCCTTGCGTGAACGCCGATAGAGCCAGTTCATCACCCAATAGAGGATGAAGATCACGATGACTGCGAAAATCAGCCAAAGGACCAGTTGCCCGATCAGTTCACCCGTCATCATCGTCGAAACTCCCAAGCGGCGGTTTTAAGCGCCACCGATCTCCTTGAATTTGCGTGTTTGCTCTGTCAGCGCGATTTCGGTCGGCAGGCGCTCCATGGATGAGGCACCGTAGAACCCGTGACAGTGCCGTGTATGCTTGAGCACGTAGGCTGCATCATCCGGCATCGCGACGGGCCCGCCGTGCACCAGCACCAGCGCATCGGGCTTGACTTCAAGGGCCGCAGCCGCCCACGCATCAACCCGTGCCGGGCAGTCTTCAAGCGTCAGCGCGGTTTCCGCCCCGATCGCCCCACCCGTGGTCAGGCCCAGATGACACACGATGATGTCGGCGCCCGCCTTGGCCATGGCGCGCGCATCGTCCTCACTGAAGACGTAGGGCGTGGTCAGCAGGTCCTTGGCGTGGGCGCGCGCGATCATGTCGACCTCTAATGCGAACGACATGCCGGTTTCTTCGAGGTTGGCGCGAAAGGTGCCGTCGATCAGCCCGACGGTCGGGAAATTTTGCACGCCGGCGAACCCGGCCGCTTTCACCTCGTCGAGAAACTTATCCATCATGCGGAACGGGTCCGAAGCGCATACGCCGGCCAACACGGGCGTATGCTTGACCACCGGCAGCACTTCGCCGGCCATTTCCATCACGATCCCGTTGGCATCCCCGTACGGCATCAAGCCCGCCAGCGAGCCGCGACCGGCCATGCGATAGCGCCCTGAATTGTAGATGACGATCAGATCGATCCCACCGGCCTCTTCGCATTTCGCCGACAGGCCCGTACCCGCGCCACCACCGATGATCGGTTCGCCGCGCTGCACCATGTCCTGATAGCGCGCGACCAACGCAGCGCGCGTCATCGCTTGTGTCATCGTCTACCCCTTGCGCCGGCCGTGCCGGTCTTTTGTGTTGCGCTTTGGAAAAAGCCGCGGAACGTCTGCACGATCAGGTCGGCAAACTGCGGATCGTTGATGTTGTAGGGCACGCGGATGAGTTGGCGCTGCGCCGTCGGGCGTACGGTATGCTCAAGCGCCTTGAAGAGCGCCTCGCGTGCGACCGGATCATCGAAAGCCTGACCGGGCGCATCGAGCAGCGAAACGCCGCCTTCCGGCAAATAAAAGCGCACCGGCCCGCTCATCTCGTTCAATCGCGCACCGATCCAACGGCCCATCGTGTCGTTTTCTTCAGGCGTGGTCCGCATCAAGGTGATCTGCGGGTTGTGCTCGTAAAACAGCCGCCCGCGATAGCGTTCGGGCACGGTCTCGGGCGCGTTGAAGTTGACCATGTCGAGGGCGCCGCACGCGCCGATATAGGGGATGCCTGCGCGGATCGATGCGCCAAAGCGGTCTTCATCGGCGGCGAAGACGCCGCCCGCGACCATGTCGCAGATCTCCGTCGTGGTCACATCGATGACGGCGGTGAGCCCGCCGCTGTCGAGAAGTTTTTCCATCGAGCGCCCGCCGACGCCGGTCGCGTGGAACACCAAACAGTCGAAGTCGTCTTCAAGCTGCGCCGTGATCTGCTGCACGCACGGCGTTGTGACGCCGAACATGGTAAGCCCGATCGCCGGCCTATCTTCGCCATCGGCAGCGCTGCCGCCGGCCTGCCCCGCAGCACCCGCACCGCCTGATGTCTGACGCGCCGCCACCATGCCGGCCACGGCTTGCGCGCCATTTGCCAGTACCTCGCGGGTGATGACGTTCAGGCCCTGCACATCGGCGACCGAGTACATCATCATGATGTCGGCCGGGCCGACATAGTGCCCGACGTTGCCGCTCGCCACCGTCGAGATCAGCACCTTCGGCACCCCGATGGGCAGGGCGCGCATGGCGGGCGCGACGAGCGCGGTGTTGCCCGAGCCTCCCGCGGAGATGATCCCGGCGATGTGGCTTTGCTGCGTGATCCAGCGCTCAAACGCTTCCGTCATGCCAGCGACCGCGGTGCCCCGATCGCCCGTGAAGACGCCGGCTGCGCCTCGCGGATGGAACGCGGCCACCACGCTTGGCGGCACTTCGGCGCCTGACGGTTTGCCGCTCGTCGAGAGATCGACCATCTGGACGCGCAGCCCTGCCGCCCGCACGATATCGCGCATGTAGCGCAACTCGTCGCCCTTGGTGTCGAGCGTGCCAGCCACCAGCACCGTTGTGGGCGCGCCTGCGCCCCCCGAACCCGAGCGCGTCCGCGACAGCGGTTCGAGCCCGCGCGTGCCCGTGGCTAAGCTTGTGCCTGAGCCTACCCCTGTGCCCAACACACCGCCAGCATCGCTCATCGTGCGCGCTGAACCTTCGATGACGCGCACCGGCACGGGCTTCGACCAGCGGTTCGGGATAGACGGGTTGGACACGTAAATCAGCGTGGGGCGCTTGGCCGCCGCAGCGGCTTCGGCAGCGCCAACGCCTGTCGCCCCCCCTGCCGCAGCGCCCGCACCGCCCGCAGCGTCCGCCTCATCATCCGTCTCATCGTGGGCGTGACGGCCAACACCCAACAACGCCTGCTGCAAATCGCGATCGCCGGCGAGCAGCCCCGACCCGATGATCCGATTGATGCGACCGTTGACCATGATCGCGACCTGGTCCGCGACCGCACAGGCAACACCGATGTTTTGCTCGATCACCAGCACATCGACATCGCCCTCATCGCCGAGCCGCAACAGCATCTCGACAACCTGATTGACGATAACGGGCGCAAGCCCTTCGGTGGGCTCATCCATCACCAGAAGGCGTGGGTTCAGCAGCAGCGCGCGGCTGATCGCCAGCATCTGCTGTTCACCGCCCGAAAGCTGCCCGCCGCCATTCCCCCGTCGCTCCGCAAGCCGTGGGAACGTCGCGTAAATGCGCTCAGGCGACCAGGCGCCGCCCTTCGTGGCCACAAGGCGCAAGTGCTCATCCACCGTGAGCGAAGGCCAAAGGCGCCGCCCTTGAGGCACGTAGCCAACGCCGCTGCGCGCGATCTCCGCGGCACCCATGCCGACAAGATCGCGCCCCGCAAACGTGATCGTGCCGGACGCGACCGGCACCAGCCCCATGATCGCCTTGCACAGCGTGGTCTTGCCCATGCCGTTGCGGCCCACAACCGACAACACCCCGCGCGGCAAAGTCAGGTCGACGCCCTGCAGCGCATGGCTTTGGCCGTAGAAGATGTTGAGATCGCGGATTTGAAGGATCGGGTTGCGCGCCTCAGCCATGGCCAGGCCCTCCATCGCCGCCAAGGTATAGCGCCTGCACTTCCTCGTCCTGTTCGATCTCCTCGGGTTTGCCTTCTTTAAAGATGCGCCCGTTGTGCATCATCGTCACCGACTGGGCGACGCGCAGCGCCACGTCCATGTCGTGCTCGATGATGATGAAACCCATGTGCCCGGGCAGCCCGGTCAGGATCGCGATCAGGTCGCGACGCTCCGCCGGAGAAAGCCCTGCCGCCGGCTCATCGAACAAGATGAAGCGCGGCGCACCCGACAGGGCCATGGCGATCTCAAGCTGGCGCTGTTGCCCGTAGGAGAGCGCCGAGACCGGCGTGTCGCGTTCATCATCGAGATGGACCAGCCGCATTAGATCATCCGCGCTCGACATCAGCGCATCACGCCTGCTGGGCCGTAGGAATGAGAAGCGGTTGCGCGAGACACCGCGGCAAGAAAGGTAAATGTTGTCGCGCACCGACAGGTTCGTGAAGAGCAGCGAAATTTGGTAGGTGCGGCGCAGGCCCCGGCGGATGCGCTCGTGGGCGGGGAACGTCGTCACATCTTCGCCGAAGAACCGGATCGTGCCGCGCGTCGGCAGGAAGTCGCCGGTGACGCAGTTGAACAGCGTCGTCTTGCCCGCGCCGTTCGACCCGAGCACCGCTCGCCGCTCGCCGGGCCGCACGGCAAGGTCAATGTCGCTCAAGGCATCAAGCGCGCCAAAGCTCTTGCCAACACCGCGCAATTCAAGTGCGTGCTCGGTGCCGGTGGCCCGCAGCCGTTCGGAGATGTCAGCGCCGACGCTGGCAGCGCCGCCGTCTTGTTGGGACGTCGGCAACGAAGTGGTCGTCATAGGCCACCCCCGCTCGTCTCAAGCAGCGGATCACGCTTGCGGTAGGTCTGCCAACGCTCCCACAAGCCGAGCAGACCATCGGGTGAGAAGAACACCACCAGCAGGAAGCCCGCACCGATCAGCAGCTGGAAGCGATCGCCCGACAAGCCCATTGAGATCAGCACGTCGATCGCGAACGTCTTCAAGAGCACGTATAGGAACGCGCCGATAAACGGCCCGATCGGTCGGCTGAGCCCGCCGATAACCGCAATGATCAGGATGTCGATGACCGGGCCGATCCCCGCTGTACCCGGCGAGATCTGCGCGGATTGCCAGGTTAGCAGGATGCCGCCGATCCCAGCGATGAGCGCCGAAAAGGCGTAGGCCGCGATGCGGTGCGCTTTGACGTTATAGCCGAGCGCTGCCATGCGCCGAGGGTTGTCGCGGATGCCTTGCAGGGCGAGCCCGAAGGGCGCGCGCGAGATGTAAAGCACCACCAGATAAGAGACGACGGCCCAGAACAGCGTCAGGTAATAAAACGCCATCGCGCCGCGCCAATCGACGCCGAACAGCTTGGGCGGCAAGACGCCGTTGAACCCTGAAAAGCCGTTGAAAATCGCGTAGTTCTGGCGCGTGAAATAGAACATCGCCGACGCGATCGCCAGCGTGATCATGATCGTGTAGATGCCTTCGGTCCGCACCGCCAGCCAACCGACAATCGTGGCGAACAACACCGCCACCAGCAGCGCCAGCGGGATCGTGATGAACCACGGCCAGCCAAGCGAGATCGTGCTGATCGCGCTTTCACCGAAGATCGCAACCATGTAGCCGGCGAGGCCCGCAAACGACATTTGCGCCAGCGAGACCATGCCGCCGTAGCCCGCCAGGAACATCAAGCTGAGCGCGATCATGCCCAGGATGAACGTCCAGCCGAAAATCTGGAACAGAACGAAATCGTTGGCGAACAGCGGCATGATCAGCAGCAGCAGGCCGATCAGATACACCGCCGGATTAACGCGTTCGATCCAGGTCCCGCCGCGCGCAGGTTCGAATTCGGCTTCAGCGACACGCATGCTTAAGCCCTGCCCAACAGGCCTTGCGGGCGGAAGGCCAGCACGACAACCATGATCAAAAACGTCAGCACGACGGCATAGGTCGGCATGTAGACCGAGCCGAACTGCTCAGCGAGACCGATCAACAGCGCGCCGAGCGCAGCCCCCGTGATCGAGCCCATGCCACCCACGATCACCACGACAAGGGACGCCAGCAAAAAGCGCACATCCTCCCCGGGTGCGATCGACTGGAACGTGCCTCCCACCACGCCTGCGATGCCGGCAAGGCCTGCGCCGAACGCGAACACGCCAACGAAAATCAACTGCACCCGCGCGCCCGTCGCCGACAGCATATCGCGGTCGTCGACCCCGGCCCTGATCATCATCCCGACCTGCGTTTTGTTCAGCAGCAGCCACATCCCGATGCCGATGAGAACGGCGGCGGCGAAGATGACCAGACGCACGATCGGGTACTTCAAGTAGATCAAGTCGCCGGATGAACGCTTCACGCCGGTGACCAGAAATGTCTGCACCGGGCCGCTCAACCAATCAGGCGGCGTGATGTTGAAGAAGTCGCCGCCGCAGATCCATAACATCAGGTCGGCCATCACGATCGAAATCCCGATCGTCACGAGCGTCTGCCGTAGGTCCTGCCCTTCCATGCGACGGAACACAAAGAGCTGCAGCAGAACACCGAACAGGCCGACCACGATGAAGGCGGCCGGAAAGGCGAGCAGCCAATAGCCGGTCGAACTGGCCACGAAGTATCCGATGTAACCGCCCATCAGGTAGAGCGAGCCGTGCGCCAGATTGACGTTGCGCATGAGGCCGAAGATCAAGGTGAAGCCCGAGGCCACCAGGAAGTAGAGACCCCCCAGCGTGATGCCGTTGAACAGCGCGTTAAGGAAGATCTTCTTGCGGCCGATCAGCGAGACCAGCCATGGCGGCCACATCGCGAAAATCAGCCACACGAACACAGCGGCTGCGAGCACCAGGACCCAGGTCCAAAACGGATGGCGCTGCGCGAATGCTCTCAAAACCGGGTACCTTCAGCCGTACGATCGTCCTGCTCGGCCGATCCACTTTCGCGACAGACCGCGCCGCTCACGCCCGCCATTCAAAACCTGTTCCAGGCGGTCGCGCTTCGCCGCTTCGCGCTGCATCTTGCTCCGCACAGCCCTAACGCGGCGCGCCACGCATCGCGGCTGGCCCAGCCTGTTCAAGCCTGGCTCAGTCTCGCCCAGCCTGGCTCACACCTGTGGACGGCGTTCGGAAAATCTAAGCAAGGCGTGCGGCGCCATCATACCCGAGCGTCTACTTCCATCGCCGCTCGTCCAAAAATGTACGAACGCGCCACCTGCTGGCTTCCCTGCTTGCGGTGGTTAGAGCAACAGGCGCAACGTGCAGATCACCAGCTCAAACACGCACGCTTGGCCTTTGCGCCCAAAGTTGCTCTGCTCACCTTCGGGCGATCTAGGCCTGATGGCCGACGCGCCGGTACTCGCTCGGCGGGATCCCAACATTCGACGCGAAGAAACGCGTGAAGCTTGCCTGCGAAGAAAAGCCAAGCTCGTAGCTGATATCCGTGACCGACTTCGATGTGGTGACCAGATCCTGGATCGCTTGTTCGGTCCGCAGCGTGTTGAGGTAAACGTTGGGCGTGATCCCCATCTGGCGCTTGAAGAGCGTGAAAAAGTGCGGCCGCGACAGCCCCGCATCGCGGGCCAGCGCCTCCATCTCGATACCTTCCGTGAAGCGCTGCTGCATCAGGCGCAGGGAGCGACGCACGCGAAAATCCGTAAACCGCCCCGGATCAATGGTGCAGCCATCCAAGTGGCCAGCCCAGGTCTCATCGAAAGAAGCGAGCGTCGTCTCATAGAGATAACGGTCGAACACCGCGGGGTGCTCTTCGTCCATCAACAACGAGGTTAACAGCCGCACCCGGCGTGTGATCTGCGGCGTCATCGCAAGCGTCGCATCGCCAAACGACAGGCCTTGATCCGCGGTCTCACTGGTTTCCAAAAACCAGATCGGCTTGATGTAAAGCACCAAACAGAGCACCGGATCGTTGGCGGCGGTCAGGTTGAAGCTGTGCGCCTGCCAAGGGCTCACCGCGATACCCTGCGTCGAGCACAAGCGATGCATGCGGCCGCCCACGTTGATCTGAGCGTCGGGCCCTTGCAGGTGAAAGATCAGGTGTCCTTCGCGATGGGCGTGCATCACGATGGGTTTGTTCAAACGATAAAGCGCAGCACGGCCGAAATCGCCGTGGCTCACGGCAATGGCGTCACTCACAACGGGCCTCCTCCCTGGAGGGTCCCGACCGTCATTGGTTTCGCGGTCAGGTTTGGTGTCGGCGCTGAGCGTACGGCAGGCGCAGCGTGGCCTTCAAGCACGCGGCGTCAAAATTCCAGACCGAACGTTACGCGCTGGCGCCGGGGATGATTGTGCTGCATCGCACAAAAGTCGCCGCCGCCGCTGCCGGCCCAGCCTTAGCCTTGCCTTAGCCTTAGCCTTAGCCTCAGGCGCGCGTGTAAGCCGTCTTCATGATCGTGTAGAACGTCCGGGCGTACTCGCCCTGCTCGCGCGGGCCATAGCTCGAGGCCTTACGCCCTCCAAACGGCACATGCACATCGACGCCCGCTGTCGGGAGATTGACCATCACCATGCCGGCCTGCGCGTGGCGCTTGAAATGCGTCGAACGTGCGAGGCTTTGCGTGCAAACACCGGCGGTCAGGCCGAACGGCGTATCGTTCGCCAGCTTCAGCGCTTCGTCGTAATCACGCGCGCGCAAAACGCTGGCGATCGGACCGAAGACCTCTTCGCGGTTTAAGGTCATCTCGGGCGTCGTATCGGTGACCAGCGCGGGCTGCATGTAATGGCCCGGCGTCGCACGGGTGAGCCGCTCCCCGCCCGCGCGGACGCTGCCGCCTTCGCGCCGCGCCGTCTCGAGCGCTTGCAGGTTCTGCTCCAATTGCTCATCGCTGACCACGGGGCCAATCTCGGTCCCCGCCTTCAGGGCGTCGTCGACGCGCAACGCCCGCACCCGCTCCGCCACGCGTTCCACGAAGCGGCTGTAGACACCGTCGGTCACGATCAACCGCCTTGAGGCGGTGCAACGCTGGCCGGTCGAATAGAACGAACCGTCGACCGCGCAGGTCACCGCCAGCTCCAGATCGCAGTCATCCAGCACCACGAGCGGATTGCTACCGCCCATCTCGAGCTGCACGCGCTTGAGCGACTTTGCCGCCGCAACCGCGATGGCCTGTCCCGTCGCCTGCGAACCCGTAAAGCTCAGCCCATCAACGGCCGGACTGTCGACCAGCGCCGCACCCACGACGCGGCCAGCCCCCATCACCAGGTTCACCACGCCAGCGGGTGCACCGGCCGCGTTGATCGCGTCGATAAGCGCTGCTGCGCACGAGGGCACCAATTCAGCGGGCTTCAAGATCACCGTGTTGCCGTAGCAAAGCGCCGGCGCGATCTTCCACGCGGGGATCGCCATCGGATAATTCCACGGCGTGATCAGGGCGACGACACCCAACGGCTCAGGCGTCACTTCAACGCCGACGCCAGGCCTCATGGAGGCGCCGGTCTCGCCCCCCAAACGCAAAGCTTCGCCAGCGAAGAACGCAAAAATATGCGCCGCCCGCTCCACTTCGGCAATCGCTTCCGCGCGCGTTTTGCCCTCTTCGCGCGCAAGCAAGTGGCCCAGTTCGGCAGCGCGTTCCTGCAACCCTTGTGCGGTTTTCGCCAGCACCCTGTGGCGCTCCACCGGGCCTGCCATGGCCCAACCCGGCGCGGCCGCGCGGGCGCTCGCGATCGCCATTTGAACATGATGCGGGTCGGCCTGCGCTGCCTCGTCGATCACATCAGCGGTGTTTGACGGGTTGATGTTGGCCACGACCTGGCCGGTGGTAATTCCTTCGCCGTTGATCAGAAGCGGGATCAATGCAGCGCCCTCATCATTTTCGACAGGCCAGCTTCACCGCCGAGGCGAAGTTGGCGTTGCCCGTAAAGCTCGTTGGACGCAATGCTTGCTGCACTCTCGATCGCAGCCTGGTCGATCCCGCATTCTGACAGTCGTCGGGGTAGTGGCAGGCCCTGCAGCTTGATCGCGACGCCATCAGCCAAAGGCGTCTCATCGTAGATGCCAAGCGCACGCTTCAGCGCGCGGTGTTTGGGATCAGGCTGACACGCCAGACACCGCAGCACCGGCGGCAGCAGCAGGCGCGTGACAGCGCCGTTATCAAGGTCGCGATGAGCTGCCATCCGCAGCGCATCGCACAGGCGCTGCGAGACGCCCAATCCGGTTTGCAGGGCAAGCGCGCCGTTAAGCGTTGCCGCCATCAGCTCGCGGCGCACCTCAAACTGATCACCCTGCCCATGGCGCGGGAGTTGACAGCTCGCGCGACGCAGACCGTCCAGCGCGATGCCTTCAGCCGGTGGGTGAAAACCCTGCAGCAGATAGGCCTCAATGCAGCGCGCGATCGCTTCCACCAGCGCGCTGGCGCGGGGCGCATCAGCCTCGCCCCGCAGCAACGAGGGGTCGCAAATCGTCACGGTTGGGATCAGATCCTGATGGATCACACGCGAGCGCTCACCATCCTCCAAGATGACGGGCACATGCGCGTTGACGGCGGCACCGAGGCCACGCAGCGCGGGGATCGCGAACAGCTTTGGCAACGCGGGATCAGGTCGGTCGCGGCGGATCGCCGATGAGAGGGCGGAAATCTGCCCAAGCGGTACGTCGTGCTTGATCAGGAGGCGCGCCAGCTTGGCCAAACCGATCGCGGCACTGCCGCCAACCGCGATCATCGCGTCACAACGCTCCTGTGCGATGCGGGCCGCAAGCGCGCGCGCGGCCACTTCGGTGGGCACGGCGGGCACGGGCTCGAAAGCGTCAAGCGTCGCATCGGGTGGAAGCCCGGCGGGAATACGCTCCAGCAACGTCAGATCGGCCGCATCATCGCGCGCGACCAGCATGGCGCGGCGCAAGCCGCTCGCCTCCACCTCGGCCCACAGCGCTTCTTCGAGCACGCTATCGGCGAAGTGGATCCGCGTAGAATAGGTAATCAGCGTCATCGCTTGGAAGACCACCGCTTAGCGTCGGTTCGCGATTTCGCGTTAGCGCGGGACCGGCATCTAAGCTTTTGTTTTGCCGTTCATCTTTCGCCTCAGGCGATTCCACCTGAGGCGGATGAACTCTAGGGAACCAACCGCTTTGGAAAGCTCGCAAACCGAAAAAAAAGTGAGCGCGCCCTTGCAGGTCGGACCACCGAAGGCGAACGATGGACGCCCTGACGGAATGCCCGGCCGCATCCCGCTAGAGCCGGTTCGCTTCAGCTTGAAGCGGAACCGACATCTAAGCTCTTTTTTGGCCGTTCATCTTTCGCCTCAGGTGATTCCACCTGAAGCGGATGAACTCTAACGGGAGCAGCCGGGCACAGGCATGAAACGCGGGGCGGCTTTAGTAAGACTTCTTACAGGCCGGCGACGTGCGGCTCGGCAACCCGATCTTGGCGAACGCGGATGCGTCGATGCCAAGCGTCTGGTTGACGTCCTTTTTGATCTTCACGAGCTTGGTGGCGAGGTTGCCGTTGGGCAGTTCTACCACTTCAGACACGAAGTTCGTGCCGATCGCCTGGCGGTTGCCATCGAGTTTGATGGTGCCGTTGGGCGCATCGAGCACCAGCGTCGACAGGCAGGCGCGGAACTTTTTGTGCCCGTCTGACAGGTCGCCTTTGACTTTGTTCAGGCACTGCAGTGCTGCGTTCGTCGCATTGTAGTAGCCAGTGGCCAGCAGCGACGGGCTCGGGAAACGCTTCTCAGGGGGGAACGCATCCTGATAGGCCTTCACATACGCCTTCCACTTGGGGTTATCCCAGGTGTCAGCCTGCGGACCGGCAGAGGGCACGCCGATCAGGGCTTTCTTGGCATTGCCTTTGGAGCTCAGCACCGTACCGTCGACCATGATGGTGCCGCCGATCAGGTTCGCATCACCGCCAGCCTGCTGGTACTGGTTGAGGAAGTTGACAGCGTCGCCGCCGCCCAGGCCGAGGTAGATTGCATCCACATCATCGGGCAAAGCCGCGATGATTGAACCGAAGTCCTTCGTGCCAAGCGGCACCCAGAAGCGTTGCGTGATCTCACCGCCAGCCCGGCAGAACTCCGTCGCGAGGCCGAACACCTGCGTGTAGATGAACGAGTAATCTTCACCGATGGTGGCGATCTTCTTGTACTTCTTCACGTTGTAGATGTAATCGCCGAGGCCCGCTGACCACTGCGCCCCATCCATGTTGAAGCGGAAGAAGTTCGACGACGGCTTCACATACGTCGTCTCTTGCGCGCCCGAGATGCCGTTGATGAACGTCACCTGCGGCTGCGTCTTGGAGTAGTCGCGGATCGCAATGCCTTCTGAACCGGAAAGCGGGCCGATGACGATGTCGACCTTGTCCTGCTCCACCAGTTTGCGCGCGCCGCGCACCGCGCTGTCGGGCGACGCATCCGTCGACTGGATGATCAACTGGATGTCTTTGCCGCCCGCTTTCATGCCGGCTTTCTTCATGGCCACCCGCAGGCCACGCACGCCATCTTCGCCCAACACCGTGTAGGTGCCTTCAAGCGTCGCGAGCACGCCGACTTTGAGTTTTTGCGCTGTCGCAGCCGTCGCTAGGCTGGCCGAAAGCACCATTGCTGTGGCGGCCGCCAGGATCTTTGATCGCATAAAATCCTCCCGAAGTTCTCACCGCTACACCGGTCTCGATGGGCGATGTTGATGACCCGGCCGCAGGATCCGCCGCCGGTGGCCCAGCGTGGCGCAGCCCTCGGCCGTGTGTTTTTCTAAGCGTCTAAGCGGCGTAACAATCCGTCTGGTTTTGCGGATCAGCCCGGCGATGGGGAGAACGAGATCACGAGCGCGGTGGCGGCGAGGATCGCACCGCACAAACCGATTTCGAGGTTCAAACTCGTCCGCAAGCCTTTGCGCGCGCGAGCGGGCGATGCGGTCAACATCGGGGTCCACACCCCCTTATTGCGCGCTGCAATGCCCAACACCGCAACGAACAAGACGAGCTTGGCCGCCAGTGCCATCTGATGGGGACGGCTGGGATCAAAGTGCCAGTTCGCGAGCAGCGCGATCAACAGCGTGCCTGCGAGCGCCAGAACGATCACGGCCCCCAACGCCATGCGGCCGAACGCGGCGACCAGATCAGCGACCACGCGCCCCTCTAACGCCGTTGCCGATCGCAGCGGTACAAGAGCGCCCAGCCACCAGTGCGCAACAACCAGGTGAAGGGCCAACAGCGCTGCCAGCAGCCACCGCCCGCCCTCGTGCGCCACCGTATGACCTTCAAGCGTGAACGAGCCGATCATCGCCAAGGCGCTCGCGATACCGAGCGGCAGCCACCTCACGCCCGCGACCAGCAAGCACGCACCCGCGATCATCCGCACGCCGCCCGCTTGCCCGATGGGCGTTTCGAGTGCCATCCAACGCATGGCGGGATCGAACGCCAAGCCGACGTCGCCACCGGCAATCGCCATTTGGAAGTGGGCGTAACGTAAAGGCTCGACCACCAAAATGGTCAGCGCCCCGGTACGGACCTGCCGCCGGGTCATGAAGCTTACGTTGGCAGCACCCGGAACGCTTGCGTAGAACAGCAGCCCGCCCGCTGCGGCGATGCTGCCGGCATAGACGAGCGTGCGCAAAATGAGCGCTGATGCGTCGAGTTCGATCAGCCCCACCGTTACGGTGCAACGGTGAAGGCGATGGTTCCCTTCATCACGTGGCCGTCCTTGGCGATCGCGGTCCACATCAAAGCGTAGCGGCCTGCGCTCAAGGGCTCTATCGCCACCGCTGTGTCAATGGCGAACTTCGCCCGCGGCCTTTGAACGGCGGGAAGGGTTTTGGCGCTGCCATCCGTCCGCTTCATACGCACCAGGATCAGCCGAACCGGCTTGCGGAACCCGAACTCAAGGCGATCCAAGCCGGCCTTCACCGTGCCGCCGCTGCGCGGAACGCTGCTTTTGATTTTGGAGTGCGCAAGCGCCGGCGCAAGGCTCAACGCCAGCATCAAAGCCGCCGTTCCGGCCATCTGGAGTCGTTTGCCCCTCAGCATCGCTCTTCCCCTCTTTGCCGCCCGATTGCCGATGGTTGCCACAACGCGGTTCTGCTTCACCTGAAGCGAACCCGTTCTAGGTCTGCGTGCCACCGTTCACTTGCAGCATCTGGCCGTTGATGAAAGCGCCATCATCGCTCGCCAACAGCGCGACGGTGGCAGCGACCTCGGAGGCTTCGCCAAGCCTTCCCACCGGGATGCGCCCTTCCTGCGAGCGGATGTGCGCCACCATGGCCGGGTCTCCGCCTTCGGGGCGGATCGGTCCTGGCGATACGATGTTGGTGGTGATCCCTTGGGGGCCGAACTCCTTGGCGAGCGACTTGGTCAGCCCCCACAGCGCGTGTTTCGACACCGAAACGTGCGCGCGGCCCTTGTAGCCGTGGATTGCATTCATCCCGGCGAAGGTGATGATGCGGCCGAAGCCCGCTTCCACCATGCCGGGCAAGCAAGCGCGCGCCAGCCAGAACGCAGAGTTCAAGTTGATCGCCAGAACGCGGTCCCACTCCGCTTCGTCCATCTCCAGGAACGCGGACTCAGGCCGGATCGCAGCGTTCGTCACCAGCACATCGACGCGGCCGAAGCGCTCAAGCGCCTGGACCGCAACGGTGCGCGCGCCTTCTCGCGTGCCAACATCACCCATGGCGACCAGCGTTGCACCGCCAGCCTCCGCCGCCGCTTGCGCGGTGACATCGCACGCCGCCCGATCGCGTGAACCGTTGATGACCACGTTCATCCCGTCGCGCGCCAGACGCACCGCAATGGCGCGGCCGATGTTGAGCCCGCTGCCGGTGATGAGGGCGGTTCGTGTGGTGGTCTGCTCTTGGCCAGTGTCCTGCGTCATGATGTGCCCTCTTCGTTGTGGCCCGCTCTCCCGTGGCCAGTCGGCCGGCCTGCACCTGTCTCGGTGCCTAAGCCCTGTGCCACTCTACCATCATCGACCACAAGGAGCGCATCAACCGCGATCGCACCCACATGCGCATGCGCAGCATCGCTGGTGCGCTCGGCGAGCACCATCACCGGGTTGATCTCGGCTTCCAGCGTCTGCGGATCACCGGCCAAAGCCGACAGCGCGACAATCGTTTCGGCGAGCGCATCGATGGCACCACGGGGGCCCCCACGGTAGCCTCGCAGCGGCTCAAGTGTACGCAGGCTCGCGATCATCGCATGGGCTTCAGCGCGCGTTACCGGCGCCAACGCGACCGCCATGTCGCCCATCAGTTCCGCCAGCACGCCGCCGGGCGCCAACGTGATCACAGGGCCCACCAGGGGGTCGCGTCGGTAGCCGACGAGCACCTCCTGGACCGCGCTCACCTGCGGTTGCACGAGCGCGGTGCGCAGCGCGATGCCGGCAGCCGCCGCCCGCTTACGCAACGTCGCGAGGGCCGCATCCAAGGCAGCTCCGTCGGTGATCCCGGTGATGACGCCGCCGAGTTCCGTCTTATGGGTGATGTCCGCATCGTCCATCTTGACGACCACCGGATAGGCGAAAGGCAAGGCGAACCTGCTCTGCCCTGGCGTAGCGCCCGGCCCCTCCTGGGGCCCATCAAGGCTCGTCAGGTCGACGCTGTACGCCGGCGCACACGCGATACCGAGCGCGCGCAATCGCTCAACCGCAGCCCGACCAGCCATCGCCACCGCACGCCCCGATGGTGGCGGCGGCGTGTACGGGGAAACCCCGCGACGCGGTGCCTGCCAGCGCATTAAGGCGCGCAACACGTCAGCGCATGACTCAGCTGTGCGAAACGAGGGGCGCCCGGCAGCAGCAAGCCGTGCCAGCGCATCCGGCGCGGCAGGGATACAATGCGCCGCCACGATCGTTTCGCCAGACGCTGCTCGTTGACCGCCTTCCACGTTAGCGTCGATCAGCGGCTGCACCGCAAGTTCCGGATGATGGCGCGCCGACGTGCCGATCGCTGCCACCACGACCGCGAACAGGCCGCTCGCCGCCATCGTCTCGATCGCGCGCCGCATGGTCGTGTAACGCGCACCAGCGAGCGTCATGTCGGCCATCGGCCCTGGGTGCACGGTGACCTTGTCGTCGCTGAGGGCCTGGGCCATCGCGTCATCGATCGCGGTGATCGCCAAGCCTTCGCTGGCAAGCGCATCGATGATGAGCGCGCCGCCGCCGCCCGTCGTGGTGATGACGCCAATACCTGGACGCGCGAGGGGCGCGTGCGCCGTTGCAGCAGAAGCAGCCGTAGAGGCAGTCGAAGCACCGCAGCCGGGAGCGG
Source organism: Pseudomonadota bacterium (assembly GCA_038522635.1). Lineage (GTDB taxonomy): Bacteria > Pseudomonadota > Alphaproteobacteria > Rhizobiales > Hyphomicrobiaceae > JBCBJZ01. Next base: position 9,913 of record JBCBJZ010000006.1, on the reverse strand, counting down.
CAAAACCGTCGGCATGATCGCTGTGCGGGCCTAAGCGGTTCGCGAACAGGGGCACCGCTTCGACCAAGCCCTCGATCGAGCACACCCGCGCGATGCCAACGTCACGGAAGAACGCATCCGCGATCACATCGTCCCCCACCATCGCGCCCGTATGGGTCAGCGCCAGATCGCGCGCCTCTTGCGAGCGGCCGAGCTTCAACGCGATCACGGGCTTGCCCGCTGCGTGCGCGCGCGACGCGAATGCGGCAAGCGTGGCTGCATCGCGGATCGTCTCGAGGAACAGCAGGAAGGCGTGCGTTTCGGGATCATCGATCAGCGCGAGGCCGAGATCGCCGACGTTAAGGTCGGCTTCGTTGCCCACCGACACCAGCTTCGAGAAGGCGAGCCCCCGCTCAGCGCCGCGCGAAAGCACACTGCCGATCATGCTGCCGCTTTGCGACAACAGCGCCACACGTCCCGGCTGCAGCGCTTCATGGGTGAAGGCGGCGTTGGCGCTGAGGCACAAGCCGTTGTGGGTGTTGACGATGCCGAGGCAATTGGGGCCGAGGATACGCATACCGCTTGCGCGCGCAGCCTGCAGGATGCGGCGCTGGCGTTCGCGTCCGGCTTCGCCCGCTTCGGCAAAGCCACCCGCCAACAGGCTTACCGCTTTCGCGTTCGCGCTCGCGCAGGCTTCGACGGCGGTTACCGCAGCATCGCTGTCGAGCAGCACGTAGGCGTGATCGACCGGGCCGGGCACCGCGCTGATCGCCTCGTAGGCGGGCAGGCCCTGCACCTGCGCGCGATGGGGGTGGACCGGGTAGATCGGCCCGCGAAAGCCGTGGCGCTTGAGTGCCGCGAGCGGACGCGCGGTGGTTTTTTGCAGATCATCGGAAGCGCCGATCAGGGCGACGCTACGCGGGGCAAACAGGATGCGGCGCAACGTTTTGTCGTCGCCACCGCCATCGCGAGCATCGCCACCGCCCGCACCATGATCAGCACGAGGCGGCAGCGCCGGGTCGGGATGACCGCTCATGGCTTCAACGCAACGCGCGGCGTTGGCGGCCCTTCAGGGCGTTGCGAGAAGCGCCGCCCGAAGACGCCTTCTGCGATGCGATTCTTGATGATCTCTACGGACCCACCGGCGATCATCCAGGCGCGCGCTCGGCGCACGCAATATTCGACCAGGCAATCCTGCGAAAAACCGGTTGCGCCCATCGCCTGCATCGCCGCATTCGCAACCTCGAAGCCGGCCTGGTTGCAGGCAAGCTTGGCCATCGCAACACGGTGTGGATCGGGCAGGCCACCCGAAGCGGCAGAGCGCGCGGCGGCGTAAAGCATCAACTGCGCCTGCTCAAGCTTCATCGCCATGTCGACGAACGACCATTGCAGCCCCTGAAACTCCGCCAGGGGACGCCCGAACTGCTCACGCTCCAACACATGCGCGCGCGCCAAGTTGAAGGCGTGTCGCCCCACCGCCAGCGAGCGCGAGGCGTTACCGATGCGCTCGACGTTGAAGCCCTGGATCTGACGCTTGAAACCGCCGGCTGGCAACAAAACGTTCTCAGGTTCAATGCGCACATCGTCGAAATAGAGCTGGGCCCAGTCTTCCCCATTCATAAACCGGCTGGGCTTGCCGATATCGAAGCCATCCTGGCCGCGCTCCACCAGCACCGAGCCGATCCCGCCGACACCTTCGCCGAAGCGGCAGTAGATCAAGAACACATCGGCGTGCGGCGAATGCGTCGAGAACACCTTGCTGCCCTTGAGCCGAAAGCCGTCGCCATCGGGCCGTGCGCTCGTTGCAAGGTCTGTGACGGCGGAGCCCGCGGCCGGCTCCGACATGCCAAGTGCGATGACGATGTCTCCGGTGAGCAGCGGCTTGAGGTAGCGCTCCTTCTGTGCGGGCGTGCCGTATTCGGCGAAGGTGCGGATGGGCCCGAATGTCCCGGCCTGCACCACATCGGCGCTGCGGGGGCAGACGAGCGCGACTTCCTGGATTGCGATGACCGCATCCATCAAGCTGCCGCCCTGGCCGCCCTCACTGACCGGCAACGTGATTCCGAGCAGGCCTTGGGCTGCGAACAGGCGGGCGACGTCGAAGGGGTAAGCGCCGGCGTGCGCGCGCGCGAGCGCCCCTTCGGCCAAATGCGCTTGGGCGAAACCCCGCACGCTATCACGGAACATCGCCTCTTCGGCGCTGAGGCCCAACGGATCGTTGGCGTCCAGGTTTGGTGGTTCCGCGTTCACGCTAGGCCTCCGCGCATGTCACAACCCCTAGAGTGTGCCAGCGTGGCGCGCGAAAGTTAAGCGTCCATCAGCATCAGAAGTTCAGCGAGATGTCACGATGGTTGGCGTTGCAGCCGGCAATGAACAGCGCCTGCTCGCGCGGTATCTTGGGTTGCAAGCGCAAGCCGATCGTATCGCGGATCGCCGCCTCGTAGGTTTGCAGCCCCGGCAGCAGATCGGTGCGCGCCCGCTGACGCCACGCCACATCTTGATCGAAGCGCTCGATCGCCTTCGCCAGTTGGCTCTGCGCCTTCTCCATGTTGGGCGTGCGACGCCGCAAGGTGCGGGCGACGCGGTTCAGCGAAGAGCCGATGCGGCGCGCGCCCTTCACCCGGTTGAGCTTGCGCACAACATCCTTCACCGCCTTGCGCGCGGCCTTCCGATCAAGCTCCTCCAGCGCCTTGCGCAGGCCCGCAACCTCCGTCTTCAGTGCGATCAGCGCCGGCGCGCTGCCGATCACCGCAATCGTCTCACGGATCGGCTCATAGGCGGCGTCCACGTTGCGCCGGTAAGCACGGCGGGCATCCATGTCGGCCTTGCGCACTTTGGCGAAGGCCGCGTTGGCATCTTTCCAACCGGCCGGGATCTCCTTCAGCAACGCCTGGCGCTGGTCCTCCAGGTGCGCGATCTCCGTCTGCAGTTCATCGCGCCGCGCCGTCTGGTTGACCTCCAGGCGACGCATCGTGGTGGACAGCAGGTCGATTTCCTTTTTCAGCAGGCGACGGCGGCGCTCCAGAGCACGCACCTCCCGGTGCAGCGGGCGGTAGGCGGGCACGGCCGCCTTAAGGTCCTTCTCCGTCGCCGCGATCGCCTGCAGCATGCCGAAGGTGGCGCCAGCCTTCTTGAACGCGCCTTGCAGGTCGGAGCGCACGTTGGAGGGTAAGTACGAGAGGTCCTGCTCCTGCGCCCGCGCGATCGCCTGGCGGATGGTGTCACCCCGCGCAGCGTATTCGGCGAACACGTATTCTTCGATGCACGGCTGCAGCTTCGGATTAAGCGGTGGTGGCGCGGTGTCAGCGGTGAGCGACAACCGCAGCGGCAGGTAATTCACCAAAGGCGGATAGGAGCCGACGATGCCAAGCGCGACGAGCTGCAAAATGATGAAAGGCACCACGCCCTTGTAGATCTGTACGGTCTTCAACGCGGCTGGCGCGACGCCGCGCAGGTAGAACAGCGCAAAACCGAAGGGCGGCGTTAAGAACGACGTCTGAATGTTAAGCCCGATCATCACGCCGAGCCAGACCGCGGTGATGTTGGCTGAGGGATCCATCAGCAGGATGGGCGCCACGATCGGCACCACCACCACCGCGATCTCGATGAAGTCGAGGAAGAAGCCGAGCAGGAAAATTACGGCCATCACGATGATGAACTGCGCCCAGAAGCCCCCCGGCAGCGTCTGCAGAAACTCGCGCACGAGTTCTTCCCCACCGAACGCGCGGAACGCCGCCGTCAGCATCGCGGCACCCAACAGAATAATGAACACGAGCGATGTGGTCTTCGCGGTATCGATCATGACGCCGCGCAACGTGTTGTCGATACGGAACGTGCGCCAGCCACTCCAGATGACCGCGAGCAGGAAAAACGCAACCGCGATCACCGCCATGGTGACGCCGAACTGGTCGTCGGCGGTGCGGATGTTCTTGACGTTGAGTTCGTAGTTGCTGGTGATGATGGCGATCGCAACCAGCGATACGCCGGCAATGATCGCCGGGTAGAACGCGCCGCGCTGGCCTTCCATCAGCCGGTAGCCGGCCATGATCATCGCGCCGACGGCGCCAATGGCGCCGGCCTGGTTGACGGTCGCAACGCCAAGGATGATCGAGCCGAGCACCGCGAGGATGAGCGTTAGCGGTGGCACCAACGCGAGGACAACGTTGCGCCAAAAGGCGAAATCCCATTTGCCCTCCACGCGGACAGCCGGTGCCATCTTCGGGCGCACCAAAGCCACCACCAGGATGAAGAGCATGTAGAGGCCAACGAGGATCAGCCCCGGCACAAGCGCGCCCAAGAACATGTCGCCCGCGCTGGTCGATGAGACGGAGAATTCCGACGGCATCGAGAACTGGCCGGTGCTCTCCTTGTGCAACGCCTTGCGGGCGGTCTCAGCCTGGTCGACCGCGTTGGAAAGCTGGTCGGCGAGGATGATCAGCACGATCGAGGGCGGGATGATCTGCCCCAACGTGCCCGACGCCGCGATGGTGCCGGAGGCGAGCGCATTCGAATAGTTGTTGCGCATCATCGCTGGCAGCGAGATCAACCCCATCGCGACGACGGTTGCGCCCAGAATGCCGGTGGTCGCTGCCAATAGCGCGCCCACAAACACAACCGAGATCCCAAGGCCGCCCGGCACCGGGCCGAACAGCTGCGCCATCGTGACGAGCAGGTCTTCCGCGATCTTCGAGCGCTGCAGCATGATCCCCATGAACACGAACAGCGGGATCGCGATCAGGGTGTCGCGTTCGACTTCCCAGTAAACGCCTCTGAAGTTGATGACCCCGGCGGCGAGCCATTCCTCCCAACCGCCCTGCACGAAGTATTCGTCCGCGTTACCCTCAAACAGCCAGCCCGCAAAAGCCGCCAACAGGATCGACAGGATCGCGGCACCGGGCAACGCGAAAGCGACCGGATAGCCAGACGCCAGGGCGAAGGCCATCAGGAAGAACAGCAGGGCGAGGAAGAACAGTTCCATGGCGTGTCAGGCTCGTTGTGGCATGAGGTCGGGACGCCCAAAGGCGGAAGGTTGGCAGGGCTGAGCGGTCGCGTGTCGGAAGAGGAGACGTACAAATCTGCCTGCGGCGTCGGCGCGCGGCGCGCGGCATACCATCAGTGGACCACCTCTTCGGCAGGGGCGCGCCCGCCCGGCTCATCACGGATCTCAGCGACGCTATCGCAGAGGTAAGAGACGAACTGGATCATCATGGAGATCGCGAAGATCGCGATGAAGCCCGCCATCAGGTACTTCACGTACATGCCGAAGCCGGACTGGCTCACTTCGAAGATCAGCAAAGGTGAGTTGATCAGCGAGGCCTTGTTACCCATGCCGACGATCAAGATCGACCAGCACAGCGGCAACCCCAGCAGCAACGAACCCCAGGCGTTGATGTAGCCGCGTGTTTTGCGCTTGAAGCTGGCGTAGACGACGTCGACGCGCACATGCCCCTCTTCCAACAGCGTATAAGCGCTCGCAAACAGGAACAGGGCTGCGTACCAGAAGCGGACGAGGTCGCCCATGAAGGCTTGTTCGTAGGAAAAGATGAAGCGCGTGATGACGATCGCGAACTCGGCCACCACCACCAGCAGCGCCAGCCAAATGAACGTGATCCCGCGCGTGATCGACGCCAGGATCAAGGCAACCCCGACGAGCGGCATATGCACATAAGTGCCGCGGAAGGTGGATCGTCCCAGCTTTTGCGCAAGTTCGGGCGTGGTCCAGGCGGGCAGCAAGCCCTCAACGCGGGCGAACGAGATCACCATGTCGGCGAGGCCGACCAGGAACACGATCCAGAACGCGACGCGGATCACCCACGCGCTGAGATCACTCAGGGAAGCGGCTTCAACTCGCAACGTGCGCCCGGTGGATGAGACCACGAGAACTGCGGTCAGCGCCAGCAGTGCGGGATAAGCTAGAAACTGCAGCCAACCGAAGGTACCCGGTGTGCCCTGCCCGTTGCCGAGCCCGAAGGTCGCTGCGACGCTGTCAGCTCCAGGCCAGCCCTGCCAGAACGTCAGGTAGTTGTTGACCAGAAACACCAGCAACGCCGCCACGGTGCCCCAACTGAAAAAGCGCACCGCGAAAGTTAGCGCGCCACCGGTGATGGCGACGCCCTCGCGGACGGGTTCGGCGGCCCCGGCGGGCGCATCGGTCGGGGCGGCGACGGCATCTGCGCTCATGGTCTCTCGATCGGCCTCGCGGTTTTTGATGCGGTGTTCGATGCAGTGTTGCGGCGGTTGCCTTCACAGCTGAAGCTGGATGAGCGATCTTCGCACCATCGGCAGCACCGCTGCGCGGGCCTTGACGCCGCAAACGCATGGTTCGCCTCGTCAAGCTAAAGTGACAGCCCCAGCAGGCAATGTGTAGCGCCTAAACCTTCGAAAGGTTGATGTCGCGCAGCTGGCGTTGCGGCGTGACCACCCTTGCGCCTTGGCTCTTGTGCGCTTCTTCAGCGCGTGGGCGCCTTGGCCGGTTCCAGCACGCGGGATTAGGTCTGCAAGCGCCATGGCCTGAGCGTCAAAGAAAAGGGCGGGCCCGATCGCCGATCAGACCCGCCCGATGTCGTCATCAAGACCGAAGCGGTCTTACTCGACGCCGAGCACCCGGTTGCGCTCAGCCAAGTACGGGCCGTCCGAAAGGTTCATCCAGGCGCCGACATCTTGACGTGCCTTCAGGAAGCTTTCGTGGATTTCGCCAGCCAGTTTCGAGTGCTGACGGGTGGTCTCGAACACTTCGTTCGCGGCCTTACCGAAGCTGTCGTAGATGTCTTCGTTGAAGCGACGCAGCTTGACGCCGTGGTCGTTGCGCAGCTTGGCCAGGAACTCACCGTTCTTGGCGTTGTACTCGGACATCGAGTTCAGCGTTTCTTCAGCACAGGCGGCCTGGATCATGATCTGCTCGTTCTTCGACAGGCTGCCCCAGAAGGAGGCGTTCATGCCGAAGGCGAGCTGCGAGGCGGGCTCGTGCATGCCAGGGTAGTAGTAGAACTTCGCGGCTTCGTAGAACTTCATCGCGTAGTCGTTCCACGGGCCAACCCATTCCGTCGCATCGATCGCGCCTGAGGTCAGGTTTTCGTAGATCTGACCGCCGGGCAGCGACACGGGCGAGGCGCCAAGCTTGGCCATGACGTCGCCGCCAAGGCCCGGGATGCGCATCTTCAGGCCTTTGAGGTCGTCGGCCGAGTTGATTTCCTTACGGAACCAACCGCCCATCTGCACGCCGGTGTTGCCGGCTGCGAAGCACTTCACGCCGAATTCGCCGCCGAGCTTGTCCCACAGCTGCTGGCCGCCAAGGTGGTTAATCCAGGCGTTCATTTCGGTGTAGATGAAGCCGAACGGAACAGCGGTGTAGTAGGCGAAGCCCGGGTGCTTGCCTTTCCAGTAGTAGTCTGCGGCGTGGTAGGCTTGCGCCTTGCCCGACGCCACGTGGTCGAACGAGCCGAACGGCGGCACCTGCTCGCCAGCGGCGAAATAGTTCACTTTGATCGTGCCGTCGGTCAGGTCCTCGATGCGCTTAGCGAGGCGCTGTGCGCCGGTGCCAAGGCCCGGGAAATCCTTCGGCCACGTCGAGACGACGTTCATCTCTTTCTTTTTGGTGGCGCTGGCCGGAGCCGCCATTGCATCTTTCTTCGCGTGGCTGGCTGCCTTGGCTGAGACCGCAAGCGAAGTTGCGGCTACGCCGGCGCCGGCGGCCACGCCCGCCTTCTTGATGAAGGAACGACGATCCATGTGGTGTGGTCTCCCATGTTTTCGATTTGATTGGGCGGTGCCGAACGGCCCGCCTGAGCGCGAGCGGAACCTAGTCTAAGTGTTGCATCACCGCCAAGGGTGTTTCGTGGCACGTGGAACACATTTATGGGTCCGATGAGCGCAAACACCTTCTACGGATGCACAAATCTGCCGGCGCCCCTTCGTGGCGCGCATGCACACGGCGAACAATGTAAGGGCGTCGCGATGGCTAACGAGCGAACCAACACCGGCGCAGGTTTGCCTCAAGACGCCTTGCGCGACATGACCGATTCGTCGCCAGCCGATGTGTCCCCCGTGATTGACGCGATCGACGCGACGGTGCCGCATGTGGCGCATACGGCGCCGACGCAGATGGTGTTTGACGTTGCGGCTGCCGACTTCGAGCTTCCGCAGATCCAGGCGCTGCTCAAGCATGCGCCGGCCGTTGTGATCCTGGAGCTGGGGCCATCGCCTGTTCTCGACGAAACGCATGCCGCCGCGCTGGTCGCGGCCGTGCGGGCCACAGAAACGGTGGCGCTGTTGCGATCCTCGGGCGATCTGGCGCACGAGCTCGCGTTGGCCAACCGCATCGGTGCCGATGGTTTGCACCGTAGCGATGACGCGAGCGCCCGCGAGCACGAATGGGGAAGCGACGACGACAGCGTCGATGTTGCCGCGCTGCGCGCAGCGCTCGGCCGCGACCGGGTGATCGGCATCGAGCCGGGCGGCGAACGCCACGCCGCGATGGTGCTGGCAGAAACCGATCTTGACTATCTTGCCTTTAGGCCCGCCGCGCCTGCGGTTGGCGCGCGGCCCGGTGCCAACACCAACGCCTCTCCTGACTTCACGAGCGATGTGACTGATGACGTCACCGTTGACGTCGCTGGTGACGTCACCGGCGACGTCCCAAGCACCGCCCCTACCGCTCCCCCTCAACGCCACGCCCACGCGCTGTGGTGGGCACAGATTTTCCAAGTGCCGTGCATGGCGCTTGACGTCGTCCGCCCCGAAGAAGCCGCATTTTTGGCGTCCCGCGGTGTCGAGTTCATCGCGCTGCCCTTGGATGGGACGCAAGGCGACGACGCGATTGCAGCCTGCGCCGACGCCATCGCGCGCGGATCAGCACAGCGGACCGCATGGGCGAAAACGCAGGCCAAAGGCTAAGCGTGCGACCTTCGCGGCAACCGGCGCGAGGAAAAGAAGCATGGCAACGATGCGACATCAAACGGCAGCGCAAAAGACGAATGTCAGGCGCTCAAGGCCTGCGGCTGCTTGCATGGCGCGGGCGGCACGCCTGTCGGCGCTGGTCTTGAGCGCGGTGGCCGTAGTCACGAGCCTTGCCCCCGCCGCGGCGTTGGCTGAGACCAGTTCGTGGTCTACCCGCGCCACGACGCCGCCATCCAAGCCACGCGCCGCAGTGCCGACCACCAAACCCGCAAAACCGAAGGGACGGCAGCGCACCCAACCGGACGCGAAGCGCAAACGCACAACGCGGGCGCCCGCAGCGCCTGCCAAAAAATCGCCGCAGGCCACCAAAGCTCGCAAGCCAACAGTGAGCGGTACGCCCACCAAACCCGGCACGGTTTCCGCGCTCGCCCAGGACGCCTACACCGCTTTCGACCTCGGCAAATACCTCACAGCGCTACGCATGGCCCGGCAGGCCGCCGCCGCCGGTGATGCGCAAGCCCACACTTTGATCGGCCGCATCTACGCCGGGGGGCACGGCGTCCCGCGCAACGACGTCATAGCCGGCCGCTGGTACGCGCGCGCTGCCCGCCTTGGCGACAAACAGGCAGCTTTCGCCTACGGGGTGATGGCCGCCACCGGCAAAGGCGTCATCAAGAACCTCAAAATCGCCGCGGATTACTTCCGGTTGGCCGCACGCAGCGGGCACGTTCTCGCAACTTACAACCTCGCGCTCATCTACGCGCGCACCCGCAGTGACAAGAACGACATCAAACGTGCCGCACTTCTGTTTGACCGCGCCGCACAGGCGGGTCATGCGCCGGCCCAGTACGACCTTGGGACGCTGTACGCGCTCGGCAGCGGCGTTGAACGCGACGTCAAGAAGGCCGCGCATTGGATTGGACGGGCAGCGCGCGCCGGCCACCCGCCAGCCCAACTTGAATTCGCGATCATGCTGTGGCGGGGGCGCGGCGTTGGCAAGGACCGCAAGCAGGCCGTTGGCTTCTTCCAAAAGGCCGCA